>CAJOOZ010000088.1 GCA_905236705.1 uncultured Lachnospiraceae bacterium | reverse complement strand
GGGTTTTGATAACATCGCGGAGCGTATTTACAAATATCCCGAAGTAAATTCCGTTTATCTGATCTCCGGCGGTTATGATCTACTGGTCACACTGGAGGGCAAGACCTTAAAGGAGGTTTCCGGCTTTGTGACGGACAAGCTTTCCACGCTGGAGACCGTGATGAGCACGGCGACCCATTTTATTTTGAAAAAATACAAGGATCACGGTACGATACTGCAAAGCAGCGGAGTGGATGAAAGGATGAAGGTGACACCATGAGAGACCCTTTGGCAAAGCAGGTAGTGGGCCTGAAACCCTCCGGTATCCGTAAATTTTTTGACCTGGTGGCAGAGATGCCGGATGCCATATCACTGGGAGTGGGAGAACCGGATTTCGATACACCATGGCATATTCGCGATGAAGGTATCTATTCTCTTGAAAAAGGACGTACTTTTTACACATCCAACTCCGGCATGATGGAGCTGCGCAGTGAGATCTGCAATTATCTGGAGCGCAGAGTGGGCGTGCAGTACCGTCCGGGAGAGGATGTGCTGGTCACGGTGGGCGGCAGCGAGGCCATTGATCTGGCACTGCGGGCCATGATCAATCCCGGCGAGGGAGAACAGGTTCTGATCCCGCAGCCTTCCTATGTATCCTATGAACCCTGTGCGATCCTGGCAGGAGCCGAGCCGGTGATCATAGAGCTCAAGGCTGAAAACGAATTCAGACTGACGGCTGAGGAGCTGGAAGCGGCCATTACCGACCGGACCAAGATCCTGGTTCTGCCCTTCCCCAACAATCCCACCGGAGCCATCATGGAGAAAAAGGATCTTCAGGCTATCGCGCCCATCATTGAAAAGCATGATCTGTTTGTGATCTCGGATGAGATCTATTCGGAGCTGAATTATAACGGTACGGATCATGTCTCCATCGCTTCCCTGCCGGGGATGAAGGAGAGAACGATCCTGATCAACGGATTTTCCAAGGCGTTTGCCATGACGGGCTGGCGCTTAGGTTACGCCTGCGGTCCGCACAGCATCATTGCACAGATGACCAAGATCCATCAGTTCGCCATTATGTGCGCCCCTACCACCAGCCAGTATGCTGCAGTGGAGGCTCTGAAAAACGGGGATGAAGATGTGGCGGAAATGAGGGAGGCCTATAATCAGCGCAGAAGATATCTGATGCATGCTTTTTCCGAAATGGGACTGCCCTGTTTCGAACCCTTTGGCGCTTTTTATGCCTTTCCCTGTATCAAACAGTTTGGCATGACCAGTGAGGAATTTGCGACACAGCTTTTGAAAGAGGAAAAGGTGGCAGTGGTTCCTGGAACGGCATTTGGCGACTGCGGCGAGGGATTTTTGCGGATTTCCTATGCGTATTCGCTGGATAATCTGAAGGTTGCCATGGAACGGATCGCTCGTTTCCTGGACAAAAGAAGGTAAAGGCGCAGGGCTATGCAGATTGTTTTACATGAGCCGGAGATTCCGGCCAATACCGGCAATATCGGCAGAACCTGTGTCGCAACGGGGACAAGTCTCCATCTGATCGAGCCCCTTGGCTTCATGCTGAGCGAAAAGATGATCAGGCGCGCCGGTATGGATTATTGGGACAAATTATCGGTGACGCGTTATATAGATTATGAGGATTTTTGCGCCCGCCATCAGGGCGAGAGAATCTGGCTGGCCACGACGAAGGCAGGGCGCAGTTACACCGACGTGAAGTACGGCCCTGACGACTGCATTATGTTTGGCAGGGAGTCTGCGGGTATTCCGGAGGAGATTCTGACGGCGCATGAAGAGGATTGCATCCGGATTCCCATGATGGAAGATATCCGGTCGCTTAATTTATCAAATGCAGTAGCCATCGTATTGTATGAGGCGCTCAGGCAGAATCACTTTGCCGGATTGCAGGAAGAGGGAAGACTTCACCGCCTGAGCTGGAACAGTGAGAAATAAGAGGAAAATACATGCTTAGGTTTTTGATCGTTATTATCTTTGTGGTGTTGTTTCTGGTGTTGAGCATTCCGCTTTTGATCGCAGAGTGGATCATCGGTTTTTTCAATCCGGAAATCAAAGCAAAAAGCTCTCTGGCCATCGTGAACTGGGCTTTCAGGGTGGTGACTTTTTTATCGGGTGTTTCCGTGACTGTCATCGGAGAGGAAAATGTCCCCGTGGACAGGGCGGTTCTTTACGTCGGCAATCATCGCAGTTATTATGATGTGATCCTGACCTATACGCGGGTGCCGCGTCTTACCGGATATATTGCCAAAACGGAGATGCTCAGATATCCGCTTCTGGTAAACTGGATGAAAAACCTCTATTGCACATTTCTGGATCGAAAGGATCTGAAGCAGGGACTGCAACTGATACTGAAAAATATCGATTATCTGAAACAGGGGATCTCGGTCTGCGTTTTTCCGGAAGGAACCCGCAACAGGACGGAGGAGGTTCTGCTGCCTTTTCATGACGGAAGCCTGAAGATGGCGGAAAAATCGGGAGCCCCCATCATACCCATGACGATCAACAATACCGGGCACATTTTTGAGGATCACATCCCATTGATCAAAAAAACACATGTGGTGATCGAATACGGCAAACCTATTTATATGAAGGATATGACCAGGGAGGAAAAAAAGAACGTCAGCAGACAGGTGCAGCAGATATTGAGAGAGACCTATCTGAAAAATGCGGAGCTGGTATAAATGAAAGAGACCGTCACGCCCAAACAGCAGAAGATCCGGGAGCTGGCAGCGGAGCTGATGCAGCTGGCCATGGATACGATCGTTGTCAACATGCGGTTTCTGGATGTGGCTGTATTTGCCCTGTCGCCACAGCCCAGAGAGCATCTTCTGGGAGCTTCCACGGACGGCAGATTCCTGTATTATGATCCGTTATGGCTTCTTTTACAAAGTCAGGAGCAGCCTGCTTTTGCCCTGAGGCTGTATCTTCATTCACTGTTTCATTGCATTTTTTTTCACAGCAGCGGTTATGATAAACTGAATACAGAGATGTGGGATCTGGCAGTGGATCTGGCTACGGAGAATACCATTTTGGAGCTGTCACTGCCGGGGGCAGTGCTGGAGAGAGATCCCGAACTTTTGGCTGCGGTTGGGCAGCTGCACAGGGATATGAATCCCGAGTCGGAGGAAGTATATCATCACAGTGTACTTTGGAACCAGATGGGAATGAGCCGGATGGAAAAGAAAAAGAAACTTCCGTTTACGGCAGAGCATATTTATCATTTTTTTCTGGAGCACAAACCCACGCCGGAGGAAGTGGAGCGGCTTTCGTCACTCTCTCATATGGATGAGCATATCAGCTGGAAAACAGTGATACAGATCGAACCCAATATGGAGGCCTTCCAAAAGATCGCCCGAAGGGTCAGAGCCGATCTGAAAAGTTTTTCGAAGGACAAAAGCAGCTCCGAAAGCCTGACGCTGAATCTGAGTGAGGCTACCAGAGAGAGGGTGGATTACCGCAAGGTGCTGGCTTCTTTTGCGACCTATGCCGAGGATATGATGGTCAATGATGACGAATTTGACTATATCTATTATACTTACGGGCTGCAGCATTATGGCAATATGCCGCTTGTGGAGCCGCTGGAATACCGCGATGTGAAAAAGATTCGGGATTTTGTCATCGTCATCGATACGTCCGCCTCCTGCAGGGAGGGGCTCATCGAGGCGTTCCTGAAACAGACCATGGCGGTGCTCAAGGATACGGAGAGCTTTTTTACAAGGGTCAATATTCATATTCTGCAATGTGACCATCAGGTGAGAAAGGATACCCTTATCACGGATGAGAGAGAGCTTGCGGATTATCTTGGCAAGGTCAGGATGGAAGGCTTCGGCTCCACGGATTTCAGGCCGGCTTTTACGTATGTCCAAAAGCTCATAGATGAGAAAAAGCTGGAAAATATCAGGGGCCTGATCTATTTTACGGATGGGTACGGGATTTATCCTGAGGTAATGCCACCTTATGCCACGATGTTTGCTTTTATGGATGAAGATGATCACAGACCGCCGCTTCCCGCCTGGGCCATGTCGGTTGTTGTGGAGGATTTGATGCAACCAAAATGAGCCGGGACGGGTATTATGGTTAAGTGAAGATAACAGATTCAAAAATCGGAATGGAGGGGAGATTATCATGGGTAAGTTTTTAGACGAATTTAAAAAAAGTATGCAGAATGCGTTACCTGCCAGGAAACCTGATCGGGCTGAGGAGCCGGCGGGTTTTGCGTCCTATCAGCGGATGAAAAGGAAACAGGACAGGCGCATAAACTATGCCAGAACACTTCTTGAAGGGGCGGATATCTCTTTGGAGGATACAATGGCTGCGCTTAAAGCAACGATGGGGGAGGAAGAAGCCGGCAAGATACTGGAAACAGAAAAAGAAGGTCGGCACATGCAGGAGTCGCTGGCCGATTATTTTCGGACACATGCACAGAAGTATGAGAACCTTGCAGACGACCAGAAGAAAAAACTGCAAAAACCGGGTTATGGAATGCTCGCTATCGTGGATGAACTCAGGCAACAAAATTTATTTGCTGATGATGACTATAATAAGATTTTGGCCGGTACCATAAGAATGTCCATCCGCAGCCTCACCGCACAGCAGCAGGAGAAATTCGTGGAGGAGCTGGAAAATCGCCAGCCCGAGAAGACGGCAGCGCTGGGCGTGGCGCTGGAAAACTATGTGGATCCGACAGATCTGAAAGAGGAAGAGAGATACGAGTATCCTTATGCGGAGAAGATCAACCAACTGAAGGAGCAGGAACCGGATAATATCAAAAATGATCTGGAAAAACATGCACGGTATATTGCTGCGTTGGACTGGGCCGACGATCATCTGAAAGAGGTGAAACAATCCGTCCGGTCAGAATGGGGGGAACGGGAAAGGGAGGATCATCAGTCGATTGAAGCCGGCTATACCGCTAAGCTGAAAAATGATAATATTGCCGGCTACAAAAATGGTCTTTATAACAGGAAGATTATAAAAGAGCCAAGTGACGTCATCATAAACTATATCCCTCCGGAAAACGAAGCTGCTTTTCAGGAGTTAAAAAAAGATAAGGTAAGGCTCAGTGCACAGACCAAACAGGGTATCAGCAAAATGATCCTGAAAATGGATCAGATGAATTTAATCGGTGACGGGCCTATAGACGGAGAAGACGGGGGCAAGGTGTACAGTTTTCGTCAGATACTCAGTTGCAGGCGGGAACTGCAGGATGCCATCCAAGGAGGCGATCCGGAGGAGATCCTGAAGAAAACCGAGGCCTATCGCAAAGCGACCGAGGATATGGAGGAGCTTTATCAGATCGCCAGGGATCACTTCAACACCAATGAGTACTTTTTCCCGGGGAATATGGACTCTGTCAGAAACAATGCCGTGCCTTTTGAACTGGCCGGTGACCTGAAGACTACCGCTCAGGTCAATACTGTATTTCTGATATATTGCAAGCTGGGTAAAGGAGCAAAAGGGCTGGATAAGTATCTGGAAAGCCCTACGGGCAAGATCGTTGAGGATACCTTTCAGCAAATTAAGCCTTTTACATATGAAGAACTCTGCAAGGATGTAAAATCCTATGAGGATGCCCTTGATCTTTTGACAGATACCGGCAAGTTTGCAAACGCCAGTAACAATCTTGTCAGAGCCACGCAGACCTATGGAACAGCCAGGGCCGTGGTGGGTCCCTCCCTGCTGGAAAAGGATCAAAACGTTCTGGCAGGTAATATTATTTATGCCCAAACGGTCACTGAGCTGAACGCTGCTATCACGTACGCACAGTCTAACAAGATCGGTTATCTGAAAGCCCGTGACAGAGATCCTGTCAGACGCAACGCCAAGGTAAAAACCCTTGTCAATCTGTTGATCCTGCCGGATCCGGCCGGATCCATGAGTAAGATCTTTGGCGATGCACCCGAAACGGATATGTACGGACATCGCGTGGGGGATTGTATTGATCCTGCTGCATATATGAAGGATCATCAGATTGATTATGATCTTGTGATCGAACGCGGTAATATGCTCATGCAAAAGAAGAGCGTTGTTTTCCGGACGGAGGATGCCGTCGAATTGCTGCAGGAGGCATACCTCTACATCCTTCGCGAAAAGCAGAATATGATGTGCACCGATGGGTATGAAAAACTCAGGGCGCAGATTGCGGGCCTGGCCGCTAAGGTACCGAAGGATCAATCGGTTGCCGCTGAAAAAAGACAAAGGGTTTTGACAAATATCAGCGATCGGAATGCAAAATATCTGGATGAATATGACGAGAAGATGAACAGTTATCTTCAGTATAAACAGGGAATCGAGAAAGCGGGGAAAGGTATTGAAGATCTGAAACGGAGGGAAGATGATGGCAGGATCCGGATTACTGCGGAAGAACTCAAGGCAGTGGCGATCAGGATTTATCCTGCCGATATGAGTTATAATAAGGTTACAGCAGAGGGACTTGGCGCAGTGATGGAAGGGGCTGAGTCGTCTGCAAGAAATATTAAAAGAGATTTGAAGGATCCCACATTCAGAGCCTATGTGACCTCATTGATCGTGAATGGGAAAAAGGATTATCTGGAGGATGGCGGAAATCTTGCCGATGACTGGAACCAATACAAAGCGGCCGCAGAAGCAGAAAAAGCTGCGTTTGATGAGGAGCCGGTAAATCCGCGCTTTCTGGGTGAGCAGCAGCCGAATGACAACAGAGCAGACTATAAGAGAACCAGGAATGCACTGGTGGCTGAAATCAGTCAGAGTATGGAAAACCGTCTTCAGGAAAAAGCCAGACTGTCCGGCACGGATTATCTGCTGGGCACTGATATTGTGATCTGGGGCATACTGAAAGATGGGGCGATGCAGCGCAGATTCCTGGATGAGGATGCCGGCTTTTACGAAAACGGTGAATTTAAAAGAGGAGAGCTGAATAACGCGCTGGATCAGGTCAGAAAGCAGTTGATCAGTGATAAGATATTTTTGAAATTGCTGGCCGAGCATCCCTCCCCCGAAACGCTGTATGATGATTATAAAAAAGCAGTCCGCCAGGAGGTGAATAAGCGGATCGCCAAAAAGAAAGCCAGAGATAATGAGGCAAAGAGGGATCGGGCAAAAGCAACGCAGCGGAATGAGGCAAAGAGTGGCGTCACCCTGACTTTGTCTGAGGATCTGAAGAAGGCTTTGAAGGATGCCCATGAAACCCTGGAGCGTCTCAACAGGGACCACGGTGAATCCGACCAGATGAAGAAACTGATGGATGCACTGAAAGAGGTGAAGGGCAAGGATACAGTGACAATGAAGCAGCTTGAAAAAGTCAATGATTGTGCACTGATCTATCACAAGGACCGTCAGGGCATCTTTTTCTCCCCTTTTACCGATTACGGGAAACTGCGTCTTGATACGGTGGAAAAACTGGTCAGAAAGACTGACAAGGCTTTAAAGGAGCCCAGAAAGAATGTCGAGGCAGGGCTGCAGGCCGGCATGGTAATGTAATTCGGCAGGAAACCACTAGGCAGCAGTGATGTTGACCGCCCTTGGGATAGATGATAAGATGGAGAGTGATCATGCTTCTGATTAAAAATGCAGTCATTGTGGATCCGGCAACGGAAGGCGGAGAATGCGGTGACGGAATGTTCAAAAGAGATATCCTGATCGAAGACGGGATGATCCGCCGGATCTCACCCCGCATTGAGGAAACGGAGACCGTAAATGCCGAAGTGATCAATGCGGAGGGGTTGAAGGCAGGTCCGGGTCTGGTGGATGTGCATGTCCATTTCAGAGATCCAGGATTTACGTACAAGGAGGATATTCATACCGGCGCGGCAGCGGCAGCGGCAGGAGGCTATACTTCCGTGGTGATGATGGCCAATACCGCGCCTGCCATCGACAATCCGGAAACCCTGTCCTATGTGCTTGAAAAGGCGGCCGAAACGGATATCCATGTCTACGCCTGTGCGACCATTACGGAAGGGCTTAAGGGCCAAAAACTGGTGGACATGGAGGGGCTCTTCGAAAGGGGAGCTGTCGGCTTTACCGATGACGGCATTCCGCTGATGGATGAACAGCTGGTCAAAGAGGCCATGCTGCGTGCGTCCGCGCTGAATGTTCCGCTGAGCTTTCATGAAGAGGATCCGGCTTACATTGTTAATAACGGCATCCATGCAGGATCGGCTTCGGAGTATTTCGGGATTGGCGGATCCGACCGGATGGCGGAGATATCCCTCATTCGCAGGGATTCGGAGCTGGCGCTTCTTACGGGTGCGATTTATGATTGTCAGCATATCAGCACAAAAGAGGGAGTGGAGCTGATCAGACAGGCCAAGAGACGGGCAGTGACCGCCAAAAAAGGAAGGATCCATGCAGAGGCGACGCCGCACCATTTTTCCCTGACCCAGAATGCGCTGATTGAACACGGTACTTTGGCCAAAATGAATCCGCCCCTTCGGACAGAGGAAGACAGAATGGCGGTGATTCAGGGTCTTGCGGACGGCACCATTGATCTGATCGCAACGGATCATGCGCCTCATAGCAGTGAAGAAAAGGCAAGAGCGCTGACGGAAGCTCCCAGCGGCATCATCGGACTGGAAACGGCATTTTCACTGGCTGTCACACATCTGGTCAGAGAAGGGCATCTGAGCCTGAAGACACTCTTTGACAGGATGAGCATGGCGCCGGCCGGACTGTATCATCTGCCCGGCGGACGGATTGCGGAAGGAACGGTCGCGGATCTGGTGCTCTTTGATGATACAAAAGAAGTGGTGTATGAGAGCTTTTGTTCCAAGTCCGAAAATTCACCTTTTACCGGTCAGAAGCTTTTCGGCAGCGTTGAGATGACGATCTGCTCCGGCAGGGTGGTCTATCGTAAATAACCTCAAGCCGCCAAAATCCGGTACGGCCCACGGGAACGGCCTAGAAGAGAAAAAAGAAAGTGGTTTTATATATGGCAAAACAGAAAACGTCGGCGATCATCCGCAGACAGGACAGGATCGCTGAAGATATTTATGATCTGAGACTGGAAACAGAACTGGCGCAGCAGGCAGGAGCAGGACAGTTTGTCAGCGTATACCTGCCGGACGCTTCCAGGCTTCTTCCGCGTCCCATCAGTATCTGCGGGATCGACCGCCGGGCAGGGGAGGTGCGTCTGGTCTATCGCATAGCAGGCGGCGGGACGGCGTTGTTATCCGGTATGAAGGCAGGTGAGAGACTGGATGTCCTGGGGGTTCTGGGCAACGGATTTCCGCTGGAGCGCGCTGACGGCAAAAGAGTTCTGGTCATGGGGGGCGGTATAGGCATTCCCCCGATGCTTTTGAGCGCAAAAATGCTGCAGGAAAGAGGCAGGGCCCTGGGGGTCACTGCAGTGCTGGGATACCGCAGTGAGACCTTTCTGCTGAATGAATTTGAGAGCGTATGCCCTGTCATTGTTGCAACGGAGGACGGTTCGCGTGGTAGTCGGGGCAATGTGATGGATGCCATGAAAGAGCACAAAGCTGTTGCAGATACGATCTTTGCCTGCGGACCCATGCCGATGCTGCGGGCTGTCAAAAAGTTAGCAGAAGCTAACAATATGGAGGCCTATATCTCTTTGGAAGAGAGAATGGCCTGTGGTGTGGGAGCCTGTCTTGGATGTGTGACCAAAACCGTCGGTATCGACGCCCACTCCATGGTACGTAACAGCCGGATCTGTACGGACGGACCGGTCTATGATGCAAGAGATGTAGAAATCTGACAGAGGAAAATAAATGAACACAAGTGTGACGATTGCGGGAGTGACTTTTAAGAATCCCGTTATGACTGCCTCGGGCACCTTTGGCTCGGGAATGGAATACAGTGAGTTTGTGGATCTGGGCAGGCTTGGAGCCGTGGTGACAAAAGGGGTGGCCAATGTGCCATGGCCCGGCAATGAAACTCCCCGGGTGGCCGAGACATGGGGCGGTATGCTCAATGCCATCGGATTGCAGAATCCGGGGATTGACACTTTTATGAAAAGAGATCTTGTTTTCCTTAAGGATTATGATACAAGGGTGATCGTCAATGTCTGCGGCAGGACCATCGAAGATTATGTTGAGGTGGTAGAGAGACTCGGAGATGAACCGAGGGTAGATATGCTGGAGATCAACGTATCCTGCCCCAATGTCAGAGAAGGCGCGATCGCCTTCGGACAAAAGGCGGAAGCACTTGAGAAGATCACAAGAGAGATCAAAAAAAAGGCGGTTCAGCCAGTGATTATGAAACTCTCACCTAATGTGACAGATATTGCGGAGATGGCCAGGGCAGCGGAGTCCGCGGGTGCGGATGCGGTTTCATTGATCAATACCATCACCGGTATGAAGATCGATATCCACAGAAGAAAGTTTGCGCTGGCGAATAAAACCGGAGGTCTGTCCGGACCGGCCATCAAGCCGGTGGCGGTTCGTATGGTCTATCAGGCTGCCCATGCGGTTTCGATACCCGTGATCGGAATGGGAGGTATCGCATCGGCGGAGGATGCTCTGGAATTTATCATGGCAGGCGCTACAGCCGTGGCGGTCGGGGCAATGAACTTTGTCAATCCCTATACCACCGTGGAGACGGTTCGGGGAATCGAGGATTTCATGAAGGAGCAGAAGATAGAGGATATCAATACTCTGATCGGTTGCGTAGAGTAGGAAAGTGAGGTGTTGGGATGCAGGACTTAAATGAAATGGACGATGCTTTTTTACCGCTTAGAGATGTGGTCTTTAAAAAATTACGCCAGGAGATACTGCTCGGAGAACTGGCGCCGGGAGAGAGGCTGATGGAGATACATCTTGCCCAGCGCCTGGGGGTTTCGCGAACACCGATCCGGGAGGCGATCCGCAAGCTGGAACTGGAAGGTCTTGTGACCATGATCCCCAGAAGAGGTGCAGAGGTGGCCCAGATCTCGGAAAAGAATCTGGAGGATGTGCTGGAGGTAAGGATGTCCCTGGAGCGTCTTGCTGTACGTCTGGCCTGTGAACGGATGGATGAAGCGCAGCTTAAGCAGCTGCATGAGGCCTGTGAGCATTTTGCTGCCGTGACCAGAACCAAGGATATGACGGCCATTACCCAGGCTGACGTGGCGCTGCATGATGTTATCATCTGCGCTACCGGAAACCGCAAACTGGAGCAGATGATCAGTAATCTGTCGGAACAGATGTACAGGTATCGTTTTGAGTATATCAAGGATGCCAGCTATCATACGCTGCTCATAGATGAGCATGAGAGGATTTATCAGAGTATCGCCGCGAGAGATTCCGAAATTGCACAGGAGCAGATCACGATCCATATAGAGAATCAGCTCCAGACGATCAAGGAACACTTGAATTTTCCGGCTGACAAGCAGAAGAATACATAAAAAGGACGGATTATGAACAAGGATGTACTGGTTTCGGTGGAGGGCCTGCATTTTTCCGGAGAAGAGACCCCGGGGAAGGTGGAGGTCATTAATGCCGGAAGCTATTATAAAAAGAATGATTATCACTATATCTTCTATGATGAACCTGTGGAAGGGTTTGAAGAAGTTGCCAGAAACATGATCAAATTCAGGGACGGTGAGGTGCTGCTCAGAAAAAAGGGACCCGTGAATGTGGATATGCTTTTTGAAGAGAACCGGAAGAACGAGAGCTGCTACACCACGCCCTTCGGCGATATCATGCTGAATATCAACACCAGAACCGTTGACATCCTCGAGGAGGAGCAGCAGATCATGCTGAATGTCAATTATGAACTTCAGGCCAATTATGAGCATCTGGCGGATTGCAGGATACGGGTGCGTGTCTGCGACAGGGAAAAGGGTGAAATGATGTTCCGGCAGGATTCTTTTGTATAGGCAGATCCGTAGCCGGATATCAATATGGAGAGGGAGGATTCTATGGATACGAATATTTTGCTGGAAACCGGTACGAATGAGTTGGAGATCTTGGAATTCACCATTGAGGGCAACTCATACGGTATCAATGTCGCCAAGGTCAAGGAGATCATTCAGTATCAGACGGTGACGCCTGTGCCTAATTCCCACCCCAGTATAGAGGGTATTTTCATGCCGCGCGATACCATGATCACGGCAGTGGATCTGAGGAACTGCCTGCAGCTTGGCGTATCGGATCAGAAGGGATTTTTTGTCATTACCACATTTAATTCTCTGGATATGGCATTTCATGTGGATGCTGTCAGGGGGATTCACAGAGTCGCATGGACACAGGTATTGCCGCCCAATGCGACATTGTCCGGTGCAGAGGCGGGCATATCCACGGGCATTGTCAAGATCAATGACAAGCTGATCGTGATTCTGGATTTTGAGAAGATTGTAACGGATATCAATGAATCAACGGGTCTGAAAGTAGAGGAGGTCGCGCATCTGTCCGGCAGAGACAGGATTGACGTGCCGATTTTGATTGCAGAGGATAGCGAACTGTTAAGCAGACTGATCATGGAGTCTTTGAGGACTGCCGGCTATGAGAGGGTGACTTATACGGAGAACGGACAACAGGCATGGGATCTGCTCTGTCAGTGGAGAGATGATCAGACAATCCTGGAAAAGGCACAGGTAGTCATTACGGATATCGAGATGCCGCAGATGGATGGACACAGGCTGACCAAGCTGATCAAGACCGATCCAAAGATCAGTAACATTCCGGTCATTATATTTTCCTCCACCATCAATGATTCCATGCGGAAAAAGGGAGAAACCGTGGGCGCTGATGCCCAGCTTACCAAGCCGGAGATCGGTGCGCTGGTGGAAACGCTCGACCGGATCGTGGGTGTCGGCCGGTAATTATTCTGTGTCTGACGGCTGATTCAGATTTCTTTTCCAGCGCAGCAGAGCAACTCCGATGATGATCACATAGCCGATAACGCTCAGAGGCACGGGAACCTCCCCCAGGAACAGGATTCCCCAGAGAGCCGCAAAAATAACCTGTACATAGTCGAATACGGACAGCTCCTTGGCAGGAGCAAATTGATAGGCAGTGGTGATGGAAAACTGTCCCACAGTGGCAAAGAGACCGGCGAGCAGCAGACAGATCCATTGTTCCCGCCTCATGGGGCGGTAATTGAAAATGAGGAAGGGAAGCGTCAGCAGGCAGGAAAAAAGGGAAAAGCACAGGACGATAATGGGGGTGCGTTCTCCTTTTTTTCCGAGTCTGCGAACAAAAACGTAGGCGGTACCGGCTCCGAAGCCGCCGTACAGACCGATGAGGGCGGGAAGATATTCCATGGCATTTCCTGTGGGTCGTATGATGAAAAGAGAGCCCGTAAAGGCTACGACGGTGGCGATGATATCCGCTTTGGAAGGGATTTCCTTCAGGAGCGGGATCGATAGCAGAATGGCAAAAAAGGGCGAGAGCTTGTTGAGCATATTGGCATCTGCAATATTCAACCGGTCTATGGCATAAAAGTTGGCAATGAGCCCGGTGGTACCGGCGAGGCAGCGGAAGAAGATATCACAGCCGCAGCCTTTTTTTATGGATATTTTTTCAGAGCTTTTCAGCAGCGTAAACAGGGACACCACGGCCGCTACAGCGTTTCTGAAAAAGGCCTTCTGCATGGTGGGCAGATCGCCGGAAAGCCTGACAAAAAATGTCATCAGTGAAAACCCCAGACCGGCTAAGAGGATACACAGCACGCCAACGGCGCGCGGGGGAATGTTTATTTTGCGTTTCTTTTTTTTCATAACTGAGCACATACCCTTTCACAAACCTGTTCTTATGCCCCTGACATCACTTATAGTGAACGACAAAAATAATTTGTCGTTCACTATAAAGCCTCCGGCGGATGCGCACGGATTTTGTAAGGAAATATGCTGCTTACGCAGCCAAAATCCGGCGC
>CAJOOZ010000087.1 GCA_905236705.1 uncultured Lachnospiraceae bacterium | reverse complement strand
CACAACATCAACCGGATTGCCGGTCTCCTCCTTGTAATGATCCGCAAAGGTCTCCAGATCCTTGGCCAGCGTCCAGATGACCAGCGGCTCTTGTGAATCGCTGCTGCCGCCCTCGTCTGCGGTAGCGGTCTTGTCGCTGTCACCGGTGGCAGCCGTTTCACCACTGTCCCCTGATCCGCCGCAGGCCGTCAGTCCGAGAACCATTGAACCTGCAAGTAGCAGTGCCATAATTTTTTTCAGTTTCATAAATTACATCCTCCTTTGTTGAATATAGAACTATGTGTTTCATCAATAAACAGCTTGCTACGTTTAACACTGAAACAACTATATTCCAAAGGAGGATGTGAAAAAATGCTACTATTTTTATTTTGGTGTCATTTTTTAAGCGATGAAAATTTCCATCCCGTCAATCTCACCGTTTCTGACGGCAAGGGCATCCGTCTCTTCCAGCCGGCTGCCGGTAACGGTTTTTGTCTGACCGCCTTTTTGCAGGACAAAGGATTGGATCTCATAGCTTCCCGGCACGAGCTGCCCGGCGCCGCCGATATGGTAGGTCACGGGAATACAGCCGAGCAGAGTCGCTCCCACCTTGCCGTCTTCGGGAACCAGATAGGAAGGGATCGCAGGAGCCGGTGCAAAAAAGAGTTTGCCCTCTTCTGCCGAGAAAGGCTTCTCCCCAAAGAACATCCGCCGCCACATGGATAAAAATTCCGCCGTGGAACCGGACAGTCTGGCCACAAATCCCCTGCCCCACTTTTTCTCATCGGGGTTTGCCGAGGATGCGATAAAGGAGGAATTCTCCAAAGGATTCCGCCCATAGGTGTCAGCATCCAGAAATGCCACGCAGGCATCTCTAAAGTCATGGAAGAACTCCGTATACATACCGCTCTTTAACAGTTCCAGGAGGTATTTATACTCCATATGGAGCCAGACAGACTCGTTTTCCAGCCAGCCCGGTGTAAAGCTGCGGCAGCGCCCGATCTCGATGGAGGCTTTCTCCAGGGCCGCATTCACCTTGTACATGGAGAGCTTTTGATCGAACAAAAGGCTTTCCCTTACGCTGTGATACAGCTCCTTCTTTTCCTCAGCGCTTTGAGGCAGCTTGAGGCGATGCACGCTTCCCTCCAGAAACAGGGGCATCTGTCCTAAGGAAAATGCCTTTGGCCGGATTCCTTCCTCATCCTTTTCATAATCCGTCACATCATAGTAAAAGTAGGTGGCAAAAGGCTCTCCGCCCAGAGTTTTGGCCTTCTCCTGTCCACGGGTCAGGATCGCGATCATATCATCCAGATAGGACAAAAGCCACTCTTTTGAAAGGGTTTCCTTTTTCCCTGAATAGCCCGCGTAGATGACTTCGCGATAGGCTTCCTTTATATCATTGCTCCTGTTCCAGAAATCGGTGATCTCTCCCTCGCTGCGCATGATCGCCTCTTTCTGTTCGCCGGACAGAGCGGCTATGTCCCTGGCCAGGTCGGCAGCCTCCGCAAAGACATCGATGGCAAGATCAAACTTTTGAATTCCGCCCCGCAGGTAGATGGCCATGCGAAGCAGCTCGCAGCTCTCCGCCATGGAGGAGCCCAGCATGCCCGGCAGACCGTTCAGAGCATCGTACCAGCCGGGTTTGCCGCCTTCCATTTCCACTCCCATGCCATAGGGGTCAAGGGTGGCAAATTTGACGGTAGACATGACCAGAAGTTTTTCCGCAAGACTGGCCGTAAGGACGTTTCCGTTTTGATCCTTTACTTCTTTTTCTTTGGTTTCAAAGTCTCCCTCTTTCAGCGCATGATACTGACGGATGCCGTTTTCTGTTTCCTCATAGCGTTTCTTTCGGGGGTTCACCCTGGCCTGGGGTGCAAACCAGGTATAGCTTTTTTCCGTCAAAAGCTGTTCTTCCTGTTCGGGGTAGACAGCCAGATAATCCTCGATCAGATCCAGATTGTAGTCCCAGTGGTCGGACCAGTAGCCTTCTTTAAAGTCTCCCTCTACCTTGCCCTCGGCGACATCCATAATGGACAGGAACACATCCTCCCCTGCCACCGCCGCCAAAGCGCCGGGGGTAAAAGGTTTTTCAACGACCTTTAATATCGCTTCTTTCTCCTCTTCACCAAGGCCCTTCAAAAGTGCCGCGGCGTCCTTTGAATCAATGCGATAGGACTGCATCTCCACGCCCAGGGGATTGTAGCCGTCCGGCTGGATCAGATCATAAAAGGTGTGGATATTTTGCGCCTTCACAAAGGGTGAAAAGAAAGCGTCGTTTCTACGGTTCTGGTTCACATCACGGAAATTCCCGTTGCCCTGGGAATAGAACTCCGGCAGCATGGAAAAATAATTATAGTCACGCTCCAGATCTCCGTGCTTTCTGGAATAAACATAGAAAATCTTGTTATCGCCAAGGCGGATGGGATAGCCGCCGCGAAGGACGTTATCCATATAGGTGTAGCGGCTGTAAGCGTCGAACTCTTTGCTGGCGGTATGACAGTTAATGCCCTCTGTCAGCTCGTTGCAAAGGCTCATCGCACGGTTTAATTTTTCTTCAAAATAAGCCGCCTTTCTGTCCCTGCCAAGGAAATCCTCCAAAATGGAAAGCTTCTCTACCTGTCCGTAAACCTCATAGATGACATCGCTCTCACCGGCATTTAAGGAAAGCTTTTTCCCAAAGAAGGCGCATGGCACCTCATTGGAGGTATTCTGTTTTTTACCAAATAAGCTGCCGAGGTCATTTTCACAAAAGGCCACCGGCTTCGAGAAAGCCGTGTCATAGGCAAAGACGCTGACCGGATCATAGATAACGGGAAGACGCTCCCCTGAGTCCTCAACCGCAAAGACAAAATTGCCACCTTCGATACCGCTGACCTTGGCGGAGTCTTCCATGCTGGCGCGCACCCTGTAAAAGCCGACTCCCGTCATGGGATTCTCCGCCTGCATCCACGCCTTGGAGGTCTCCGACATCTCCTTCAGTGCAGTCATATCCACACCATAGGGGATCACCGCCGGCATACCGTCCACCACCTCAGTCTCCAGCTTGCCGCTGCCTGTATTGACAAACTCCACCTTGCGTACCAACGCCGCAATGGGCTCTTCCGGCAGGATAAAATAAGTCACCTTCACGGATAATGTTTCCTCTGCAAGCGAGTCCGAGATACTCAGATAATTCATCCCGATCTCCATGGAATGTTCGCTTTCGGGATTGGTAAAGGCCTCCGTCACCTTTCCGTCCTTTTTGACAAACGTGCGAAATCCCATTCGCGAAACCGTCTGATAAGCGGTATGGGCGGGATAAAACTCCATGATCGCATGATCCTTGTCCTTCACGCCAAAGCTCACCACTGCCTGTCCCCGATTGACGTAGTAGCACCACATCGGAATGCCCTTGATCCCCGCGATCCCCGGCAAAAAGCTGGAGAAGGGTTCCCTGGTTTCGTATTGGCTCATCCTGTAGTCTTTCATCGCATCCTCCTTTTTTTGTGTTTCCATTACTTAAAACGTAAATCCACATCGCCCTTGTAGTGCAGCACCATCTGTTCATCGCCCTGCTTGATGACCGGTCCGCCGGTATCGTTGATCACATGCTGCATACCGGGATTGCCGCTAAGCAGCACCGTGATGATGTGGCGGATATCAATGCCGTCTCCCCTGGGCGTTTCCATGGCCGCATGCAGCGGCACTGCGGCATCCCTGTTGAAAAGGTAGATCCCGATGCCGTCGGCGTTAAAGCGCTTGACATCATCTGCGACATAAATCGAGGCATATCCGTCCATCTGACCGTCATGGCTTTTCCAAAGGGCTGCATCCGGCACATCGTAGGGCACCTCGCTCTGGTACATCGCCAGATACCCATCCTCTCCGTTCCATACCGTCTGGTACTCATGGAAATGTTCCACCATCAGGGCATACATCTTCACGCCGTCGCCGTTTATGATCACGCCGTTTTTCGTCACGTTCTTATCCCACGCCACCTGGTCGCCGTGATCCGCCCGCCATACCCAGAGGTTGTCTCCCACGACTCCGTCAGCATCGATAACCAGGCAGGCATCGGCTGTTACGGGCTCGGCGGTATTGCCGCCTCCCACCCTGAAATACAAATCGCTGATGCTGATGGGGTCATCTGTCTGCACATCCCCCTGCGGCCTGCCTATCCTGACCAGGGTGGCGGTGTCATGGCTTCCCGCATCAAACAACAGTCCTGCGACGGTGATCCCCGCCCCTGTTGTTTCAAGGCATCCCACCTCTTCGTCCCCCTTCACCCGAAGGGTCGCAAGGCCGCTTCCCAAGAGGATCGTCCCTTCCTTAGTGACTGAAAGCGGATGGGACAGCTCATAGATCCCGGGGGTAAAAAAGAGGTGTCTGCCCTCATCCAGGGCAGCCTGAAGCGTATCCGCCGTATCGACTCCCTCTTTGGCTACGTAGAAATCGCTGATCGGTAAAAGCCTGCCGGGGGTCTTCTCTTCCCCGCTCCAGTCCGGTCCAATCGCCTGCGTTTTCGCATCGGGCACCATGACAAAAAATGCACCATCGCGCCAGACCAAAAACGGTTTTTCACGGGCCACGGGGGTCTCATCCACTCTGGTATAGGAAAGGTTCGGCCAGGTACCGTTCGGGATCCCGTTTGGATCGTCTCCCAGAAATACGATATTCCAGTTATCTCCCATCCAGACGGAATAGGCATTGTTCCTGGAAAGCCACTGCTGCTGGGTACCGGAATCGATCATCCTGTCCACCCGCGAGTCTGCCAGAAACCCTCCGCTGGCCCATCCGTTATCATCGTGAAGATACAGAGAACCGTCGATCCTGACCCTGCGCATATCCGTCGCCTGGGAAACCGCCCAGATTGTCTTTTTGCCTTTGATCTCGATATTTTCCACGCCTCGCCAGAAATTGCAGGTGGCATTGTGGTTGTTATCATCCCCCAGCCATCCTGCCAGGCAAAGCAGCTCCGAAATCTTTGTATCCGTCGGCTGTTCCCCGAGCCCCGCCACCTGGGTGTAGAAACCCACGTTAACACAAATCGAGTCGTCATAATCCCCGGGCAGAAAATAAAAGCTGAAGCGCTCGTCCCCAAACTGGTTGGTTTCCTGTCGGGCGTAGGTCTGATCCAAAACGTCTTGCACCAGGGCAGGGTCATCGCCCGGCGAAAAGAAATACACGTTTTCCCCGAACAGCTCCGTATGAAATTCGTCGATCTTTGTCTCCTTTGACTGACGGCCGCAGCCGCCAAGCCCAAACGCCAGTGCCAATACCGTTACTCCCAAAAGTATGCGTTTCATTCCTGCTCCCTGATGATTATTTACTCCGGTTAGGATATGTAATATGTGATCTCGCAGCGGGTGTCCGGCGGCAGCGCCTCGATCATCTTTCTTGGGATCCGCACCGCTTCAGGGGTGCCACCCGCATGCTCCTGCAGCTTGGCTGTTGCGCCATCTATCAGCAGCTCTCCTGCCCTGCCCTCGTCCAGAATATAGGTCACGCGAAGGAGTCTTTTGGCAAATACAAAGTCGATGGAGGCCTCTCCTTTTTCGCCGAGCAGCTCCTCTGTCAGATGCGCATCCAGCACCAGATCTCCATACTCTCCCCGAATGCCGTACACCCCGGTCGTCATGGTATAAAGATACCAGGAAGCCGCGCCGGTAAGGTAGTGATAGAGTCCCCGTCCCCACTGGTCAAAATACTCCGGAATACCGGGATAGATCCGGGCGGTATCATAGTCCATTGCATGCCGGTACAAAGAAAACAGAGCCTTCGCCCCCGCTTCCTTTTCGCCCCGGCTGTACAGCGCATAGGCATACATCACCGCCATATGGGAGAACACCGCGCCGTTTTCCTTTTCCCCGTAGGCAAAGCCAAACATACGGCCCATATCCATCTTGAGCTCGCCAAAGTCCGTATTCAGACGATATCCCCCGCAGCCTTCGTCATACAGCAGGGCATCCGCGCTCTGAATGATCCTCTTTACCTGCTCTTTGTCTGCCACGCCGCTCATGATCGCAAACACCTGTCCGGTCAGCATCATCCGCCGGATACCGTTAGCGCCGGCAAAACCCTCCAGAGGTTTTTTGTGGTTATCAAAGTAGCTGTTAAAATAGCCGTCGCCATCTGCCTTAAGCCATTGCTGCTGAAGGCGGTCTCGTAGCGCCCTCGCATGGCAGCTTAGACATTCCTCCAGCCATTTCAGGGAAACTGCCTTTTTTCTGCCGGAGACGGTATTTTTGGTGCGGCTTAAATAAGCTGCCTGCCGCTTCATGATCTCCTGCACCGAATAAGCATCGCCCGCTTCTTTCCCTTCTTCGGGCAAAAGCAGCAGCAGCTCTTCGCAGACTGAAATCTCTGTCGTTTCCTTTTCCATTTGCGCAAGGATGTCTGCCAGATCTCTTAGATTTTTTTCATAGGCAAAAGAAAAGGCAACACTTTCCCCGTTTTCCGATGCCATATCCAGCGCGTCGTTCCAGTCCGCGCCGCGAAGCCGCAAATAACCATGCTCTCCCAGATCTCCCACCGCAGTGAGGTTCTGGATCAATAAATGCTCTAAGACGCTGCCGCGGTAAATTTCGCCATTCTCGGATACCAAAACCGTGGATTCATCATGATACGTTTCGTCCCTCCCGTCGCCTCTCATGCAGAGCCGGTCCTTAAAATAGGACGCTTCTTCCGACAATAAAGACAGATCTCCCGTCTCGTCCAGATAGAGTTTGACGGTCATCAGCGGCCACATCCCGTGATCCATCCAGACCCGTGGGATGGCGTTCCGATCCGCCTTGAACTCTCCCGGTCTGTTTCCGATAATGGTGGCGTTGGTTCCGTCCGTCCGGATGCCGTCGCAGTTTGACACCAGAAGCGGGCGCACGGACGCAGGATCCAGCAGCAAAAGCCCCAGGCAGTCCTGCCACAGGTCTCTCCATCCTCTGCCGCCTCTGCCATAGTCGTGGTGGGGCAGGAAGGAACAGCCGAAAACCCTGCGAAGCTCCGGCTGGAATGCGATCCAGCGCAGATAGGAATTTAATTTTTCATTGCCTGTGGTAAAGGTGATCTTCACCTTGTCCTTCCAATAGGCGCACGTATCTTGCAGCAGCTTTTCTGCCTCACGGATCGAGCCGGGCAGTGCATCCTCTCCCATGCCGATGCCGATCAGATATGTAGCAGACGCTCCCGCAGCGAGGGTCTTTTCGGCAAATCCCAGACCACCCATGGCCTCCTGTCCGTTTATGGCACCTCCTGCCGAAACACCCTCTGATTTCTCATAGACGGATTGGGGAGCAAAGAAATCCCCTTCTCCCACGAAACCGTCCACCGTAGGGTAAAACCGATTCGGACAGGCACCGTCTTCATCGATGCCCGAAACGTAATATACTTCACTGTTTGGTTTGTGTCCCCGCTCGTCAAAAGACATGGTCGGGCATACAAAGACCCCCGCCTCCTTCACCGAAATCCGGTGCAAAAGAGAGGTAACATGCCGATGATCCCTGAGATTGTCCGCGCTTCTTCCGTAGATGGGAATCGCTGCGGTAAAAGACAGGGTAAGAGGAGTATCTGCGGTATTCGTTATGCTCACCAGATGAAGCTCCACATTTTGATCATAGGGGATAAAGGATGTGATCCGCGATTGCAGTGGCGCCCGCTTTGATCTGCGCTCCACCCTGTGCCACAAAAATCCGCCGGATACGTTTACCTCTTCCGCATCCTCCGAAAATGTCAGCGCAGACTGCTCATGGGAGCAGCCGGTGGCGGACCATACGAACCTGTGTCCGTCACCGCCCTTTACGTCGCACCAAAAATTCCTCGATGCCAGAGACTCGCTCAGATTCTGAATGCTCGCAGGCTCTAACAGAAAATGATTCTGATCGGTTTTTAAATCGCCGCGAAGTCCCGGAGTGATCGCACTTTTCAAGCCCTTTTCCGACATCAGGGGAAAATACAGGCTGCCCGCATCCCTGCAATGGGACAGCGTAAATTCCTCATCCTTCGTAAACACAAGCTTTGCCTTGTTCTGTTCCATTTTATCCTCCGCTTGTCATAACCCCCACCTTCGCTATCGCCCGGAGGTGGGGGTCTCCGACTAAGTTAAATGCCAACAATCAGGGCATCTTCAGTGCAAATTCCAGCACCCTTCTTGCGCAGATCACAAGATCCTCTCTGCCGAGTGCGCCCATCTCCATGGCTTTCTCTACACGCTCGGGATAGCCGGTTCCCATCTTGACGTCATTACCCGCCAAAATCTCCTTGTACTGCTCGGCGCGGTTCCACCAGTCGCTGACCACAAGACCGTCGTAGCCCCATTCCGCGCGCAGGATATCCGTCAAAAGCTCACGGGACTCGGAAGCCCGCCGCCCGTTGATGACATTGTAGGAGCTCATGAGCGTCTTGGGATGGGACGTATCGATCATCAGCCTGAAGCCCTTTAAGTAGATTTCCCTCAGTGCTCTTTCACTGATACGGGAATCCGAATGCTTGCGGTTGGTTTCCTTGTTGTTCGCCGCAAAATGCTTCGGGCAGGCGGAAACACCGTTTGACTGGATGCCCTCAACAAGAGCCGCCGCCGTTCTGCCGGCAACAATGGGATCCTCGGAATAATATTCAAAATTTCGTCCGCACATCGGATTCCTGTGGATATTCAATGCCGGAGTCAACCAGATAAACAGGTTGTTTTCATAAAGCTCCTCTCCGCCGGCATGTCCCACCCGACGTACCAGGTCGGTATCAAAGGATGCTGCCAGAAGCGTTGCACAGGGCCAGGCCGTGGTACAGATTCCGGTGCCTCCGTCGATCCTCACGCCTGCAGGGCCGTCCGCCGTCATAAAGGAGGGCACGTCTACCTCGGGGAGATTGCCGATACCAAAGGTATTGGCCACACCCAGATTCGGCTGGCCACCCAGAAGATGGATCAGCTCATCATCGGACAGGCAGTCCAGAAATTCATCCAGAGAGCGTTTGCCCTCTGCCACTTCGTTAAAGGAGAACTTGCCTTCGGGAATCGCCGCAAACATCTCATACTGCTTTCTGCCTCTGGTCTGCGGCATGATTGCCTCATCATGTCCCGGTACGATCTTTTCAAAAATACATTCATTGATGTCGTAAGGCTCCGTCGTAGGCAGCTTAACAAAGCTTCCGTCCGGCTTCATCCGCCTGGACAGAGAGGTGGGCGCCAGAAGAGAATGGCACTGCTCCACTACCACATCCTCATCCAGGGTAAGGGCTCCGTCAATCTTCTCTGCCTCTCTGACATCTCCTCCCAGGAAAAATTCATACGTCCCTTTTTCCAGCACAAAGGCGTTCTTTTGCACTGCGCCCGTGTCATCAAAAGAGGCCATCAGCGAGGCCTTCGCACTGAGCACAAGCACCTGGGTCTCACCCGGCTGAAGCTCCCTGGTTTTTTCATATGTCAAAAGCTCTCTTTTGGCCTTACCCAGTTTGCCCTGCGGCGCGGAAAAGTAAGCCATGGCTACCTCACGTCCGGGCTTCTTTCCGAGGTTTGTGATGGATACAGTAAGCCTGATCTCGTCTTTTCCGAATTCACCCTTCACAAGCTCCCTGGAAAATTCGGAATAGGACAGACCGTAGCCAAAGGGGAATACCACCTTTTTATCCGCATCGGGAATGGTTTCGAAATAACGGTAGCCCACATAGATATCTTCCGTATATTCCACATAGTCAAAGCTCTCATGGAAATTGGCGGTGGAGGGATAATCCTCCAGATCCCCCGCAAAGGTATCGGGAAGTTTGCCGGAAGGAGATGCGGCGCCGGTCAGAAGCTCTGCCGCTGCCAGTCCTCCCTCCATGCCGCCCTGCCATGCAAGCAGCGCCGCATCAATGTCATCCGCCAGCAGCCAGCGGGTATCCACGATCCCGCCCACGTTTAAGACAATGACGATATTCGAAAAACGCTCTTTCACCGCCGCAAGCAGTGCCTCTTCCTCATCGGTCAGATAAAAATCCCCCTTGGGATAAATCCTTGCAGCCACCTCCGGCATGGAAGTTTCACTCTCCCAGGGATTGAATTCATTATTGCAGACCACATCCGAACGATCCCAGCCCTCGCCGGAAAAACGGCTGATGGAAAATACCGCAGTATCCGTAAAGGCGGCAGCCTCGTCCAAAAGCGCCTCAGGAACCGGCGGCTCCTTGATCATGCCCGGAGCAGCGCTTTTTTCCTTGTAAGCTTCTTCTGTTTTGGCTCTGTAATAGTCCGCCAGCGGCTCATAGATCGAAGTGCTGCCCAGCAGCTTTAATCCGTCATAAAGATTTCTGATATAAGGGCAGCCCACGTCTCCGCTTCCGCCACCGCCTTTTACATAGTCAAAGGTTCCTTTTCCCACCAGGGCAATTCTCTGCCCCTCCTTTAAGGGTAATGTTCCGTTCTCATTTTTAAGCAGAACCATTCCGCCCTGTGCGGCCTCTTTGGATAAAGCGATATGCTCCTTTCCTGCAGTCACTCTGCCGCTTTCCTTTAAAGGCAGGTTTGGTTGGTACAATGCTCTCGCCCAGCGTTTCATAATTGATATCCTCCGTTTACTTGGTTTGTGTCAGACTTTTTCTTGACCACAGTGAGCAGATTTTACTCACTCATATAAAAAAGTACCCTTATCCGACAATTTTGTAAAGGGTACTTTTTTTAAATTTGGTATGTTTTTTTGCGGATCAATCTTCTATCATGACCCTTTCCATAATATCGTAATGAAGCGTTTGATAATCACAGCTTCGATATGTTTTGATGGCCCGCTCATTTTCCGGCTCCACCTCCAGTTTGAACCTGACGATTTCCGGATAGAGCTTTGGCAGTGCTGCAAAAAATGCTCTTGCGATTCCCTGACGGCGGTATTCTGGCTTTACATACAGATCCTCAATCCATCCGCATAATCCGCCATATTCCGTTGTGAAGCTTTTGGATACCATGGAATATCCGGCGACCTTGTCCTGCATCATGAAAACATAGCCGTCAAGAAACGGGTTGTCTCCGATACATGCATTGATATCATTTTCCAAAGCTTTGCCGGAAGATGTATGAAGTACGGCCGGAGAGTCGTAAAAGACTCTCATCATAGCCAATACTTCGTCAAAGTGGGATCCGTTCATTTTTATTATGTCCATGCGCCTGTCCTCTTACGGTTTTCTAGTGAAATGATTTTTCATGGCTTCATCTCCCGCCTTTTTGATATGTTCTTTCTGTCTTTCTTCTGCCTGCCGCTCTTTATACCTTTGTACCGTATTGATCTGCTTCCTTTCGGTTTGAATTATTTTCTCCATTTCCACAGGATCGGCGATCCGTTCTCTGATCTGATCGGTTGGAAGCATCTTATTGCGATTCTTAGGATCGTTGATCGCATGTCTGAAGCCCGGATCCTCAGCATACAGCTTGGACATTTCAAGAGGCGCTAAATAATCCGGACACTTTCCTGCATCTACCAGATGTTTCGTGTAAACAACCGCCGCTGCTCTTACCATATTGTCGACCGAGTATTTCTCCGGATGATCAAGTACATGATCGGCCTGCTCAATTTTTTCTTCAAAATTCTTCCGCTTCTGCTCAAGATTTCTTTCTACTAATGCCTCCCACTCCCTGACACATTCGGATATGGGCTTTTCAGTGTTGACAAGCTTTATAAAAGCCTTGTTCTGCGCCAGATTTTTTACGCTCTTTTTAAATTGATCGCTAAAAGTGTCTTTTTCGATATTGCTTCCGATCCTGTCAAGGGAATATCCCATTTTCACATCTGCGCCGTTAATCCTGTTTATATAATCACGAGCCACTACAGCCTTGGCACAATCCAGAAGCCTACCCTGTCTGTGGGTCGTTTCGATCACATTGTCAAAGAGCTCAAGCTTCACGCCATCCGATTGGATATCCTCAATTTTGACATCGGCCATGGTAGCCGCAACGCGTTTTCTGAGCTGTCCCTTTCTGGTCGCACGCTGCTCCCGCTCACGGGCTTCCTCCTTCAGTTTCTGCATCTCTCTTTTGTCGGACGCTATATCCCTCACTTCCATTTGCTGCCGAAATCTGGTATAGTCCAGGTTCAAAAGGCTCTTCATATCCTTGCCGTAAGCAGGGTCAAAGGTTTCCGTCATACCGACATGCAGATCATTCAGCCGCTCCATGTTATAACCAAGCTCATTGCTCAGATCCTCTGCTACTCCCTTTCGGATCTTTCCGTTTGTCCGTCGTGCCTTAAAGAGAGAACTGTGGGTTTTTACGTAGGTTCTGGAAGCCTCCGTGAGTTCTTTCATATTTTTTTTGAATTGCTCATATGTCACCTTCGCACCCATGCCATCCAGATCGGTATGAGCCACGCACTTTCTCAGGTTCTCCACAAGCGCCTGATATTCCTTGCTTCCCTCTGTAGCTTCAAACCTTTGCTTGTCATAATGATTTGCATTCGGATTTTCCTGTGTACTGATCAGCGAATCCAATTTCTCCTTCAGGTTGCGATGAAGGGTTTTCATCTCATTGTAAAACGCCCATCTGTCGCCCAGCTCTTCGGTGGATCTGGTAACCGACACCGGTCTGGCCATAAAAATCTGATTCTTTTCATTGATCAGAGGCTGGTCGACCGTAATTTCACCTTTCCCGTTACAGATTTCGTTTACGATATCAGCCTGGATCAGCAGTTCCCTCTGCTCTATATCGTTCACTCCCGCATAACGGGAAGAAAACTTTTCTCCTGCGCCAACACCGTCTATCCTGAGCATGTTGTATTTATCCTGATAGCCGGCCTGCTTCAACAGAGAGAGCGTATCACCGCTGTCAAACAAACCCTTGAAGCATGCGCTGATTTTCTTGTTCAGCCCGGGATCATTCAACAATTCCAGTTTTTTATTGATATCCTTCTCGGCGCAGGCAGCCGACAGATACTCTCTTGCTTTCCTATCGTTATTCCCGCCGGGCGCCATCATATTGTCCAGGTTACTGAGAAAACCCCTGGATGGTTCTTCATAAACGCTCTGATTAAACTTTTCTCTGGCCGATCTGGAGACATCTGCCTGTTTCTTTACGAACTTTTCCTCAAGCTTTACGTCACGATGAAGCAGGTAGTTTTTGCCCTCATTTCCCTGCAGCAGATTCTGGTCCAGTGAAAAACCGCTTACCATTTCGTAAGGCTTGTACAGTTCCCTGACCCCTTTTCCTTCAACCAGTTCTCCTACGGTTTTACCCCTGATCTCCTGTCCCGTAGATACGACAAAACGAAGTCTGTTGCCTGCCATTTCATCGATCTTCCTCTGATAATTGCCGGAGGATTCGTCACCCATATTGGCGAGGTCTCCATCCTCTGGAAAATAACTTCTCTTGAGTGAAAAACAGATCGGCTGGACCTGGAGAAAGGGCGCCATTTTCTCTTCCCTTTTTTCTTTTCCTCCGACATGCGCATCCACAATGGCACCCCTGCCACCGTGCGCAAGCATTTCAAATTCCTGGGAATGATCGATCTGCATACCGCTGACACGCATCAGTACATCGGCATGTTTCCGGACCTCTTCCCGATTTCCGTAATCGATGTCCGGAAATTTGTATTCCTTGAATTTCTCGGCACTCTGCGTGAAAATATCCGTCCACTCTCCGATGTTTTTCTTTTGTTCATCCGTAATGGGCGCTGTCGGATCAGCACTGTCCATGACAGGATGTTCCTCGGCAAAGGTTTTAAACTCACTGATATACTGATCAAACCATGCGGTACCGGGCTGAACCTCCATGACCTCTTCCACGCTCATCCCTTTTTTGGCCATCAGATAAAAAGCAAAAACATTCCCCATACTTATGGCACGGTCATGATGAAAGCCCAAATCCTTGTAGATCTTGAAACCATTCTCCTTGCCCGCTTCAATCACTGCTCTGCCCTGCGTATTACCGCTTTCTGCTTTAGGCGACATATAACCATAAAGATTACGGGCTTTTTCTATCGCATTCCGTCTTTTTTCCCTTTCCTGTGCATCAACTATTTTCTCTTCTTCCTTCATGATATGCTCCTTCCTTCCGGCATCGAACGTCCTTTTGTTAAACTCGCAAACGCTTCGCTTTTTGCTCGGTGGGTTATCTTGATCATTTTATATATAATACCATATTTCGGCCCAAAAGGTTGCAAAGACAAAAAAATAAGGAACTGCTTTTACACAGTTCCCCATCAGGCGCTATGCGCCTTCCCGGCGATTTATTACGATGGTCAGATCAGGTATTTGCGCTCCTCTTCGCTAAGGCCCTCCGCTGCCAGATCCGTTATGTATCCTATCCACTCTGCCGCAGTCCGGTCATTATAGATCACAGCATTTCTGCCCTCTCTGAAGATCTCCTCAAACGCCCTGTCCACCTGCTGAGTCTGCGTAACCGTTCCCAGCTCCTCTGTCAGTTTATCCAGATTCTCTTCATGATAAAAGATCCCCTTGATCAGCGCCGCAAACCTGAGCACCCTGTTCTCCGGAACACAGTCAGCCACGCGGATCTCAAGAAATCTTTTAACCCTGATATGGAAAAAGAACATGGATATCGTGTGTTCGATCAGCTTCTGTGAGATCTGACCGTTCTCATCCAGCAATTCTCTGCGGAATGCTTTTCCCTCGGGATCGGTATAATCAAAAAGGCTGAGGGAGCCTGCATTTTCCGTCACGCCGTCATGTGTCAGCACAAGCAGTGGTCTGTGATACAGCTCCTCGGCATAGCCGAGGTACCCAAAGGATGAGCTGAGACTACCCGGGATAAATCCGGTTCTGTCCGGATCCAGATCCTGCCACTCCTGCAGCCGCAGCAGATGACTTTTTTCACGGCTAAACACATGCTCTGCGGTGCTGTTCTCCATATCCAGCGCCAGTATGGGCGCCAAAAGAGTAGCCACTGCTAACTTTTTCCTGAGATCGGCCTCGGATGAAAAATCAATGGATACCTGTGTGGATGCCGAAGCTCTCATCATATATCTCCCGTAGTTTCCACGCTCGCGCAGGTACTGATCCATGTATTCGTAGCGTTTCTTTTCGATCAATGGATAGACATCCGGATCACACAGGCCTGACTCTACGTCCGGATGCTGACCGTGATTCACGAGGCGGTATCCCAGAAGATCGAGCCTTGGGCTCCAGAGCCCGACAAACTGCCGGTAAGCATCACGGATCTCATCAATGCTTTCAAAGGGATCTATGCTGATCTCCAGCTGGCACGCCGGTTCCAGGCTGATGGCATACAGATCGGCCTTCAGTCCGATAACATGGCCATCCACGATATCCAGCGGCCAGTGATATTCCTCACCTATGGTTTGTATCAGATTTGAGATCGTCTCAAAGGGAACCGGTCTGTTATCACGATCCAGCACAAAATGCTCGACCTCAACCCCCAGCGTATGCCGGCTGCTCTCTCCCTCTCTGACATATTCTGCTATCTGTTCTGTGATACTCAAAACAGCATCACCTCCGTTTTCGTTTTGAATATGTCAATCATACCATCTTTGAAAAAGATCAAAAAATAGAAAAAAAATTTAACAGGATATAAGATAAATCTATACCGGATCCGGAATTGTTATCGGAATAACTGATAGTCAGTCTTTGGTTTTAAGTATTTTTTATAGTGGATTTTTTGCTATATAATCATTATTATAAAAACAGACAAGAATGATACGGCAGGTAGTCCTATGTGTGAACTTTTCGGTTTATCATCCAAAAAAGAATATCGCATAAACGAAAGCCTGAGGGAGTTTTTTGCAAATTACAAAAATCACCCTCACGGATGGGGTATGTACTGGCAGAATAACGATGAGACCCATCTGATCCGTGATACCAAACCGGCCGGACTGAGTCCAAAGAGGGATCAGATCATGTCAGAGGATATCATTGCCACCACCGCCCTGGCACATATCCGTCACGCCACCATCGGGCAGATCGAGCTGTCCAACTGTCATCCTTTTCAGAAGATCGACAGAAGCGGCCGGATCTGGACCCTGATCCATAACGGTACCATTTTTGATTACGATCCCCTGAGTCTGTATTATTACAAGCAGACCGGAGAAACGGACAGCGAACGTGTCATATTGTATCTGACAGACCAGATCGGAATAGCGGAAAAAGACGGCGCTGTGAGTGATGAGCAAAGGTTCCGCCTGCTGGATGATCTGGTCACAAAGTTAGCGGACAAAAACAAACTGAATCTTCTTTTTACGGACGGCACCTTTTTATATGCCCATACCAATTATCCCGGCTCGCTTCATGCATGGCAGGTCGATGATGAAACCGTTCTGTTTTCCACCAGAGCGCTTGAAACAGGGACATGGAAGGAGCTGCCGCTCAACACTCTGACGGCCTATCGTAGCGGTGTGAAAGTTTTTACGGGACAGACACACGATCATACCTATGTAGATAATCAGCGTGATCTGGATATGATCTATCAGACCTATTCGGGTCTGTAACCGGATATCCCAAATTACCTTTGACTTTTATTCCCGCTACAGGCGGATCACCTCGGCATCCAGAGCCCTTGCTTCGCTTTCTTCATGCGTTACCAGGATCAGCGTCCTGTCCTTACACATTTCTTTGGTAAAACGCAGCGCCCCTACGCGGGTTTCCTCATCCAGTCCTTTAAAGGGTTCGTCCAGACAGAGGATCTTCCGATCCGATAAAAGTGCTCTCAAAAGAGCCACCCTTCTTTGCATGCCGCCGGAAAGCGCAGCGGCTTTCTTATTTTCACACCCTTTCAGTCCGACCCTCTCCATGGCCTGACTGATCTGTGCAAACGTAAGCTCCCTGTTTCCCAGTGCGATATTACCCGCTGCCGACAGCTCTGCTATCAGGCGGTTTTCCTGAAAACAGCAGCCTGTCAGCGCCCCTCCGTCACGATCGCTGACATCGGTTCGGCCGTTATCGCTATCTTGCTGCACCGTAATCTGTCCGCTGTCTGCATGTTCCAGTCCCAGCAGGATCCTGATAAGGGTCGTCTTTCCCGCGCCGGAAGGCGCCAGGATCGCATATTTACCCGCCGGCTCTACAGCAAAGGTAACGTCTTGCAGCACTGCATTATCCTCGTAGGATTTGGAAATGCCAAAGACCTTCATTCCATATGCTCCGCCAATTGGTATGTCCGATATTCTGTCTGATGCTCCGCCTGTCTTCGCGATGGATTCCCCATCCTCTGCCGCTTGCCTGCCCTCCGGCTCCCCGGCAAAAGAGGCCTGGATGAGAAGTCTTTCCAGCCCCTTTAAAATGCCCAGCACCAAACGGCTGCAAACAATGCTGAGTACCACCACTACTACCGTCCATGCAAACAGATCCGGTGTGTCCAGATACACCTTGGCCTGCTGCAGACGGTTCCCGATGGAGCCCTTTGGCATTGCGATGACCTCGGCCGCGATCCCCGCTTTCCACACCAGACCCAGTGCGCTTTGGCACCCGCCCAGAACAAAGGGGAAAAGCTGCGGCAGTACAATGTAGCGCAGATAAAAGGCGCCGCGGATCTCAAAGATCTCTGCCACCTCTTCCATCTCTGTGCTCATAGCAGAAAGTCCCTGCAAAATGCTGTCATACAGGATCGGAAAAACCATCAGAAAAGCAATGAGCTGTGGCAGCCCGGCAGAAGGAAGCCATACCAGCGCCAGTATGATGAAAGAAGCCACCGGCACGCTGCGGATACAGGCCACCAGCGGCCACAGCAGTATCCTGACGGCGCTAAAGCGGTGCGCCAGAAGGGCTGCGATCACAGAGGCCGGAAACGCAAGAAAAAAGCCGCCCATGATCCGCAGAAGAGAAAATGCAACAGCCTGCCAGAAGGAAGGCTCTGTTGCAAGAGAAAACAGCCTTGCGAATACATTAAGCGGCGAAACCAATAACAGCCGGTTATCCAGGCAGACGCTTACCGCCTGCCAGATCACCAGCCAGATCAGGACTGCCAGCAATCTGACAATCCCTGTTTTATCATTTGATGTAGAAATCCTCTGCGGGGAGCTGTCCGCCCACCGACTTGGGATTTTGCTCATAAAGTACCTCCAGATAACCGGCAAGCTTTTGCTGCATTTCATCCTTGTCGATATAAACAATGTTGCAGGCAGGAATCGCCTTGAGGGCCACGGCTGCCGGAACGATATCGTATTTTTCGATCAGGGCCGCTGCCTCTTCCAGATTGTTGTTGGTAAAGGCAACCGACTCTTTATAATGTGCCAGAAAATCCTCCAGCGCTTCGGGATGCTGCGTGGCAAATTCTTTTCTGACTACCAGCGCACCGGTCAGCAGTGCGGAAGGATTCTCGGCTTCCGCCTGAAGCTTTTCCCACTCCTTGGTCAGATCAAAGGCCACCCTGATCCCTTCCGCCTTCATCTGTGCGGTAGTCACAAAGGGCTGGGGCAGCAGCGCCACGGCGCCGTCGTTTTCCGTAATAGCCGTCAGACATTCCGTGTGTTCGCTTTTCCACTCAATGGTTACGTCCTTCTCCGGATCTATGCCGTTTTGTTTGAGGATGTAGCTCAGGGCATATTCCGGTGTTGCTCCCTGTCCGCTGGCATAAATGGTTTTGCCCTTCAGATCGGCGATATCCGTAAGGGTCTCCCCATTCTCTACCAAGTATAATACACCCAGGGTGTTAATGGCAACAACCTGCACCTCGCCCTCTGTATTATTAAAGAGCACGCTTGCCAGATTGGCGGGAACCGCTGCAAGGTCCACCTCTCCTTTGGCCAGCATGGCCGGTACTTCATCTACTGCGGCAACGATCTGAAAATCATACTGATGATCCTTCAGTTCTTCGCTCTCGGCCTGATCCATCATGGATACCAT
>CAJOOZ010000086.1 GCA_905236705.1 uncultured Lachnospiraceae bacterium | reverse complement strand
CGTTTGGGGTTTGAGGATGTGGCGACCACCGGACAGATCGCAGGCTATTACGGCATGGCCTATGGAATGTTTTATCCACTGGTAGGAAAATACATCACGGTAGAACCTGATTTTGGGCAGAATATCATGGAAGGAGAGCTGCAGATGAAAGGGCATATCAGAGTCTGTACTTTCCTGAAGGCCTTATGGCTGTACCTGTTCGATAAAGATATCAAATACCTGAAGAAGGCGTTGAAAAAAGGAGGTTTTGTATGAATAACAATTTTACAGAGGTGGTCAATTCCCTTTCCAAAAACATGGATGGGTTTTTATCTGCCAAGACTGTTGTTGGCCAGCCCACCACCGTGGGAGATGCCATCATCCTTCCGCTGGTGGATGTTTCATTCGGGATCGGTGCCGGCGCCAATGCGGGTGAAAAATCCAACGGCGGCTTTGGCGGACTGACGGGAAAGATGTCCCCCAGCGCAGTCCTGGTAATCAAGAACGGCCAGACCAAGCTGGTCAACATCAAGGAGCAGAACAATATCGTCAAGATCATAGATGCGCTCCCCGATCTGGTTGACAGACTGACCACTGAAAAGGAGACGATGCCTTCGGATGATGAGGCCAAAGATGCGGCTTTTCCGTCCGGCAGCAGCATTGACCTGTAAAGAGCGGAGTGGGGGTTTATGGATTGGAAGGACGAGATCCGAAGGACCATATTCCGGCAGCTTCCCGGTGCGAAAGAGGCCGCATATGATTTTCCGGATCCGGTACAATTAAATGAACCGGCAGGCAGTGGCAGGATGCCGGAGCCGGAGCCTTATGCCGAAGAAGAAGCCATGATGCAGCAGGAAGCTGCCAATGAGCCAAAGGGCGGGATGCGTGAAAGTGCATCAGGGGAAACCTTATCCCAGGAAACCAGAGAATGGCTCTTTAAGGAGAATATGCGGCTGGAAGGTTTGCGCTCGGAACTGGATAAGGCCAGTAAGATGTTGCGGCAGCAGGCGGATCAGGTCAAGGCAGACGGTCAGCAGCTTGAGAAGGACAGAAAGCTTTTTGACAGGGAAAAAGAAGAGTTCAAACGGGAAATGAAGGACTGGAACGAGCAGATCAGACGCTCCAAAAAATCCCTGGACGATGAAAAGAATCTCTTTGATAAAAAGTACAAGGTTCTGGAAATGGGCTTTGCCAAACTGAATGAAGATAAAAAGGCATTTGAAGCGCAGAAGAGAGCCTTTGAATACAAACGGAAGTTCCTGCATGAAGCCGATGGCTTTGATCCCATGGATGATACGGCGCCGGCCTATAACGGGGAGATCCTTTTTTTCAAAGGGCTCAGCCATCCGGCGGCTATCAAAAAACGGTATAAGGAACTGATCAAGATCTATCATCCTGACAATACGGACGGAGATAAGTATATTCTCCAGAGGATCAATCAGGAATACGACCGTGTGAGACGGCATCAGCTATAGAAACTATAGAAGCTATAGAAATTTTCATAAAAAAGCACCGTCCTTTGAATAACTCAAAAGACGGTGTTTTAAATTCTGCATTTTGTTTCTTATGCTCTTTCAACCTTACCGGCACGCAGGCATGCGGTACAGACATGTAAAGTCTTGTTGGAACCGCCGACTACACATTTAACATTCTTTACATTTGAGTGCCAGATACGATTGGATCTTCTATGGGAATGGCTGACATTATTGCCGAAATGCGCTCCCTTGCCACAAATATCACATTTTGCCACGATAAACACCTCCTCGCGATCATTCTTCAAAACACAACATGAGTATTTTATCAGAACCGGAACATGAAATCAAGTATAATTTGTAAATTTCACAACTTTTCGCAAAAGGGTATTTTATTATTCCATTTTTTGTAAAAAATGGTATAATCTATGTTGTATGTTTAAAAGCAGTACTTGAGTGGTAGAAACCTTTAGAGGAGGTACTATATGAAGTCTACGATGAATACACACCTCGGCAGCGTATCCATCAATTCGGATGTGATCGCCAGTTATGCAGGCAATGTGGCAAACGAATGTTTTGGCATTGTCGGAATGGCCAATGCAAATATGACGGACGGTTTTGTCCGGCTTCTGAAAAAGGATAACCTGTCTGCCGGCGTTACGGTAAAGAATGTAAGCGACAGGTTACGCATCGAGTTTCACCTGATCGTGGCATATGGCGTCAATATCAAGGCTGTAACGGACAATCTGATCGACACGGTCAAATTCAAAGTAGAAGATTTTACAGGCTTTCCGGTGGAGAAGATCCATATTTACGTTGAAGGCGTTAAGGTAATAGATTAAGGAGGATAAAAGAAAGTGGCGTCAAATTCCATAGATACCAGAATGTTCCGCAATCTGTTCCTTGCCGGCGCTAAAAATCTGGAATTCAAGAAAGAGTATATTAACGAGTTAAATGTTTTCCCCGTACCGGACGGTGATACGGGTACCAATATGACCCTGACCATTATGTCGGCGGCCAGAGAACTGCAGGCACTGCCTGAGGATGCGGATCTCAAAACGGTCTGCAAGGCGATCTCATCCGGTTCCCTGAGAGGAGCCAGAGGTAATTCCGGTGTTATCCTGTCCCAGCTGTTCAGAGGGATGTGCAAGGTTTTAAAGACGGTGGAAGATAAGATCACGATCGAGGATCTGATCCAGTCTTTTGACAAGGCTGTGGAAAGTGCCTACAAAGCCGTTATGAAGCCCACTGAAGGAACTATTCTGACGGTCTCCAAGGGTATTTACGAAAAAGCGTCCGAATATGATAACAATTCGGATATGAGTGAATTCATTGATGCCATCATTGTCCATGCGCAAAAGGTCCTTGAGAGTACACCGGAGATGCTGCCGGTACTCAAGCAGGCAGGCGTTGTGGATTCCGGCGGTGCCGGCCTTCTGGAAGTATTAAAGGGCGTGCAGCGGTATTTTCGCGGTGAACAGATGGATCTGTCCATCGGAGATGAAAATGAACCCTCAGCTGACGCTGAAGAAGGAAGCGCTTTAGCCAAAAGCAGATCTTCGAGCAAATATACTTATGATATGGCATTCACGATCCTGCTCACACGCAATTTTAACATCAAACAGGAACAGGATTTTCTGAAATATCTCGAATCCATGGGTGATAGAGCCACTGTCAATGTGGTGGATACGAATGCCGCAATCACCGTTCGGACCAATGATCCCGGTCTGGTATTACAAAGAGCCCTCAGCTTCGGTGATCTGACCGATATCAGGATCGATAATCTGAAAGCGGGCAAAGAAAAGGCACCGGCCACACAGAAAGAAGAAAAAGGCGCCGTTGATCCTTCGCAGTGGAAGGACGCCGGATTTATCGCTATTTCCGCAGGAGACGGACTGTCAGCGGTATTCGGTGATCTGGGCGCGGACCATATTATCTCCGGCGGACAGACGATGAATCCGAGCACCGATGATATCCTGCTTGCCATCGAAAAAGTTCCGGCCAAGACCATCTATGTATTGCCGAACAACAAGAACATCATCATGGCAGCCAATCAGGCCAGGGATCTGACCAAAGATAAAGAGATCGTGGTTGTCCCTTCCAAGACGATCCCACAGGGTATCGCAGCGATGATCAACTTCATGCCGGATCAGTCCGGAGAGGAGAATCTGGCGGCGATGACTGAGGTGATGAGAGACGTTTCCACCGGTCAGGTGACCTATGCGGTACGGGATACCGAATTAGGCGGCAAGGTGATCCATGAAAATGATATCATGGGCATCGGCGACGGTGGGATTCTGGCTGTCGGGCAGGATGTCGGCAAGACCACCCTTGAGATGGTGGATGTCATGATGAAGGACAAAGGCGGGGAGCTGATCAGCATCTATTACGGTGAGGATATCAAAGAGTCCGAGGCTCAGGAGATGACAAAACAGATCAGGGAAAGATACGGCGACTGCGATATCGAGCTGGTCAGAGGCGGACAGCCGATCTATTATTATCTGATCTCCATCGAATAAGGCATGATCAATTTAAACAGTGAAATAACGGAAATAAAGGGCATCGGCACAAAAAACGCTGCCCTTTTTCAAAAAATGAACATCACCACGGTGGGGGATCTTTTGTTTCATTTTCCCAGAGACTACGAGATCCTCAGACCGGCTGTTTCTGTCAGGGAGCTGGCCTCCTTGGGCAATATAGCGGGCGGCGTTTATGTGCACATCACCTCCGAAGCCGTATTAAAGTCTTTTCGGGGCAAAAGCGCTGTCAGCTTTGATGCGACAGACGAGATGGGGACCGGGATATCCATCACCTATTTCAACATGCCGTATCTGAAAAAAACGATCAAAAAAGGAAATGTAAACGTTTTTTACGGTCGTCTGTTCGAGAAGAACGGACGCTTTTATATGACACAGCCCAAAATGTACCGGCCGGATGAATACAGCAGGATGACCGGAATCCTCAGGGGCGTGTATGTCAAGACAAAAGGGATCACGGATGCCGCCGTGGCAAAATATGTCAGAAACGCTTTGGATGCCATCGTCGCTGACAGGCAGGATACCGGCGCGGTTTCCGAATATCTCCCCGCCGAACTGATAAAGCGAAGAAATCTGGCAGATGTCTTTACTTCCCTTGAGCGGATTCATTTTCCCGGGTCACAGGGGGAACTGGCCGGGGCCAGAGAACGGTTTTCCTATGAAGAATTGTTTTTGTTCCTGCTTTCGGTGAAATCGTCGCAGGTTCAGAAAAAGGAAACCGGCGCAAAAATGATAGAAACGGCGGATGCGGACAGGCTGACGGCCAAACTTCCCTACGTGCTTACGGGTTCACAGAAGGCCGCTTTTGAAGCGATCAAAAAGGATCTGTGTTCGGACTATTGCATGAACCGTCTGTTGCAGGGAGATGTGGGAAGCGGCAAGACCATTGTATCGATCCTGGCCATGCTGATGACGGTTGCCAACGGTTATCAGGCTGTAATGATGGCACCGACGGAGGTGCTGGCGCAGCAGCATTTTATCACCATCACCGAAATGACCAAAGAGTACGATCTGCCCTTCAGGCCGGCGCTTTTGACGGGGTCTGTACCTGCCACGGAGAAGCGCAGCATCTGCCGGGAGCTTAAGGATGGTGGTCTGAATGTGGCCATCGGTACGCATGCACTGATTCAGGATACCGTTTCATTCCAAAAGCTTGGGCTTGTCATCACGGACGAGCAGCACAGGTTCGGTGTCAAACAGAGAGAAAAGCTTCAGGACAAGGCAGGCGGAGCCTGTCATACCATTGTTATGAGCGCTACGCCGATTCCCAGATCACTGGCAATCGTTTTGTACGGAGAACTGGATATCACTGAGATGCCGGATATGCCGGCCAGCAGACTGCCGATCAAAAACTGTGTAGTGGATCAGACCTACCGGAAGACGGCATATAAATTTATGAATGATCAGATCAGTCTGGGAAGGCAGGTCTATATCATCTGTCCCATGGCCGAGCCGGGTGTGATGGAGGGGCTGGAGAATGTTGTGGAATATGCCAAAGAGATCAGGCAGTATTTTCCGGATTCCGTCAATATCGAATATCTGCACGGCAAGATGCGGCCGAAACAGAAAAATGAGATCATGCAGCGTTTTGCCGACGGACAGACGGATATTCTGGTGTCCACCACCGTGGTGGAGGTGGGGGTAAATGTACCCAATGCAACCGTGATGATGGTGGAAAATGCCGAGCGGTTCGGACTGGCCACCCTGCATCAGATCAGAGGTCGGGTCGGCCGTGGAAAAGAGCAGTCCTACTGTATCTTTATGGAATCCGATTCCGGAGGCAAAAAAAATGAACGGCTGGATATCCTGAATCATTCCAATAACGGTTTTGAGATCGCGCAGAAGGATCTGAAGCTGAGAGGCCCGGGAGATCTGATGGGCGTTGAGCAGAGCGGAGAATTTTCTTTCCGTTTCGCGGATGTATACAGAGATCATCAATTGCTGCTGGATGCATCGGCAGATGCCGAAGAGCTGCTGGCAGATGACAGAATGCTTACAGAGCCGGGCCACAGGGCGCTGGGAGAGAGACTTAAGAAATACATTGATTCGGGATATCTGGATATCCTGTAAAAAGAGCAGCATCATATCAATCCGTCAATAAGGGGAAAATACATGAGCAAAATTGCGATCATGACCGATTCGAACAGCGGGATCACACAGGACGAAGCAAAAGAGCTGGGCGTGT
>CAJOOZ010000085.1 GCA_905236705.1 uncultured Lachnospiraceae bacterium | reverse complement strand
GAGGAACAAAGGGAGCGTCCCCACAAGGACGGCCGCACCGAACAAAGGATAGTATAAACCGCCCAAAAAGCAGGAAAACAGCCAGATCCTGAGCCAGAGCGCTTCCCTTTTGAGAAGGGAGGGCAGGTAAAAGAGCAAAAGCAGAGGCAACACCATATACTGTCTGTTATAGGCAGGCAGGGAAAAAAGAACCGCAGCCGCCAGGGCCTTTGTGTTTCCGATATGCAAAGTGATAAGATACATGGTCAGAAGGGCAAACAATGCAGTAGTCAGGGAAAGAGCCGGCGCGTAATCGGAAACGGTCCCCTTCATCAGAACGTTCTGCAGGAAACCGTTTACCATGGGAAAAAGACCGGAGACCGGAGTATATTCCCGGTAAGGACTCTGCCCCAGATCGATGATCTGCTGCCAGGGGATCATCTGTTCGCCGTGGTGATGCTGATCCGGCTGGGCAAACATGGGACAGCACTGATAGGAACGGTATATGAAAATGACGACGGGAGTGACCTTTGCGACAAGGGCGTCAGGATTTTTGCGGGCTTTTTTTAAAAAAATGACAAGTCCAACATAACAGCCGGCCAGCAGTAGGAAGATCGCCGCATAATAGCCGGTGGCAAAGGGTACGCGGACTTGGCTTGCGCGGTACAGATACGTATCCCTGAGATACAGGGTAAGCAGCATGGGAATCGGAAATTGTAACAGGATCAGGAATTGTCTGAGGGAAAAGCCTGAGCCAAAGGGTCTGAATGTGAAACGGTAAATAAAAAGCGACGCAGACGTCAGAATAATCGTACTTAAATACAAAAAGGATGTGGTGATTGCAAAACGGGAATCAAAGAGGGTCAGCAGGGTAAAAACCGACAGCAGACTGTAATAGGACAGGATGGGGACGATGCAAAGTAAGAGGCAGTCTGTATCATCACCGGTTTGGGTGCCTTCGGCTTTGATGTGCCTTTTTTGAAAGAAGCAGACCAGTGAGGTATAGCCGGCCATAAAGAAAAGAGGACCGGAGAAGACGCCGGACAACAGCAGATAGACGCAAGCCGGAAAAAGAAACAGGAGCGGATAATATGACGAGCGCGTCACATTTCCCCCGGCGGAGGTTTTTTTTACTGATTTGTTGATGAGCATGGTGCCTGCTGCCAGTAGAAGGAAAGCGCACAGGGTCAAAAGCCGGAACAAGCGCAGCTCGCCGGCCTTGTTGTAACCGCTTTCGGCGGTGGCTTCGATGATGAAATCAAAAAAAACAGGAGTGTCGGTAACGAAACGCTCATAGAGAAGGTGAAAGAGAAAGGCACAAAGCAGGACGGTCAATAACATGACCCCGGCAAAAAGCAGTGGCCGGGAAAAAGAGATCCTGGTTTTGTCTTTTTTATGCTGTGCTCTCATACCTACATAGTAATATAATGAAAATAGATTTTCAAGTGATTGAAGAAAAAGAAAAAATCGTGTAGAATAGGGATCATGATGAGACTTGGAAAACCGGAAAAAAGCCAGATCCTGCCTATGATCGTTGCCGGTATCACGTTGCTGGCACTGGTGTTATATTCCTTTTTGTGTCTGAATCACCTGATGCATTCCGATATGGCTGCGGAGGTGATCCTGTCCAAACTGCTCAGAGATACCGGGAAACTGGTGAGTCGGGAATGGTATTATTCCACGGAGATCAGGATACTTTATTCGCAGCTAATTATGACACCTCTGTTTTACATATGCAGGGACTTTCACACGGTAAAGCTGCTTTCCATACTGATCTATCTGATCCTGCTTCTTCTGGCATATTCTTTTTTTGTCAGGCAGACAAAGCTTTTGTCCAAAGGAAAATGGATGGTGCTCATGCTGCTGCTGGCTCCATGGTCCAATGAATATCTGGACATGATGTTCCTGGGCGACTTTTATACCTCTCAGGCCATCTGCATGCTTGTCTTTTTGGGTCTGTTCTTCAAAAAAGACTGGAAAAATGAGAAGACAGAGAGGATCGCTACGGGTTTTCTGGCGCTGCTTTCCGTATTGATGGGTCTGTCAGGTCTCCGTTATCCGGCCTGCCTGTTCATACCGCTTGTACTGGCTGTTTTTGCACAGGGTCTGACAAGGGAAGAGGGACTGCGGCTTTTGGATAAGCAGCTGCGCAGGAGCCTGATTCTGACCGCCTTTGCGGGTGCCGGATTTGTGATCCATAAACTGTATTTTGCAAGATACTTCTCCTTTGACAAAACGCCCGTTAATTTTGTGCCGCTGGAGGAGGCGGCAGACAGGCTTTTTGCTTCCCTTCGCCTGATGCTGGAGTTTTTCGGATATCGCAGCGGTGTGGGTATGATGAGCGGCCTGGGATTGGTAAACGTGCTGAAATGCGCTTTTTTCCTGGTTTTTATATGGGCCGTCGCAGGTGCTTTTGTCAGGAGGAATGAGCTTTTTGATGAGAGGGAGAGGAGCTTTTTGTGGTATTTTCTGTTTCTCTTTCTGATCAATCTGTATATGCTGATCTTTACGGATGTTCTGCTGCAGTATCGCTACTGGATACCGGTCTTCGTGGTGGGACTGTTCCCCGCAGGGATGTATCTGGAGCGGGTGACAATGAAAGGCCGCATGCAAAAGCAGATCCTGACTGCTTTTATCTGTCTGGCGGCGCTTTCCTCTTTATACGGAGAACTCTGGCAGGATGTCAAATTTAACGACTGTGCCAAGCGCGAGGGCTATATGGCGTTTCTGGAGAACTCGGATTATGACTTCGGCTATGCGACCTTCTGGAACGGGCCGGTAACGGAATATCTGTCTGGCGGACAGATTCATGTGGGCAACATCGGAGAAGGCGACAAGCCTTATGAGTGGCTGACCCCCAAGGCATATTATCGCAGAGGGTATCATGAGGGAAAGGTGTTCGTGCTGTTGGCAAATACGGAAGAAAAGGGACTTTTGGAGTCGGATGCGCCGATCATGCAGGATGCAAAAAAGGTGTATGGGGACGAATTTTACAGTATATATGAAAAAGACGGGATGATTCTGTTCTCGGAGGAGGTAGACGGATGAGAAGGATCTGCGGGATGAGTTTTTGGAAAAAACTGACAGGGGCAGCACTGACACTGTTCTGGATTCTGATACTGCAGGCGGCGGTAATGGCTGCGCCTGCCAAGGTTACGGGGCTGAATGCAGAGGCTATTGATTCTGAGGGCATCCGGCTGACCTGGAATGCAGCGCCGGGAGCGGCGGGATATATTGTATACATGGAAGATCTCCAGAATAAAACGGAGCTGATGCGTGTGAACCAACCCACCTGCGAAGTAAGGGTTACGGCAAACGGAGCGCCTCTGACAACCGGAATGACTTATGGCTTCAGTGTATGCGCTTATGAAAAAGATATTTCGGTGGGTGCATCGGAGGGTGCAGTAATACTGGGGGAGAGCAGCGAAAAGGCAGAGGCGGCGCCGGTATTGAAAGCCCCTGAAAATCTGGCGTATGAAGGACTGAACAAAAAAGTGATCCGTCTTACCTGGCAGACGATTCCGGATGCCGACGGATATGAGATCTGGCGTTCCAACAATAAGCTGACGGGTTTTAAAAAGATCACCACCATCAAACGGGGAACAACGGCTCGCTATGATAATAAAAAACTTAAGAGCAACAAAGTTTATTATTATAAGATGAGAACCTTCAAAAAGAACGGCTCCCGTACCCTGCAGAGTGAGTTTACGGAGGTGTTGCCTGCCGCAACTAAGGTCAAGGCGCCAAAACTGACATCCGCAAAGGTAACGGGTGGGGATACCGTCCTTTTGAAATGGAAAAAGTCGGACGGAGCCGAAGGGTATGTCATTTACCGCAGCACCACCAAAAAAAAGGGCTATAAAAAAGTCATGACCGTCAATGGCGGAAAGACCACATCGGCTTATGTCAGCGGCAATAAGAGCGGCGCGACTTATTATTACAAGATCAAAGCATGCGGAAATAAAAAGCTGACGCTGACGTATTCCGCATATTCCAATATCAAGACGGCCACCTTTAATCTCCTTTCTTTTGAAAACGAGACCGTCACACAGAAATGTCAAAGGATCTTCGGAACGAATTCCTACAAGAAGTATGCTTCCGAGGCCGAGGCGGCTGCCAATATGAGCACCATCAGGGTGGCAGTCTGGGATTTTGCTTCGGACGGCGTGACCAAGGTGACAAAGTATAAGAATGTAACGGTTCACAAGAATATAGCACCCACGGTGGAACAGATCTTTAAGGAGATCTATGAGGGAAAAGAGCAGTTTCCCATCAAATCCGTCGGCGGTTACAGCTACAGGGGTGCGACCTCTACTTCCGAGCACTGTGAAGGACTGGCCATTGACATCAACTGGGAAGAGAACTATATGATAGACAACGGTAAGATTCTCAGCGGAAAGCTGTACCAGCCGGGTGTCAATCCGTATTCCATCCCCACCAACGGTGAAGTGGCCAAGATCATGAAAAAATACGGATTTTCCCAGGGCTTGTGGCCTTTTAAGAACCGTTACGATTATATGCATTTTTCCTATTTCGGGAGATAAGTTTCCGGCCTGCAGCCCCGCACTTTACAGTTGCCATCGGCAGGGCTGTGAAAGGGGAAACTGAAATACACATGTTTTACCGGTATGTGTCCGGTGTGCTGATGTCGAATATGAGACCAATGCTCTTTGTCGCTTGTCAACCAAGCGAAAGGAGTATTCGTTATGTTCAAAATCGATTATTTAAAAAAACAGGCGGCAGCGTTTTGGCTGCCGGCGTGTTTGTTACGAAATGTGTTACTTGGCGCTGCGCTTGGCGTAGCGTTTGCCGTAGCGTTGCCCGGCTCTGTCAATGCCGCATTTGTGGAAGAAGAAGGGGAATTTGGCGCAGAGGCTGAAGCGCAGCCCCCGCAAGAGGCGTCGCCGGCGCCGGCGGTCGTGCCGGCGGAGAATGCGCAGCCTGAAAATGTGCAGACAAAGAAGGCCTTTGGAGCATCGCAGGCAGACAAAACGCCCCGTACAAAGCAGACCGGGCAGGCGCAGGGCGGTAAAGAGGACGATAAAGAGCAAAGCAAAGGCCAGACCACAGACCAAAGCGCCGGAAAAAAGCCGGAAGATATGGATCACGGCGCAGCCAATGACGATAAAGAAAAAACGGACTGGAATTTGCCCAAAGTACAGACAGTCTCTTCCGGCGGCATCGCCGAAGAAGACGGCTTTGGGGCAGACGATACTGCCGCAGGCAGCGTCACTTCATTAGAATCCGGCAGCCTAAAAAAAGAGCAGGCACTTGGGGATATCCCGCAGGAGCCGGAAGATATGTCAACAGAAGAAATGCAGGATGAGGAGCCCTCTGCAGGAGGACAACATCTGCCCATGGAAATCCTGCTGGCGGCGGGATTACTTCTGGGACTGTTGGGGGTCTTCAGGGTGGTAAGGCAGCAAAGAAATGACACGTAGGATAAATCCGGATATCGGGTTTTGACACCGACAGGGATGATGAAAACGGAGGTTGGCATGCGGCATACACGGACAAGTAAGCTTAATAAGATCCTGATCACCGTGATCGCCGTATGCAGTCTTCTGGCGGCAGTCTCCAAGCTGCTGGTGGGGTTTGATATTGATGAAGGATATGCCATAGCCATGCCCTATCGTTTTTTGCAGGGAGACAGGCTGTTTGCCGAGATGTGGGAGATACACCAGACGTCTTTGCTGCTGCCGGCGCTGGTGATGAAGCCGTATCTGGCTATTACCGGCAGTACGGACGGGATCGTGCTGTATCTCAGGATCGTCAGCGCCCTGATTCATCTGGGAATGACGGGGATCTTTGTCTGGACGATACGCGCGCTGTTGCCGGAGCCGGGGAGCGGTGTGACCGGCGGGACAATGCCACTTCTGGCGGCGGGAGCCCTGTATCTGAATATGCTGCCCAAGTGGATGCTGACACTGGATTTTTCCGTGCAGCAGCTATGGGGGCTGACGCTTTTATGTGCAGGGCTTGCATGGGAAAGAAAAAATAAAAAACCATGTGTTAGCTTTTGGACGGGCGTTGCCTTGTCCCTGACGGTTCTGGCCTATCCCGCAATGCTTATTCTGTATCCTGCCCTGGCGGTTGTTTATCTCCTGCCACATGATGGAGAAGAAATTAAATCCAGATTAAAGAAAGTATTCTGGATGACGGCCGCCTGTATTCTGACAGCGGCTTTGTTTCTTGGCTATGTGATGATCAGGCTGGATGGGGAAAATATCTTTACAGGCATCTCCAATATGCTCTCGGACGGCACCCACAGTATGAACCGCAGCGGACGGATGGCGCTGGCGTTGTCCAGATGGGGGAATGTGGGCAAGCAATGGCTTTTCTTTGCCTTTGGGGCATTGGTCTTTGATGCGGCGGTATATATATTCACAACGCGCGTTATGAAAAGGAAAATGCCTTATAAACAGGCGTTTTCGAAAAGGTTTTGCAATGCGGCCTTAATCATTACGTCGCTGCTGCTGATATGCGGAGAGGCGATGGGGATTCGGATGGGACCCTTTCATTTTCAGGCCAGGTTTCTTTTGATCTTTTTGATGGAATGGATCCTGTCCCTGAAATATTTATCTGTCAGGGAACATGTGCTATACTATCAGAGCATGTTTCTTGTGACAGTATCCTTTGCCGGCGTTCTTCTTTTGTCCAATGTGGGACCGGACGCCAGCAGTTCCTATCTGCAGATCGGGCTCATCATGGGTCTTTATATGCTGCTGACAGGGATGAGAGAGCAGGATGCCGGATGGGTTATACAGGCGGAAACGATGACGGCGGTTTTTTTGTTTCTGATATCGGTGATCTTCTGCAAAGGCTTTTATGTACGTTACACGGAGTATTTTCCCGCAGATATCACCCAGGAGAGGGTCAGAATCGCGGTGGGTCCCCTTGCAGGGATCTATCTGCTGCCGGAGGATGCCGAGGTGGAGCTGATGAGCCGCCGGCTGATAGAAAAAGAGACAAAAAACGGTGTAAAGAGCGTGCTCCTGGGTACGGATCAGATCCTGAATCTGTCGATGAAAGGGCAGACTGTCATACCGTCCACCATCAGCACACCTGCCTTTGACGCACAATGGATCACTTATTATACGATGCACCCGCAGCTTATGCCGGATCTTGTTTTTATTGCCAAGAACACGGTAGATGACAGGGATAAATTCTTTGCGGAAAACGAACTTGGGATCTGGCTTTCCGAAAGATATGATACAGAGCAGATGACTGAAAATGATGCGCTTTGCCTGATCCGTAAAAAAGGCGGCGTCATCGGAAAGGAGCAAAAGTGAGCTGGGAGGATAAAGTCAGGGATGTCGTTCCCTATATACCGGGTGAACAACCCAAATTTGCGGATATGGTCAAGCTCAACACGAATGAGTGTCCCTATCCGCCGTCGCCTATGGTGGCGGAGGAGCTGAAACTGATGAAGGCGGAGGACTATCGGTTGTATCCGGATAACGAATCAACACAGCTGGTAGCGGCGCTGGCCTCCTATTATCACACGGACAGTGATCATATCCATGTGGGGGTCGGTTCGGATGACGTGCTTTCCCAGATTTTTCTGACCTTTTTTTCCGGAGGAGAGGAGATTGTATTTCCTGAGATCACCTATTCCTTTTATGAGGTATGGGCCAATCTGTACAAGATTCCTTTTCGGAAGGCGCAGCTGAATGAGGACTGGAGCCTGAACCCGGATGCCCTGAAAGCACCCGGAGGCGTGATCTTTCCCAATCCCAATGCCCCCACGGGTCTTTATGAACAGGAGAGCTTTATCCGCCGTGTGACAGAAAACAATCCTGATTGTGTGGTCGTGGTAGACGAGGCCTACATCGATTTCGGAGGCAGGAGCGTTGCGCCGCTGACGGATGAATATGACAACCTGCTGGTGGTACAGACGTTTTCCAAATCCAGAGCCATGGCAGGGATGCGGATCGGATTTGCCATCGGCAATCCGAAGCTGATCTCCTACCTGAAGGCGGTGAAATATTCGATCAACTCATATACCATGAGCAGTGCAGCCATCAGGCTCGGGGTTGCGGCTCTGCGGGATGAAGCATATTTTAAAAAGATCACCGGAGATATTATGTCAACCAGAGAACGGACGAAGGAGGAGCTTCAGCGGCTTGGCTTTGTTTTTCCGGATTCCATGGCCAATTTCATTTTTGCCAGATATCCCGGGATACCCGGCAAGGAGCTGTTCGAGCTGCTTCGTTCGCAGAATATTTTTGTGAGACATTTTGATACGGAACACATCAGTGATTATTTGCGCATCACCATCGGCACGGATGAGCAGATGGATCGTCTGCTGGATTTTCTGCGGGTTTATCTTGGATAAGGAACTGTTTCGGCCAAGAAACGGTTTTCCGGAAGGAGAAGGAGATGTTAAAAAAGTATCTTTGGGTGTTTCTGGTATCGATGGTACCGCTGGTTGAGCTGCGTGGTGCGATACCCATAGGAACCGGATTGGGACTGCCGCTTCTGAATGTTTATATCATTTCGGTCATAGGCAATATGATACCGGTTCCGATCATCTATTTTTTTGCCAGAAAAGTGTTGGAATGGGGAAAGGATAAGCCCTGGATCGGCAGATTCTTTACCTTTTGTCTGGAAAAGGGGGAAAAAGGCGGACAGAAACTTCAGGCCAAAGCCGGAAGAGGCTTGTTTGTGGCATTGCTTCTGTTTGTCGGGATTCCGCTTCCCGGAACGGGAGCCTGGACGGGAACACTGGCGGCATCCATTCTGGATATGGATTTTAAATCCAGCGTTGTCGCCGTGATGCTGGGAGTCCTTCTGGCGGGGATCATCATGTGGGTGATCTCGGCGGGAGCCTTTGGAGCCATCGGAGCCATCTTCTGACAGAGTGTTGATGAGGAGCACATACGGGTTTCGTAAATGCCATAAGGCCGAAGGGACCGAAAGGAGAGGCGCATGAGAGAAAATGGAAACGCATACACCGGATTTGCATCTGTTTATGATGAACTGATGGATAATGTGCCTTATGATGAGTGGGCAAAGTGCTATCACAGAATCCTGAAGGAGCATGGGATCACAGACGGACTGATCTGCGATCTGGCCTGCGGCAGTGGCAACATGACAGACCGCCTTCGCAGAATGGGCTATGATATGATCGGCGTGGAGATCTCGGAGGATATGCTGGGCATTGCCCGCGCCAAGGAGGGAGCGGATCAGATCCTTTATCTGCAGCAGGATATGTGCGCGTTTGAGCTGTACGGTACCGTCAGGGCCTGTACACTGGTCTGTGACAGTCTGAACTACCTGTTGGAGGAGGAAGAGATCCTGGCCATGCTTCGGCTGGTGAACAACTATCTGGATCCCGGCGGGATCTTTATCTTTGATTTTAATACCGTTGAAAAATACGCCGGTGTGATCGGGGATACGACCATAGCGGAGAATCGTGAAGACTGCAGTTTTATCTGGGACAATTTTTATGATGCTGGCAGCGGCATCAATGAATGCGAGCTGACGGTCTTTGTCAAAAGACAGGGAGAAGAACTGTTTGAGAGATTTACCGAGACCCATTTTCAGAGAGGGTACGAACCGGATGAGATCAAAAGCCTGATAGAGCGGGCAGGTATGAAACTGGAAAGCTGTATGTCAATGGAACAGGCCGGTCTTTCGGGAGAAGAGGGCAGGTTTCTGGCGGTTGCGGTGGAAAAGGGAAAAGCATGATGAGTAAGCAGGGAAAGGATTATATTGTCAGGGCGACTGCTGCCGGGCTGCAGCTGAGAGCCTTTGCCGTCACTTCGGCAGGAATCGCGGAAACCGCCAGGAAGGCTCACGGCACATCACCCGTGGCAACAGCGGCACTGGGGCGTCTTTTGACAGGCGGCGTTATGATGGGGAAAATGCTGAAAAATCCCCGGGATGTTCTGACGCTGCAGATCAGGTGCAACGGTCCGATCGGCGGTCTGACCGTCACCGCGGATGCAGAAGGCAATGTTAAGGGATATGTTAACAATCCTGTTTTTGAAGGCTTTGCCAGACCGGACGGCAAACTGGATGTGGGCGGCGCACTGGGATACGGAACACTCACCGTGATCAAGGATATGGGACTGAAAGAGCCCTTTGCAGGGACAACGGAGCTGGTGACGGGAGAGATCGCCGAGGATCTGACCTATTATTTTGCCTCCTCCGAGCAGGTGCCGTCATCGGTGGGGCTGGGGGTTTTGCTGAACCGTGAGGACGGATCGGTGCGCTGTAGCGGAGGATTTATTCTGCAGGTGATGCCGGGGGCGACGGATGAGACCATTGATAAGCTGGAGAAAAATCTGTCCGGTGTAAAGAGCGTAACAGATCTGCTAAAGGACGGAAAAAGTCCGGAGGATATTCTGGGAATTCTGCTGGAGGGACTGGAACCGCGGATCGAAGAGATCTCCGACTGCAGCTTTCGTTGTGACTGCAGCCGGCGCAAGATCGAAAAGGTGCTCTTGTCCATGGGGAAAAAGGAACTTTTATCCCTTGCGGATGAAGGGGAAGATATAGAGGTAAAATGTCATTTTTGCGAGAGCAGGTATGTCTTTACACCCGATGAGGCCAGGGGGCTAATAGATGTGTAGAATGCACGCGTCCGGTGCTGCAACCGGCAAGGATCAGGAACTGGAGGAGTAGAAAATGTATGACGGATGGATCAAAGTGGCGGCCATGACACCCACGATCAGGGTGGCCGACCCTTATTATAATGCCGAAAGGATCATGGAGCTGATGGATGAGGCGGAAGAGGCCGGAGCCAAGATCGTCGTTTTTCCGGAGCTTTGTATCACGGGCTATACCTGTGGCGAGCTCTTTTGTCAGGAAAGACTTCTGGAAGTGGCCAGGGATGCGCTCAGACAGATCATAGCCCATAGTGACGGGATGGACGGCATCTGGTTTGTGGGGCTTCCCTTCGAACACGGTCAGAAGCTCTATAATGTTGCGGCTGTGATCAACTGCGGAGAGCTGCTGGCGCTGGTGCCCAAGATCAATCTTCCCACCTACGGGGAATTTTACGAAGGGCGCTATTTTGAGCCGGGGAACAGACTTCCCGTTATGACGGAGTTTGATGAGCAGGAGATTCCGCTTGGGACGGACATTTTATTTGAATCGGATGCCATGCAGGGGTTGTCGGTAGCGGCAGAGATCTGTGAGGATCTGTGGGCGCCCCAGCCGCCTTCCGCCGGCCATGCTCTTTCGGGAGCCACTGTGATCGTCAATCTGTCTGCTTCCAATGAAACGGTGGGAAAGGATTCATACAGAAAGATGCTTGCCTGCTCCCAGAGCGGCAGACTGTCCTGCGCTTATATCTATGCCTCCGCCGGATATGGGGAATCTACCCAGGATCTGGTGTTCGGCGGCCATAATCTGGTCGCGGAGAACGGACATATCCTGGCCGAGTCCGAGAGGTTTACCAATGAAGCGGTCTATGCGGATATTGATATTCAGAAGCTTCGTTTTGAAAGACGCCGGATGAACACTTTTTCGCCCGAAAAGGCACCGGAATACATGATCGTGCAGACCGCACTTGTATTGCAGGAAACAGAGCTTTGGCAGAGACCGCAGCAGAAACCTTTTGTGCCGGATGATGCGGCGGAGAGGAATAACAGATGCGAAGAGATCCTGACGATCCAGGCTATGGGTCTGGCAAAACGCATGGAGCATACGGGGTGCAAAACGGCTGTGATCGGTCTTTCCGGCGGCCTTGATTCCACGCTGGCTTTTCTTGTGACAGCCAAGGCATACGATATATTGGGGATTCCCAGAAGCGGCATCCTGCCTGTGACCATGCCGGGCTTCGGCACGACCGACAGGACGCATTCCAATGCCGGACGTCTGGCGGAAAAAATCGGCTGCAGCCTGTTGGAGATTGATATTACGCAGGCTACCGTAAAGCATTTTGAGGATATCGGGCAGGATGAGAATCAACGGGATGTGACATATGAAAATGCACAGGCCAGAGAGAGGACGCAGATCCTGATGGATCTTGCCAACCAGAGAAACGGCCTGGTGGTGGGAACGGGAGATCTGTCGGAGCTGGCCCTGGGATGGGCGACCTACAACGGAGATCATATGTCTATGTACGGCGTCAATGTCGGCGTACCCAAGACCCTGATCCGTCATCTGGTCGGATATTATGCCGATACCTGTGGGGATGAAGAACTGCAAAAAGTCCTGCTGGATATTCTGGATACGCCGGTCAGCCCTGAGCTGCTACCGCCTGAAAACGGTGAGATCTCGCAGAAAACGGAAGACCTGGTGGGACCCTATACCCTTCATGATTTCTTTTTATACTATACCCTCAGATGGGGATTTTCTCCCGGCAAGGTCTACAGACTTGCCTGCAGGGCTTTTTCCGGCGGGCAGGATTTGGCCGGGGAGGAGAGTGCTGCGGGAGATGAGCAGTTTGACGAAAGAGAGATCTGCAGGTGGCTGAAGGTCTTTTACAGGAGATTTTTCAGTCAGCAGTTTAAACGCTCCTGCCTGCCGGACGGTCCCAAGGTGGGTTCCGTGGCGCTGTCGCCGAGAGGAGATCTGAGGATGCCTTCCGATGCCGTTGCCCGGGCCTGGATGGATGAGATAGCCTGTCTGGAGGAAGATATGGACCTGTAAAAAATGAGAAAATAATGGTACGCTTATTGAAAAGCACGGATGGTTGTGTTATATTGATTCGGGACTATATATAGATCGTTTTGCATCACATTCCACATTATCAGGTATGTTGACGGGTTACAAGAGAGATCACAGGCTACCTGAGAAGAGGTTAGAAAGGTCGCAAAAAAGTGAGCAAAAAGCAAAAGATCCAAAAGGAAAGGATCGATCATAACACAGACGGAGAACATGCAAAAAAGAGAATAGATCCTTTGAAGATCGTCTTTTTTGTACTATTGACGGTGTTGACCATCCTGCTGATCAAAAAGGGCTTTATTTTTCATAAGGTTCGCAGAGAGGTCATAGTAGACGGCGTAAAGAGCAGCAAAAAGGTTTCGGTACTCAGTTTTCCGAAGCTTTCGTTTCTGCTCTTTTTATATGCTTTTTCGGCATGGTTCTGTTTCTGGAAGCCGAAATTTTCGGAAAAGACGCAAAGATGCCTGATGTGGCTGATCACATACCTGTCTCCGGTCTT
>CAJOOZ010000084.1 GCA_905236705.1 uncultured Lachnospiraceae bacterium | reverse complement strand
TGGAGCCGCCGGTCCTTGATGAGCAGCTTGCTGCGAATCTAGTACCGCTGCGAGCGACATGCAGCGAGAGCGTGCCTGCGGTGGAGCAGTACGATATGTGCGACCCGTGAGGATGCGCAGGGATTTGCATATGAAATACGTCAGCATAGCTGACGCAAATCCCGCGCCAAGACTCGCGAGCGAGTCTTGAAATACAGTGCGATCCATAAATGACGTTGGGAGAGATCAGATGAAGGAAGCAAAGACAGATACCGAAGTGCTGATCAGAGGTCGGATTTATACCCTGAGCGGCTACGAAAGTGAAGAATATCTGCAGAAGGTGGCTCTGTATATCAACAACAAATATGCCGAATACAACAAAAATGAAGCATTCAGCCACCAGAGTACGGATACCCAGTCTGTTCTTCTGGAACTAAATATCGCAGATGATTATTTCAAGGCCAAAAAACAGATTTCTCTGCTGGAGGAAGCGCTTGCCCGTAAAGAACAGGAGCTTTCCGATGTGAAGCATGACCTGATCGCTCTGCAGATGCGAACAGGGGATAAACAGGCGGGGCGTGTATGACAGAGTTACTCGCTCCGGCCGGCAATATGCCAAGCCTCAAAGCTGCTCTCGCTGCCGGCGCCGATGCTGTCTATCTGGGTGGTCAGCAATATTCGGCCAGAGCGTATGCTGACAATTTTTCCAAAGAAGAGCTGTTGGAGGCCATCAGACTGGCGCATCTGCATCACAGAAAACTATATCTGACGGTCAATACACTGATCAGGGAGCAGGAGCTTGCTTTGCTGCCTGCTTTTTTGCGGCCTTTTTACGAAGAAGGGCTGGATGGCCTCATCATAGCGGATACAGGAGCGATCCGTCTGGTGCATGAACTGTTTCCGGATCTGCCCCTGCACGCCAGCACCCAGATGACTCTCACAGGTCCCCTGGGAGCTGATCTGCTGGCCTCCTACGGCATCACCCGTATCGTTCCCGCCAGGGAGCTGTCTTTCGATGAGCTTGCTGCTCTGAAGGCAGGAACAGATCTGGAGCTGGAGGTGTTCATCCACGGCGCCATGTGCTACGCCTATTCCGGACAATGCCTGTTTTCAAGTATGCTGGGAAAACGCAGCGGCAACAGAGGCAGATGTGCGGGGGCCTGCAGACTGCCTTACAGGATCTATGCGGGGGAAGAGGCAATCTCATCCTCTGTGGATGCGTATCAGCTTTCCTTAAAGGATCTGTGCGCGCTTCCGGTGCTGGGAGAGCTGCTGGATCTGGGGATTGATTCCTTCAAGATCGAGGGCAGGATGAAATCCGCGGAATATGTTTATTTTGTCACTTCCCTGTACCGCAAATACATGGATCGTCATGTAAAGGGTCAGGAGGTTGTTATCGAGGAGCAGGATCTTGCGGCTTTGCAGGAGCGTTTTAACAGAGGAAGTCTGCAAACGGGGTATTTTCACACCCATGGCGACAGATCCATGCTGATGCTCTCAAGGGCCGGATATACGGGATCTAAGGAGGCAGACGGCTCTTTAGATGAGAAAGAGACGATGGAGCCGGCCGGCATCGAAACAGCGGGCGAGCTGTACCTGCAGCCGGACAAAAATACGATCTACAAAATGAGGGTGCTGGCGCCGGATAAGCATTTTGAGGTGCAGGTCAGCGGTGAGGCAGTGCAGATTGCACGGAATGCGCCGGTGGAGTTTGAGAATCTGCAGGAGCGTTTCGCCAGGCTGGGTGATACGCCCTATGTATTGTCGCAGTTCACCCTGTTTTACAGGGACACGGATGATGCGGAATATGGAGAATACGATGCACATACACTACCGCCTTTATTTTTAACCGTTAAGGCGATGAAACAGCTGCGTCGTCAGGCAGCCGAAGCGCTGACGCAGGAGCTTTTGGCCAGCAGGATGAGAACGGCGGGTCGCGAGCTTTCCGATTATCTGGAGCAGCAGAAAACGATAAAGCCAACACTTACGGGATCCTTGAAGCTATCCGTGCGCACCGCCAAAGATAAAAAAAACAACCGGACGGAAAGACTCGCTCTTTTCGGCAGAACCACGGAGCCGGAGAATCAGTCTTTTTCGCACATGGTGCGGCTGCGTACCATGGAACAGCTTCGCGCCATTTGTAAGGAGCTGTATGACAGGATAGACATTCTCTGCCTTTCCTATGATCTGGTCAAGGTCAGGGGACTTGTGCCCGCTGTTATGGAGATCGCGGACAGGATCAGGACTGCTTCGGGGGGCAAGGTGTATCTGTCCCTTCCGCTTGTCAGTCGCAGGGTCGTCATCGAGGAATACGAAAGGGTGCTGGATGAATCGCTTCTTGCGGCCTTTGACGGCGTGATCTGCGCCAATCTGGAGAGTGTTGCCTTTTTGCAGGGCATGGATGCTTTTCGGGGGCGGATCGTGACCGATGCGGGACTTTATCTGTTTCAGAGTGAAAGCGCCCGCTTTTATGAGGATCTCGGGATTCGGGAGCATATCCTGCCTTATGAACTGCAGAGAAATGAGATATCGGAGCTTTTATCGGAAACTGCGGATCTGGGGCATGGGTTTTATCTGCCCATCTACGGGCATATCCCCGTGATGGTCAGCGCAGAATGTGTGAGAAATACCAATCATGCCTGCTTAAAAGAGCTGCCCTCCGCAGCCCGCCGGCAGAAAGAAGTGCTTCGCCCGGTTTATCTGAGAGACAGGATGAACAAAAGCTTTCCCGTAAACCTTCACTGCGACAGGTGCGAGAATACGATCTATAACTGCGTGCCGCTGTCTCTTCACAAGGAATTGAACCAGATCGGTCAAATGCCTCTGGCTGGTGATGTGTATTCCTTTACGGTGGAAAACGGAAAGCAGACCGGTGAGATCCTGAATTTTTATCTGGGCAAAGAACAGGCGGTGCCTGCATACCTGCGTGATTTTACAAAAGGACATTTTTTGAAAGGTGTAGAGTAATGGCTCATGTCATTTCCGATCTGTCTAAATATGTGATTCTGTTTTTTATGGCGGTCTATACGCTGGAATGCTTTCTGATCCTGCTGCGCCCCGATGACAGGGAGGGCGACGGGATCTATGCACGCCAGATTATCTGCATGTTCATGGTGCATTTTCTCGGCTTTGCGGCGATCTGTCTGGAGACGGGAGAGGCCAGCTATATCATTTTTTACGGCTTTCAGGAACTGCTTTTATTTGCCACCATTGCACTGTTTCGGGTCATCTATCCGGAGGCGGACAGACTGGTGGTCAATAATATGTGCATGTTTCTTGTGATCAGTTTTGTGATCCTGACGAGGATCTCTTTTTCCAAGTCACTCAGACAGTTTGTGATCGTTTCGGTGTCCATGGTTGCGGCATTGTTTATCCCCGCCTTTGTCAAAAAGCTCAGATTTCTGCCCGCCCTGACCTGGGTATACGGCGCCGTGGGCGTGGCCGCACTGGCAGTGGTATTCATCCTGGGCAGTGTGACTCATGGCAGCAATATTTCCTATACCGTGGCGGGGGTAACGTTCCAGCCGTCGGAGTTTGTCAAGATCCTGTTTGTATTCTATGTGGCCGGCATGATGGCAAAGGCCACTGATTTCATGCAGGTGCTGGTTTCGGCGCTGTGTGCTGCCCTGCATGTGCTGATCCTGGTATTATCCAGAGATCTGGGGAGTGCCGTGATCTTTTTCGTGGTCTATTCGGGCATGATCTTTATCGCTACCCACAATTATCTCTATCTGATCCTGTCCGCGGCGGCAGGAACGGGAGCTTCCCTTTTGGGCTACAGGCTTTTCTCCCATGTGCGCGTCAGAGTGACGGCGTGGCTTGATCCCTGGGCCAATATCGACAATGCGGGCTATCAGGTGACTCAGTCTTTATTTGCCATCGGCACCGGCGGGTGGTTCGGCATGGGAATCTATCATGGAGATCCTTCCTCGATCCCCTATGTGGAAAAGGATTCGATCTTTTCGGCCGTGGCAGAGGAGATGGGGGTGTTGTTTGCGATACTTCTGATCCTGGTCTGCCTGTCCTGTTTTCTCATGTTCATGAAACTGGCTTCCAGGATCGAGGAGCCTTTTTATCGTTATATCGCAATCGGTCTGTCCATCACCTATATCTTTCAGGTGTTCCTGACCATAGGAGGCGGCACGAGACTGATTCCGCTTACCGGTGTTACGCTGCCGCTTGTCAGTTACGGAGGCAGCTCTGTTTTGTCTACGATCATAATGTTCAGTATCATACAGGGGCTTTACGGCATTCGCAGCAAGGAACGCATTGAAGAGGATGAGCTGTATGATGAAGAGGAAGATGACTATGAGGAATAAAAAAAAGGCAGACGCCCGGGACGGAGCGTCTTTGGAAGAATTGCACAGGGAAAAGCCCCGCCGCCTGGAGATCATTCTGACGAGCATCTTTTTTTCACTTCTGATGATCGCACTCATCGTCAATCTGGCGGTGTATATGAAACGGGACAGCGCCACGGCCATCAATAACAATTATAACAGCTCGCGGCAGGAGATCATCGCCAGGCAGAATATCCGCGGACGGATCCTGTCGGCGGATGGTGATGTGCTGGCGGAGACGAAAGAGGAAAACGGTAAGGAGATCAGGGTATATCCCTATCAGAACCTGTTTGCCCATGTGGTGGGATATGCCGTCAAAGGAAAAGCGGGAATTGAGAATACCGAGAGCATGAACCTGCTTTTATCCCATGAATCTCTGGGAAATAAGGTGCAAAATGAACTGGCGAGCGTCAAAAACTACGGCGATGATGTCTATACGACGCTGGATGTGGATCTGCAGCAGGCGGCCTATGATGCGCTGGGGGTCTACAACGGAGCCATCATCGTTTCACAGCCGCAGACCGGACGTATTCTGGCTATGGTTTCAAAGCCGGATTTTGACCCGAATACCATCATGAATATCTGGGATGATATCGTGGCGGACAATTCCAGCTCCGTCCTTCTCAACAGAGCTACCCAGGGATTGTATCCCCCCGGCTCCACCTTCAAGATCGTAACGGCTCTGGAATATTACAGGGAAAATGGCGGCAATGTAAGTGATTACAGCTTTAACTGCAATGGCAAATTCAACTATGAAGGCTCCACGATCCGCTGTTTTCACGGCAGCGCCCACGGTCGGGAGGACTTTACAAAGAGCTTTGCAAAATCCTGTAATTCCTCCTTTGCCAATATCGGCACCTCGCTGGAGCTTGGCTCTTTCCAAAATACCTGCTCAGAGCTTTTGTTCGGGCAGCCGATCGACACTGCCATTGCATACAAGCAGTCGCAGTTCAACCTGTCGGAATCCGATTCCACCGATATGCTCCTGCAGACGGCCATCGGACAGGGAGGTACTGTCATCACGCCGCTTTTGCTCAATATGATCACCTGCGCAGTGGCCAACGGCGGGGAATGCATGTCGCCCTATGTGGTGGACAGGATCCAGAGCCGCAGCGGTGGTGTAGTCAAACAGAATGAACCGCAAAAAGCAGCTGACATGATGACGCCTCAGGAAGCGGAGTTTCTGCAGGGCCTTATGGAGGCCGTAGTGACGGAAGGAACCGGAACCAAACTGAAAAACGATCTTTATACCGCCGCGGGTAAGACGGGCAGCGCGGAATTTTCCTCCGACAAGTCCGATTCCCACGCCTGGTTTACCGGCTATGCCCCCGCCACGGATCCGCAGATCTGCGTTACGATCGTTGTGGAAAGTGCCGGAAGCGGTGGCGAATATGCCGCCCCCATCGCCAGACGCCTGATGGATGAATTTTTCACAAAAAATGTATCTTTTTAGTTTGATTTGTTATATACTCTTCTTGATGTGTGATATCATAAACAACTACTTGCGGGGAGGCTATCATGTTTGATCAGATCTTTGGCAACTTTCTTGTGGCATCAGGATATCTGACGGAGGAACAGTTTGAAGAGACTGTTCAGGCAGAGTCAGAGGTTCGTGTCAAGCTCGGCTTGATCGCTGTGACCGAAAAAATGATGACCAGAGAGCAGGCGGATGAGGTAAACAGTCTGCAGGCCGTAATGGATAAACGATTCGGTGATATTGCCGTTGAGAAGGGATATCTGACGGATGATCAGGTGGGACGTCTTCTCAAAAAGCAGGGGAATATCTACATGGTATTCGTGCAGGCATTGATCGACAAGGGCTTTATGACCCTTGAGGAGATCGAAGAGATGCTGCAGCGCTATCAAAGTCTGGAGAGACTTTCTCCCGGCGAGATGGACGATCTGGTCAGCGGAGATATAGACAGGGTGATCGGGCTTTTCCTGCCGGAAAACAATGAACTGGGGCAGAAGCTCTGCGGTATCGCCATTCGTACCATTTTCAGGCTCGTTGATTCCTCGGCTTATGTTTCAAAGGCTTATCTGGTGGATGGGATCAGGGCTGAGAATTTTGCCATGCAGCAGCTTGAGGGAGATCACAGGATCACCACCGGCTTTGCGGGGATCGGAAACGGATTGTTATCCCTTGCCGAGCCTTTTGCAAAAGAAACATTCGGTCAGGTTGATGAGGATGCGCTGGATGCGGTGGGAGAGCTGATCAACTGTGTCAACGGTCTGTTCGCATCGGAACAGAGTACGAACGGAGTAGAGGTGGATATGCTGCCGCCGCAGTATTACGAAAATCCCGTGAGCATTACAGGCGCTCAGTTTGTGGTATTTCCGGTTCATATAAAAGATCAGGTGATCAATTTTGTGCTTGCAGTTGATACAGAGCTGACGGTTGAAAATACCCGGGCTTAAAACCCGTATCGGAGGAAATAAAAAATGGCCAGTATTTTAATGATAGACGATTCCCGTACTTCGCGCAAACTTCTGCGTTCGATCCTTGAAGAAGGCGGTCATGAAGTAGTCGGAGAAGCAAAGGACGGACAGGACGGCGTGAAGCTGTATCAGACTCTGAAGCCGGACGTGGTGACGATGGATATCACGATGCCCGTACTGGACGGGATCGAGGCGCTGAAGATGATCAAGGCGCTGAATGGCGATTCCAAGGTGGTAATGGTCACTGCCGCAGGTCAGAAAGGCAAGGTTATGGAATGTATCAAGTCCGGTGCGGATGAATTCATTACCAAACCCTTTGACAGCGATGAGATCATTGCTGCGATCAATAAGGTAGCAGAGAGTTAGGAGATCACATGATCGAAGCGACGAGTTGCGGCGGTGTGGTTATTTTCAGAGGCAAGATCCTGCTGCTGTACAAAAATATCAGAAATAAATATGAGGGCTGGGTATTACCCAAAGGAACAGTAGAAAAAGGCGAAGAATTCAAGGATACGGCATTGAGAGAGGTGGCTGAGGAGAGCGGCGCCAAAGCGGTTATCATGAAATATATCGCGGACAGTTCTTATACATTCACGGCTTCCGAAGATGTAGTCGAAAAAACGGTACACTGGTATCTGATGATGTCGGACAGCTATTACAGCAAACCGCAGCGGGAAGAGTTTTTTGTGGATTCCGGTTATTACAAGTATCATGAGGCCTACCATCTTCTGAAATTCGCCAATGAAAAACAGATACTGGAACAGTCCTATTCCATGTATCTGGATATGAAACACAAAAATCTGTGGGGCTCTAGAAAATACTATTGAAGGAGGAGGGGGCACCTTCTCCTTTCTGGGTTAGGATCTGTATGTATATTTACAAGGATTTCGTCACGGACGAATACCTCAGGGATAAAAAGAAAAAGGTGCTTCGAAGACTGTGGATGAATGTCGGACAGGTGGATATTTATCTTGTCTGCTTAAACAGCGGAGTCGATCAGTTTGACATCATTCATACTGCGGTGCTGAAACAAAAAAGCTATCCCAAAAAGGATATTTACCTGCTGGGGATCGCCAAAGGATGGGAAAGCGCTGCCAATCTGGCAGGAGAGCTGTATCTGTCTTTGAGTAAAAAATACGGCTCCGCTACGTTCAAGGACGCGCTGGAAGCCGATAAAGCCACACTGTTTCGGAGATTCTGAGTATGATGGCGGGATTGATCATTTTAAAAATCTTAAAAATACTCGGGATCGTTCTGCTATGCATATTGGCTTTGATCGTGGCGCTGATCCTGATTGTTCTGTTCGTTCCCATACACTATCGGATGGAAGCAGGCTATCGCGACAAGCTGGCGAATGCGCGCGTGTCCGTAAGATACCTGTTCCCCGTGGCCGAAGTGTATTTCAGCCTGAGGCAGAGCAGGCAGGCCCAGGAGACGGAGACGACCCTGCTGGGCGGCGTCAGGATACTGGGGCGCAGGATCATCAACTTTTTTCCCGATGAAGAGGAAAAGAAAAAGATTGCCGAAAAGAAAAAGATAAAGGAGGCCAAAAAGGCCAAAAAGGCGAAACATACGCAGCGCGGGGATGAAGCGCAGCCCCAGGCAAAGGACCGCCCGTGGGAGTCGGATTCCGGTGCGGAAGCTGCCTTGCCGGAGATAAATGCAGACGAGCGCATATTCATAACGCAGACGCCTTGCGATGATACGGATGATGTTTTGAAGGATGACGATCCGGCGGAAGAAGATGTGGGTCTTCTTGAAAAGTTCCGTCTGTTTTTCCTGAAACTGGGAGATATCCTGGCGGATGTCAGTGATAAGATCCTCAGGGCGCTGGCATTTTTAACAGAGCTGCCTGATGACGTGAATCAAAGACTGGATGCAATCAAAGGCAAGCTGGGCGGAATCAAAAAAAAGGTAAGGTATGCACGGAAACTCTGGGACAAACCCCAGACAAAGAGTGCGATCCCCAAGGCAAAGGATGCAATCCTGAAGATCTTAAAAGCGATCCGCCCCCGCAAGGGATATCTGAGAGCGCGTTTGGGGTTTGAGGATGTGGCGACCACCGGACAGATCGCAGGCTATTACGGCATGGCCTAT
>CAJOOZ010000083.1 GCA_905236705.1 uncultured Lachnospiraceae bacterium | reverse complement strand
TTCTTTTCTGGTCCACATACTATTCACCTCATTTAGAAAAAATTTTATAAAAAGTCGCTTGTGTATCTTAATCGATTTTGGGAAAACTGTCAAGAGTTGTTTCAAAAAATCAGTCACGCAGGGCCTCGAAATCTGCAAAGGGATTTATTCCGTGTTCGCGCAAAAACTGGAAAACCGTCACCTGACATCTGGAACTGAATACGCCATTTTTAAGGAGTTGTTCCAATTCCGGCAGAGAATAAAAGCGTGCCCTGATATCCTCATTTGCGGAGGCATGTCCGCCGGATATCTCGCCTTCCACCTCGGCATATACGATCTGATTGGCGATATCGGAGATCGAGACCGCTGCATAAGCCGGCGGCAGGATCGTATCGATCCTTTTCAGCGCAAGACCGGTTTCCTCGTAAAGCTCCCGCCTTACGCAATCTTCCACGCTTTCATCTTTTTCGAGCATTCCTGCGCACAGCCCGTATACATACCGGTTGATCCCCATTCTGAACTCCTTCAGCAGCAGCATTTCATCGCCTTGGTAGGCGACAATGGAGATCCCGCTGACTTTCATTCCCAGATCTTCAGGGCTTCGCAGGTCTTTGTGACTGACGATCTCATATACCTTTTCGCGCCCCTCTTTGTTCAGATAGGTAAGCTCGTAGTTTTTCAGATATTTGCCCTCTCTTACCTTTTCCAGTCCGATCAGCTCCATGCTTCATTCTCCTCTTTGTCCTGCTGCTGCCGGATCAGATGCATAACCTCTCTGAGCGGCGGCTCCTTCTTGCGCCTTGTGATCTCCACCAGCCCCAGGGTCGTCATGTCGATCAGATTGGCGCCCACGGGATCCATCCTGAGTATCCGCCTCAGGGTATGCATCAGATGACGCCTGCTCTCTTCTTTTTCCAGATTGATAAAATCCACGATGATCATACCGGAGAGATTTCTGAGCCGCAGTTGTCTGGCAATCTCCACGGCAGCCTCCATATTGATCCTGAGATTAAAGTCCTCGGGTGTTTTTTTTCGGGAGGAAGCCTTGCCGGAGTTAACATCGATCACGGTCAGTGCCTCCGTGGGTTCAATCACCAGAAATCCCCCGCTCTTCAGCCAGACCCGTTTGGCAAGGGCTTTTTCCACGCCGGAGGGTATGGTATATCTGCTCAGAAGACTGTAGGATGTTTCCTGCCAGAGACTGATCTGAAGCTGCCCTTCGTCTTCGCTGCCGCCCTCCCCGAGGCGTTCTTTTTTTTGGCGCACACTTTCCATAAAACGGTCAAAGCGCTCTTTTTCTTCCGAAGTCAGATACTCCGTTCCGTCCGGCGCTTCCCCGTCATCCCATTCATCCCGCGGTATCAGCTCGTCATAGATCTCCTGCTCATCCGTTACGATCTTCATATGCGGCAGATCGTACTGATCCCGCAGGATCCTGTGATAAAAGGGCGCATCCTGACGCAGGCATGTAAATGCAGGGCGAAGGGGCGCCTTTGAAAGAACGCTGCTTACCTCGTGGAACAATTCGTGCAATTCGTAAAACAGTGGTAAAAAGCCGGCAAACACGGCGTTTGTCCGGATGATCAGTCCGTAGTGGGACAGAAACACGTCCTTGTCTCCGAACAGTTCATCCAGTACTTTTTCAACCAGGGAAAGCAAGGTTCGCTTATCCTCTTTTTTCAGCTTGCGTGAAAAACGGATCCCCTGCGTATAGGGCGTCAGCACAATATATTTGCCGGAAAAGATAAGATTTGTCGTCAGGGTGGCATCCTTCTGGTTCATCGGCGCCTTGACCACCTGCACCAGCAGTTCCTGTTCACAGGCAACTTTGGCGGGATTCTTCTGATTCAGGATCATCTCCGGCCGGATCTGGTTTAAGGGCAGAAAGCCCACCTCGTTTTTGGCATATTCCACAAAAGCAGCGCCTATGCCGTCAGCGATGCTCTTGATCTTGCCCACATAGATCTCTCCCACGCGGGAATGTTCCGTGGCACTTTCGAGCCAGATACCCATCAGCACTTCATCCTCAAGCAAAAAGGCTGCTTTTGCGCCCATGTAATGGCTCAGGATGAGCCGTCTGTCCAGATGTGCAAAATGAATGCTGCCGTCTATGAGCTGATCGAGTTTTGGATCGGAGATTTGTTCTTCCTTCATCAGTAATCCTTTCCGATGTCATTAAGGGAAATGAACCGGCGCTGCCCGGACGCATCATGATCCTCGGCAAAAATATCCTCACGGGTCACGATCAGATCAAATTCACCGAGCCGTGCGTCGGCAAAGTCATACAGGGTCTCCATGACCAGATTCGGCTTGATATTGCCGCCGCTGGAGGCGTCCAGCAGCATGTAAACGGTATTTTCCCCGGCATCATGGGAAAGCGCATAAATATGCTCCTTCAGATCCACCTGTCTGCTTCCTTTTTTGGTTTCTTTTTCGATGAGAATGCTGTCCCTGTTGTAAAAATCCGTAAGCGCCTGTGCCAGATCAAACCCGGGCTCGCTTCCGGTGCGAAACGATACCGTGTATGAAGCGGCGGCAATGCTCGCCATTGCACCCCGGGCATCCTCGGGCAGAAGCCGCGCCGAAAGGATATCAACGCCCTCCGCCATCACGCCGGAAAGCGCCTTCACAAGCTGCCTTGAACTTGTGAGAGATTCCACGGAAATATCCACATATTCCCCGTTGGAAAAAACGCCCACTCCGAGAGGCTGGGCAAAGGACATGATCTGATGCGGCGAAAAGCCGGAGGTGTAAGAAATATCCACACCTGCCCGGCGCATTGCTTTTTGAAAATAGCGCATCAGATCCAGATGACCAATATAGATCATATGAGCGTATTTATTAAATTTCAGGCGCAGCTTATAGGCCATTACTATTCTCCGCTTTTGTCAAACTCGCAAACGCTTCGCTTTTGCTCGTTATAAAATCGCTGCTAACGCAGCTCATTTTATATATCCTGCCCCGGGGCAGATTCCGACTCCGTAGGATGCCACTCCGCATCCTGCGCATTTTTCCCTGCAGTTGGATGAGGCTCGCCCCGCCAGGGCATTTTTCCATTCCCGTAAAAGAAATTCCCTGGTCACGCCGCAGGAAATGAAATCCCAGGGGAACAGTTCATCCTCGCTTCTTTTCCTGGTGGTGTAAAACGCCGGATCAAGTCCGCATTCCCTGAAAGCTTCGAGCCAGACATCATGATGATAATATTCACTCCAGGCATCATAAAAACAGCCTTTGTGATAGGCCTTCAGGATCACCGCCGCAAGCCGTCTGTCTCCTCTGGCAAGGACACCTTCCATCATGGAGGTGTCGGCTTCATGCCAGTTGTACCGGATGCTCTTCTGATTGAGCTGACTGCGTATCCCATCTTTGCAGATTCCCGCTTTTTCCAGAAAACTTTCCGGCGGATCCATGGGCGCCCACTGAAACGGGGTGAAGGGCTTGGGAACAAAGAAGGAAGTACTGGCAGTGATCTGTATCCTGCCTTTTCGCTCTTCCTTGGGAACGGTATCGTAATAGAGCATGGCGATATCGTTGCATAGCTCTCCGATCCCGCGGATATCCTCTTCGGTTTCTCCGGGAAGACCCAGCATGAAGTACAGCTTGACTTTGTTCCAGCCGCCCTTAAAAGCCTGCTCTGCGCCGCCCAGGATGTCCTCTTTGGTCAGCCCCTTGTTGATCACATCCCGCATACGCTGGCTGCCGGCCTCCGGAGCAAAGGTAAGGGAGCTTTTTTTTACATCCTGCACTTTGTTCATGACATCCAGGGAAAAAGCATCGATCCTGAGGGAAGGCAGCGCTATATTGACCTTTTGTCTGCCGCATTCATCCATCAGAAACTGCAAAAGATCGGACAATCCGGAGTAATCGCTTGAGGAGAGGGAACTGAGGGAGATCTCTTCATGCCCCGTGTTCTTCATCATCTGGGCGGCATATTTTTTCAATGTTTCCACGCTTCGCTCCCGAAGCGGTTTATAGAGCTGCCCTGCCTGACAGAAACGGCATCCTCTGATACAGCCTCTCATGATCTCCAGAGTGATCCGATCCTGCGTGACGCGGATAAAAGGTACCACCGGAGCCGTGGGATATACGCTCTGATCCAGATCCGAAACCATTTCCTTTCGAACGACAGCGGGAACATCTTCATATTTGGGTGTAAAGGATCTGAGGGTTCCGTCCTCATGATAGGAAGCCTCATACAGGGAAGGTACATAGATGCCGGGCAGGTGTGAGGCCGCGCGCAGAAACCCCTGACGGTTCCATTCTTCCGGCTCCTTTTGGCGCTGCAAAACATTCATGCCTTCCCCGATCCCACGCCATTGTCTGTACAGATCCATCAGCTCGCGGTATCTGGTTTCTCCCTCTCCGATATAAAACAGATCAAAGAAATCAGCGATGGGCTCGGGATTGTAGCTGCAGGGTCCTCCTCCGATCACGACGGGATCTTCTGTGCCGCGGTCTTTTGCAAGCAAAGGAATCCCGGACAGATCCAAAACCTGCAGGATATTTGTATAACACATTTCATATTGCAAAGTGATTCCCAGAAAATCGAATTCCCTGATGGGAGTCTGGGATTCCAGAGAGAACAGAGGAATATGATCCCTTCGCATGACAGCATCCAGATCGGTCCACGGACTGTAAACCCGCTCACACCAGACGTCGTCATAGCGGTTTAAAAGCTCATACAGGATCTGTATTCCCAGATGCGACATACCTATCTCATAAACATCCGGAAAGCACATGGCAAACCGGATACTGACATCAGACAGGTCTTTTTGGACACTGCCGATCTCGCCGCCGATATAACGGGCGGGTTTTTCGACAGTCAGAAGTATCTCATCACTAAGGGCCAGTTTTCTCATAGAATACTATCCTTTAAAGCTGGTCAAGGCTGTTTTTCAGATCTTTCCAGTTTTCGGCCAGTGCCGAGAACCGGTTGTCGATGGTTTCGATCCTGGCTTTGTCCTCATCGGAAAGCCCCCTGACCTGTCCCATGGGAATGACCTCCCTGGGTGGGATCAGATCACGGTAGAAACAACTGTAATTGCCGGTGTGACAGGCCACGCCTATCTGCTTCACCTTGGCCAGCAGTGTATCATTATCACAATCTATGCATAGCTGTTTAACAAACTGAAAATGCCCGCTGGTCTCACCCTTTACCCAGAGTTGTTTACGGCTGCGGCTGTAATAGGTCATTTTTTCGGTGCGCAGCGTGCGCATATAAGCCTCTTCGTTCATATATGCCATCATCAGGACTTCCCCCGTGGAATAATCCTGCACGATGCACGGCACCAGTCCGTCAGCACCTTTTTTCAGCTCGTCAAAAGGAATGGGAGCATCAAATACCGACACCGGTATCCCCTGTTCCCTGGCCAGTTTCTTTAAGGCGGGAATCTGTTTGATATTCTCGTTTACGATATTGCCGGAAATTCCGGAAACCGTATCCTTCTGCAGCATGGAAAACATTTTATCCAGCGAGATCTCGGGTAAAAATACGATACTCGGCAGATCGGAGGCGCCGAGACAGTTTTTCAGCGCATGCTCATCAATGAGGATCAGCTCCGAGGCGTTGGCTTCGAGGAGCTGTTTGTTGATCGCCAGCGAATCCGCACTTGCGATGGTGACGGTTACGCTCTCGTTGCCGTACTGCCCGGCAACTTCATGGATCATCTCCTGGGACAGCGCTTTGGCAAAATTGAGGATCACCTTGCGGCATCCGGCTTCAAACAGACGTGAAACATCATAGACGCTCATGATATTTCCGCCGCCGTAAACAGGCACGTGCACTCTGTTGCAGATCTCGGTCATATTGATGAGAGCCTGCTGCTGAAAGGCCGTATCGGCCGCCTCTGACAGATCAAAACACAGGATCGCATCCACATCGGATTCGACCATCTGCTCTGCCAGGGCAGGAGGATCTGTCGAAACCGGAGTGTGATCCGTGAAATTCCTGACCGCATTCGGACCCAGCAGATATATGGTTGCTATCATTCTTTTCTTGGCCATGTATTTTCCTCCGACTGTATCAAAGCATTTCTTTGGTACTCAATACACCGCTGATCCTGGGATCGGGGCGAATCGCCATATCCAGGGATTTGGCAAAGGATTTAAACATCGCTTCTATCTTGTGATGATCATTCAGACCGCGCAGCATTTCAATATGCAGGTTCATCTGCGCATTGGCTGCCAGCGCATAGAAAAATTCCCTGGCAAGCTGGGTTTCAAACGCCCCCACACTGGGGGTGTCCATCCTGCAATCAAAGTCAAAGTAAAAACGGCCGCACAGATCCAGTGAAGTGAGGATCAGCGCATCATCCATGGGCAGGATAAAAAAGCCGTATCTCGAAATGCCGCTCTTGTCTCCCAGTGCTTTGGCAATGGCCTGTCCCAATACGATCCCGCAATCCTCTACCGAGTGATGCGGATCCACCTCCAGATCGCCCTTGCATTTCAGCTTCAGATCGAAAAAACCATGTCTGGAAAAGCCCTCCAGCATATGATCAAAAAAGCCGATGCCTGTGTCCACATCATATTTGCCAAGACCATCCAGATTGATGGTCGCTGTGATGGATGTCTCTTTGGTCTCTCTTGTGACTGTGGCAATGCGGGGTTTTGTGCCCGCAGCAGCCTGCGGCTGATCTTTTTTTATCTGGCTCATGATCGCTCCTTTCGGTATTCGTTTTCACTCGAATCTTACATGTATGGAATTGGCGTGGGCCGTCAGCCCTTCCCTTTCGGCAAACAGCTCGATATCCTGATGTACAGCTTCAAGCGCACTGCGGGAATAGGATATCAGACTGGATTTTTTGATATAATCATCCACTGACAGCGGTGAGAAAAACCGCGCCGTTCCGTTTGTCGGCAGTACGTGGTTCGGCCCTGCAAAATAGTCCCCCAGCGGCTCTGAGGAATATTCTCCCATAAAGATCGCTCCGGCATTTTTGATCCTGGGCATTACCTCATAGGGATTCTGCACCAAAAGCTCCAGGTGCTCACTGGCAATTTCATTGGCGGCTTCTATGGCCTGATCCATGTCATCCGCCACGAGGATATAACCGTAGTTTTCCAGACTTTTTTCGATGATCTCGCGCCGCTCCAGCTTTTGAAGGAATCCGTCCACTTCATCGGAAACCCTGCGGGCCAGCTCGCTGCTTGTTGTGATCAGAATGGCACTGGCCAGCTCGTCATGCTCTGCCTGGGACAAAAGATCCGCAGCCGCATAACGGGGGTTGGCCTTTTCATCTGCCAATACCAGGATCTCGGAAGGCCCTGCGATGGAATCAATGCTCACGTAGCCGAATACCGCTTTTTTGGCCAGCGCCACAAAGATATTACCGGGTCCCACGATCTTGTCCACCCTGGGAATCTGCTGCGTTCCAAATGCAAGCGCGGCGATGGCCTGCGCGCCGCCGGTCTTGTAGATCTCATCCACCCCGGCGATCCTGGCTGCAGCCAGCGTTCCGGCATTTACTTTGCCGTCGGGTCCGGCGGGGGAAGTCATGACGATCCTGGATACCCCTGCCACTTTGGCGGGGATCACGGTCATCAGGGTACTGGAAGGATAAGCGGCCTTGCCCCCGGGAACGTAGACACCTACTTTTTCAAGCGGTGTGATCCGCTGTCCCAGAACAGAACCGTCTTCGCTGGTGGTGATAAAGCTGTTTCTCTTTTGCAGCTCGTGAAATGCTCTGATGTTGGCAGCGCTTTTCTCCATCACGGCGTAAAGCTCCGGCCCCACTTCCTGTACGGCTTCTTCGATCTCCGCTTCCGTAACCTTGAGGGTTTCCTTCGTGATCTCATTGTGATCAAACCGGTGTGCCAGCTCCAGGAGCACGTCATCGCCACATTGCTTTACCTGCTCAATGATGTCTTTGACCGTTTCTTCATATTGACCATACTGGTTGGGACTGCGCTTTAGCAGATTGGATAACAGATCTTTTCGGGTTTCCGGTGTCAATGCAACAATTCTCATTTTTAAACATTCCTCCGCCTAAATCACATCATTGTTCGTTTGCATCTCTGAGTCTGGTGATCAGATCACGGATCCGGTCCGCCTGCAGCTTCATGGAAACCTGATTGACGATCATCCTGGCTGACAGGGGGCAGATCTCCTCCAATACGGCCAGTCCGTTTTCGCGAAGCGTAGAACCGGTCTCAACGATATCAACGATGACATCCGACAGACCCACTATGGGTCCGAGTTCAACAGAGCCGTTGAGTTTGATGATATCTACGGTCTGGTATTTCTGATTGTAAAAATAATCTCTGGCAATATTGGGATATTTACTGGCGACACGGATCTTTTCATGATGCTGCAGCATCTCTTTTGCCGATTCGGGTCCGCATACACACATACGGCATTTTCCAAAGCCCAAATCCAGCACCTCGTAAGCGCGGCGCTGTTCCTCCATGATGGTATCTTTGCCTACAACGCCGATATCGGCTACGCCGTATTCCACATAGGTGGGAACATCGGGCCCTTTTGCCAGGAAAAAACGCATCTTCAGATCTTCATTGACAAAGATCAGTTTCCGTGAGTTCTTATCTTTCATCTCTTCGCAGGTGATACCGATCTTTTCAAACAGCTCCAGCGTCTGATTTGCCAGACGCCCTTTGCCCAGTGCGAAGGTCAGATAGTTTTTGGATTCATTCATTGAAATAGCTCCTTTGGATATCATCAGGATTGCAGTGCGGCAAGATCAAGGTTGTCAACGGGCAGCCCGTCCGGTGAATCATCGGCCAGATCGTAAACCAGTACTTTTTCATCCTGAGTCAGATGATAGAGTTTGCGGATCATATTCCGGTAGCCATATTCCACATACTCCGAAATATCCTTGCCCCTGACATAAGGAGAACACATCACGTTATCTCCGCCGGCTCTGAGCCGGTCCGCGAGCTTCAAAGCCTGCTCGGTCATGATCCTGTCATATACCAGATAATCGATGTCACGTTTTTTCTCCGTCAGTTTCTTTTGCGCCGTCAGCGCACTCATCATGTCATCCACTTCAATTACAAAGCCGATGGCAGGTGCATTTTTACCAAAACAGGACAACAGGCTGTCATAGCGTCCACCCTTCAGGATCGCATCTCCCACTCCGTAGGTATAGGCCTTAAAGATGACTCCCGTGTAATAGTTGTATTTGCTCACAAGCCCCAGATCATAGGAAATGTAAGCCTCGTCTCCCATATCCACAAGAAGCTTATGCACTTTCTTCAGATGTTTGACGGCATGGCGGCTCTGTTCGTTTTGCGCCAGCTTTTCCGCATCCCGAAGGCACCCGGCATCGCCGAAGAGTTCTGTCAGTTTCAAAAATCCTTCCGCCCTGTCTCTGGGAATGCCTGCCTCCAGCATCAGCTCCTCAACGCCAAAGTAGTTCTTGTCGGAGATTTGGCTGCGTACAGCCTCTTCCAGCTCCGCATCAAGCCCCGCTTCCTGCGCGAGTCCCTTTAGAAATTCCACATTGCCGATACTGATCTGGAAATCGGTAAGGCCGCCTGCCAGCAGGGCGCGTACCGCCACATGGATCATCTCGGCATCACTGATGATACAGTATTCTTCATCAGCACAGCCGCCGATCCGCTCTACGCCGGTCTGGGTGGACTCCTTCATCTTGCCCTGCAGATCAGAGGTGTTGACAAATTTATTTCCGCAGTAGGAAAAATGCAGTGGCAACTCTTCTTCCATATAGTATTTTGCGGCACATCTGGCGATAGACGGGGTGAAATCCGGCCGCAGCGCCATCGTGTTGCCTTCTTTGTCAAAAAATTTGTACAGCTCGTTGGATTTGGTGGTTCCGATCTCTTTACTGAACACATCAAAATATTCAAAGACCGGTGTGGCGATCCTTTGAAAGCCGAAGCTGCGAAAGATCTTCATCAGAGCGCGCTGAAGCGCAAGTTTTTTTTGAAGTTCATCACCGTATATGTCCCTGACACCCTCTGGTGTGTGTAATACTTTTACATCCATTTTTTATCCCTTTACAAAAAACATTATGTTCATATCGACGAAATATTATACCATATTTGTGCCGTTTTGGAAAAGACGCATTTTAGTCGCCGCGCCCGAGCAGGTCTTTTTGAAGCATATCCAAATAAGGCACAAGAATACCGCTCTTTTGTTCCAGCACATAGTCAGGATCCGTCTCCTCCAGTCTGAAGCTCTTGCGTCCACCCGCCAAAGCCCTGTCCCAGAAGCGTTTCAGCTCCTCAAACCGCAGATAGTAGAACATCTCCCGATGGGTATAGTAGATCAGTAAAAAAGCAACTCCGTTCTGTTTTTCAAATTCTGTCATGAAATCTACCTGATGTTCATGGATATTCTGCAGTGCAAAAGTGTCCGTGGCGCACTCCTTGGCATCAAAACAGATTCCCACGCCCTGAACGATCCCGATATAGTCCACCGTACTTTTCTGATCAAAATAGGCAAGGGTGATGTGGCGGCTTTCCTTATCGATCTTCATTGGTGTGATGGGGGTCGGGATCTTTTGTACCAGCGCCAGACCGGCATCTTTGTATTTTTCGTTGGTCCGATTGATCAGTTCCTCAAAGGTTGATCCTCTCAGGCCTCTCGAACTCCAGGTTGCCATGGTTCTCCTTTTGACATGTCCTCGGGCAGTTCTGCCGTAAAGCTGCGTCCGGAAAGATGCGAAAAGGGGGCGTCCAACTGCGGAAACACAATCCTGTATGCGTGCAGAAGCTGTCGCTTGATATGATATTGTTTCTTTAATTCCGTGTTAAGCTCTCTGTCACCGTATTTCGGATCTCCGAGAATCGGATGCCCGATGGAAGCCAGATGGGCTCTGATCTGATGGGTTTTGCCCGTGATCAGATGTACCTGCAGCAAGGTGGCTTTGGTGCCGCCATACAGCTCTGCGCAGCGGATGGGAATCATTTCCGTCTCAATGCGGCTGCCTTTTTTGGCGGTTGATCGCAAATCCCCGTCATTGATAACAGTTACCGTATTGGTCCGCTCGTCTTTATCCAGCCAGCCCGTAAGAAAGGCTTCCTCAGCCTCTCCGAACACCCAGCAGCGGTAATATTTGGCAACGGTTCTTTCTCTCAGAAGCTCTGATAAAAGCCGGCTGCCTTTATAGCTTTTGCCAAACAGCAGAAGCCCCGAGGTGTTCCTGTCCAGACGGTTTGTCACGGAAGGGGTAAAGCCTCCTGTCAGGCTCCCTTTGTCTTTTAGATATTTAAGCAGCAGTTCATTGACCGATATATCATCAGCGGCTGCTTTTTGCGACAACAATCCCGCCGGCTTATCCAGGATCAGAACATCCTCATCCTCATAAACGATCCTTTCACCGATCCGGTATTGGTCGTAAAGTCTCCTGATATCGGATTCTTGCTCAGGGCTTATAGATTCCTTCTTTTTGCTTTTGGCAAATTCTTTGTCCGGGGTTTTCGGCAAAGCCCCCTTACCTGCCTGCAGCATGTCAAAGGTCTCATCCGAAAAGAAAAAACGCACCACATCGCCGGCGGCCAAAGCAGTAAATCCATCGGCTTTTTTACCGTTTACGGTGATGTTCTTTTTCCGGAGCATCTTATGCAGAAAACCGTTCTGCGCCCCCGGCAGTATATGTTTGCAATAGGAAATACATTTCATTCCGCTTTCGGCGGAAGCAACGGTATATTCTTTCATAAGCTTACAGCGAGATCTCGCCAAACACTCTGGCAATGGATTTATTCGGGCTGTCTCCCGCTTTTTCCAAAGGCTTAAGTTCCAGTATCCTCCTGGTAAAAGGTTCGATACCGTCAAAAATCTTGATATTGGCGGAAACACTCTCCTTTTTCAGCGAATTTTCAAGATGTTTTTCAAGTTCACGTTCCAGCTGCTTAAGATCCTTTTTGCCCCTGCTCTGCCGTTTGGCAGTTCTTTGCACCTGCTGCGGGCTCAGATATCCCAGTACACTTCCGCAGTACAGGATCATGGCAGGCACTTCAAAGGTGACATCCTGGGTCGTGAATATCATATCCTCCAGAAGCATCATATCCTTTCCGACAGTTTCCTCCACCTTGGAAACGGTGGATGTAATAATGGTATGATCCGCTTCACTGCAGCCGTGGCTTTTCAGATACATGATCAGAAGAACCGCATTTTTGCTGGCAGGCAGTATCCCGAGAACCGCCACTAAGGTCAGCAGGTTTTTTTCTGTTTTGGTTGTGATAAGTCCCGCAAAAAACAATGCAAGGGGTATCAGAAAATACAGGAATGTTTTGATGGACTCTATTTTGCGGCGATAGGAAAGATAACCGTATTCGCCTTTGACTTTTTTATTCATAAAAATGTTACCTTATGCACTGACACAAAGAAAGAAGCTGCATATGAGATATGCAGCCCCAAATAATGTCAGATCACATCAGAACCGCCGTTTTCTCCGGCAGATTCCGTTACACTCTCGGCGGCTGAATCTCCGGCATTATCATCTTCACCGGCGGGATAAAGCTGTCCGCGATTTGCCTGGATCACCTGGATGGTTTCCTGAAGCTGCGTCATCAGTCTCTCATAATTGGTAGCAGCCACATCGATGCCATGAGACAGGATATCTTCGATTGCTCCGAGATTGTCATCCGTATAGGCAACAGCCGCCATCCTCATGGCGCCGGCCTCTTCGCTGGCTTTCTCCAGAATCTCCTGCGCCTGCGTCGATGCCATCTCAACGATCTCCTGCGCCTG
>CAJOOZ010000082.1 GCA_905236705.1 uncultured Lachnospiraceae bacterium | reverse complement strand
CTTTACATCGGATATTTCCTTTGTCGGATCACTGTATACCGAAAAGGACCCCTGGCTCTCCATGCCCGCAGTCCCTGATTATATCCGCGGTTTTGCAGACGGTCTGACAGAGGCGCAGCTACAGCTTGTAGGCTGCAGTATTCTGTCGGATTCCCTGACAGATGAGGCCGCACAGACCATTGCAGCAGCACATCCCACTCAGTTTGCAGTCTCCGAAGACAGTGTAATGAACATGGATCGCTATGTGGCCGGCGAGCATATCCTGGGGATGCACGCCTCATCCCTGTTCCGAATCCGTGCCCTGCAGACCCTTTCGCAAAAGTTTGCGGTGGATCTGTATACCAACAGTCCGGCTCCCGAGGCTTTTGATGGTCCGCATATACACGGTCCCGTGGGCACCCTGACCGAGATGCCCCTCATCTTTGCCCAAAGCCGCATCAATCTCAACATGACTGTCTATCCCATCCGCAGTGGTCTGTCACTCAGGATCTGGGATGTGCTTGGCTGCGGCGGCTTTCTGCTGACCGGTCAGCAGCCTGAATTAAATGACTATTTTATTCCGGGTCGGGATCTTGAGACCTTCTCATCCATAGAAGAGATGTTGGATAAATGTGCCTTTTATCTGGCACACGAAGACATCCGTATGCGCATCGCCGCATCCGGCAGGCAGAAGGTGCTAAAAGAACATACCTACCTGCATCGCATCGGCCGGATGCTGCGCATTGTGGCAGAGCATCAGATAACATAATAATCCACCGGATCATCATCGATCAGATCTGCTATTGTTTTCTGCTCCAGATAGGCACTGATGGTATCATACAATCCCTGCCATACAGGGAGTAATTTCCCCTCCGATTCTTTTTCAATGGGGTCTGCATTTTCTTCCAGACAGCTTACGGGTGCAAGCGTTCCCTCTGTCATTTCCAAAACATCCTTCAGATTGATCTCGTCGGGCGCCTTGACCAGAAGATAGCCGCCGCCTTTGCCGCGGCTGCCACTGACCAGTTTGTTTTTTACCAGAATCTTAAGTATACTTTCCAAATATTTCTCGGACACTTCCTGACGCGAGGCGATATCCTTGAGAGGGACGGGATCCATGCTCTTCTGCTGTGCCAGATCCACCAAAACCCGCAGCCCGTAGCGTCCTTTCGTAGATATTAACATCTCTTTCTCCGTTGTCTGTCAGCTTTTGTTCATGATCGAGTCGATGGATGCTATGCAGGCATTTCTGAATCCTGCCTCTTCCAGCGCAGTGACGCCGCGGATCGTACTGCCTGCGGGAGATGTGACCTGATCCTTCAATACGCCGGGATGCAGACCGCTTACCAGCTGCAGTTTGGCAGAACCCAGAATGGTCTGGGACACCAGCGGATACGCCGCATTGCGGGGCAAACCGTATTTTACGGCCGCATCGGCATAGGCCTCGATCATCATATCCACAAAAGCCGGACCGCAGCCCGTTATGGCGCCGCCGATACCCATCAGGGATGAGGACATATCCGCCACCATACCCAGGGACATAAATAAGGTCTTGATCTCGTTTCTTTCTTCTTTTCGTAGCGTATTTGCCTCTTCAAAGAGCATAACGCCGCTGCCCACCATTGCAGGTGTATTCGGCATGATAAACTGAATCCTTACCTGATCCGACAGCTTTTGCCGGTAAGCGGCCAGATCCCATCCCAACGCGATGGATAAAAGTGCTTTTCCATCAAGCATGGACGGCGTCTGGGGTGTTACCTGCGCACCGTTCCCCTGTCTGTCATAAGCATTGACCAGCTTTTGCAGCACATCATCGATCTGATAGGGCTTGCAGGCCATCACTACCGTATCCACGGCGCTGACCAGCTCCTGCACACTGGCCATAGGGGTGAACCCTATATTTTTTGCATTCTCTTTCAATTTGTCCTGATGGGGCGCATAGGCATAAACATTCTCAGCCTTGATCTTGCCGGTCTTGATAAAGCCCGCCGCAAGCGCTTTTGCCATATTTCCCATTCCTATAAAACCCAGTTTTTCCATTTCAAAGCTCCTTTTTCATATCTCTTGTCCGGACATCCCGGCATCTCAACTGGCTTCTTCTGCCTGCTTAAGCTGCGCATCATAATATTTCTCCAGCCTTGATCTGCAGGCCACAAATACATCCTCCAGCGAGGGATCAAACTGCGAGCCCATTCCCTCCATGATGATCTTGGCCGCTTCCTCATAAGTCATGGCATCCTTGTAGCAGCGCTTGGAAACCAATGCGTCATACACGTCCGCGATCGCCATGACCCGCGCCTCCAGGGGAATGGCCTCACCCTCCAGTTTATCCGGATAGCCGGTCCCGTTCCATCTCTCATGATGGTAATGCGCCATATTTTCTGCGATCTGAACAAAGTACGGATCCTCTATTCCTGCGATCACGCTGTGCAGAAGCTCAGCGCCCTTTGGCGCATGCATCTTCATCTGTTCAAACTCACCGGGAGTGAACCTTCCCGGCTTTTTGAGGATATCATCATCTACTGCGATCTTGCCCAGATCATGAAGCGGCGCCGCTTTGATCATTGCCTCACAATACCGCGCCGTAAAGACGCCTTCCCATTCATCCCTGGACATCAGCTCCTTGGCCAGGATTTTGACACCCATACTGGTACGCTTGATATGACCTCCGGTGCTGTTATCCCGGTTCTCGATCATATTTGCCATACCCAGCAGCATCTGGTCCTGTGCATCCTTCAGGCGCTGTGTTTCCTTGGTAACGGCAGCCCTGAGCTTCTCATTATAATCCAGTATCCTGCGCTCATTTTCCCGTACCTCGGTAGCATCCGTAATCTCTAAATAATAGCCGTTGTGATACCGGTTTGTCTCAGTCAGATAAGCCGCTTCGATCTTGTATTCCCGACCATGATTTTCCATATATCCGACAGCTTCATTCAGCGTATCATCCAGCTGCATCATCAGCTCTGTCAGCTTCATGAAAAAAGGGTCGTCCTGTGGCAGCGAAAAGTCTACGTGAAGCGGCACCACCTGTGGAAAAAAACGCCTCGCCGCTTCATCGGAGGCGATAAAATTCTTGTGCTTGTCCAGTACGATATAACCGTAATTTCCCTGATTCAGAATGCTGTTTGCAACTATGGAAGAGACATCATAGATCGCCATGCGGTGCTGAAGACGGAGAATGATAATCCCATCCAGCACAAAAGCCAGCGGCATAAGATTAATCCCCGACTGCGTGTAGCGCCTCAAAAAATATAACAAAGCGGTCAACACCGATGCTGCCAGCAGATACACCATATTCTTGTAGGAAACAGAGAGTTTTTCTCTGAAGGCATAGATACAGATACCGAAGATAAAGATCAGATACAGATAAACAGTGATCACAAAGACCACATAACCGCCGCCAATATCATAGAACAGCTGTGACAGATGATTCTCTCTTGTAAAGCTCAGATTTTTATAGAAAATATCGGAATAGCCGATGGTCAGAACCATCATATATTCGGCAAACGCCGCTGACACCAGAAATAGTCTTCCGCCCCATCCGATCCTAATCTGACACAGATCTATAACACAGATCAGGAGGATCGACGGTACAAAACATCCACCCATCAGACTGACCTTGGTAGCCATGGCCACCTCACCGAGGGAACGTGACAATGCCACAAAAAGATAGCCTCCGTTTGCAACGGTAGCCACAAGAAGGAACAGACCGTAAATAAAATTGTTTGATCTGGTCCTGAATACGATATAAATCATCAGATTGAAAACCGCAAGCAGATACATCAATCCGTAAAAAACCGTAATAGTCATAGCCACACCTCTGCCAAGTGCTTTCCCATCACAACAATTCGCCGACCAGCTTCATATCACATTGCTCATTGCATTTAATACCTTGTCTGACACTGACATGAGCCCGTCTGAAATCGGCATAAGCCTCGCCATCCCAGATTTCCTTCAGACTCTGCGATCTGGTATCTCCCAGTATGATCTCATTATTAAAATCTTCCATACACATGGTCGCCTCACCGTTGGATTTTACCGTCATGGTCATCCATGGATGCTTGCAGCATTCCGACCAGTGAATGGACTCTGTTCCGTGAAAATCCTTGCGATACCACTGACAGTCCTCGCTTTTGAGGTAAGTATATACATCAAGACCGTCAAATGCTTCCAGAAGGCGGTCAAACTCTTCCTTCTGATTACGGCGGTTCAGATTTAGCATCGTGATCACGATCGTCGTGTCCAGACCCTTCTCATGCTTATAGTCCAGTACCTTTAAAATATCCTGATAGCTTCTGGAGAAATTTGCCGCTTTCCCACGGATCTGCTGATAACTTTCATCATCCACACTCTCAATGGAATACTTGATATAGGAAAGCCCCGCATCCATCATCCTGTAGGTACGCTCCAGATCGATATTGGCGGGATTGCAGGAAAAATAAGTGGGAAAACCATGCTCGGTCAGCATCCTGACATATTCATCCATATGCTGATCCAGCAGCGGATCTCCGTAGCCGTGAAGCTGGATCACCTTGCTGATGATATAGAGGAAAAAGTGATTTTCACTGGGCTCATCATCCTCTTTAATCCCGTATTTTTGCTCACAATATGTCTTCCACTCATCCCAGAGAGCCCTGTCATGGGGTCTGATCTGTTCCACCACATTGGCGAAGGTCTCAAAATCAATATCCTCAATGGGTCGGGTCATCATCGTTGTCCTGGGACACATCTGGCAGCGCATGTTGCATCGGTTGGTCGTCTCAATATTATAAACCACAGGCTCCGGACTCCGGATCGCATCGAGTGCCTCAAATACTTCCTGCTGGGTCTTAAGCTCGCCCTTTTTAATCCTGTCGATCACACCGTCAAACTGCATATAAAAACGTAAATCCAGCATTTTTCTCTCTCATCCTTATCAGAAATAATTCCTATTTTCAGAGTATCATAAAAGAACTGCAATAGCAATTCCATTCCGACAAATTCGGTCATTTTTTCGACAAATCCGGTCATGCCACAGCAGGATCATCATAAGCTCAGTTCTACCGCATTACCGGCGCATAAACCGGTGCCCTGAGCCGGCGGTATGATAACGGCAGGATCTGTACCAGCTGCCCCGGGCAAAATCCTCCCCGGGAAGATCGTGATAGATGAATACAGCCTCTTCACGGCCGGGCTTTTTATATCCGCGTATGTCGCCGATCTGACGGGAAGGATCCATCATATGCACCACCTTATTGATCCTCTCATAAAAAAGGGTGCCGCCCTTCGATTCACAGGTGCCTGCATCCCAGAGAATGACGGACGGATGATTGCGGCACAGGACGATCATTTCTTTGATATTTTCCATCAGCTGATCTTCTGCCATTCGTTCCAACGCATCGCCTCCGGCAACACGCCCTTCCGGGAAGGCAGCAAATACGAGCAGTCCTGCTTGATCACACTGCTCCATTAAAGCCTGAGAATGCGGATCCCGACAGATCCGCACGGCACTGCATTTCAGCCCGTATTTTAGGCCCGCGGCATCACAGCTCTGCATAAAATCGGGCCTGATGCTGCCTGTATCATCCTCCGGGCGACTGCTCTGTCCGCAAATCTTTATCCTTCTGCCGTTCAGATAAAACCCGTTCTTCTTAAAAACCGCCCTGCGAAATCCCATGGTCGTGATCACTTCATCACGCACCTGCCCGTCTCCGTCAAGCAGCTCTGTCTTCATCTCATACAGCACGGGGCTGTCGATATCCCACAGCTCAACATCACCGACAGAAAACGCCAGCTCACAGGCTCCTGTCTCAACAGGCGCTGTAGCCACTTCACCCAGCGCAATAAATGCTCCCCCGTCCTTTTTGCGGATCGATTGCCTGAGCAGACTGTCTGTTCCCGCTCCCGTGATCTCGACCCCGGACAATGTCCTGCAGCTGCGGCACCTGAGTCCATTCAGGCTGTATCTGCCGGCCAGCTTATAGGTCACAAATACATCTTTAATATAAGCGGATTGCTCCACCATCAGATAACCATCCCCCGTCCCATATAATCCTGCCTCTTATTCATCCGAAAGGGTTTTCCTGAGAGTATGCCATGCCAGTGTGGCGCACTTGGCCCGGGCAGGCATATGTGCCACATCCTGCAGGGCAGCCGCTTCCTCCAGGCTCTCGATTTCTTCTTCCGAGGCTTCTCCCCTTACCATGCTCATGAAGATATCGACGATCTCCAGTGCTTCCTGACGGCTGTGTCCGATGATCATATCCAGCATGATATCAGTCGAAGCCTGGGACACGGCACAGCCTGAACCGGAAAATGCCGCTTCCGTGATCGTGTCGCCATCATCCAGCTCCAACTGCAGCGTAATATCATCTCCGCAGGTGGGATTGACACCTCTTTGAGTATAACGGGGACGGATCAGTTCTTCTCTGTGTCCCGGGTGCAGATTGTGTTCATTTACGATTTCTCTGTAGATCTGTTTCAAATCCATATCTTTAATCCTCTAATCCTGATACCCCAGCCAGCTGCGCACCAGGGACAGTTTCTCTACAAACCGTTCCGCCTCTTCCTCTGTATTATAAAAATACAGGCTGGCTCTGGCCGTCGCATTGACATTCAGATACTGCATCAACGGCTGCGCACAGTGATGTCCCGCACGGATACAGATCTTTTCACTATCCATCACGGAGGCAACATCATGAGGATGACAGCCCTCGATATTGAAGGTCACGATGCCGCTGCTTTTGTCCGGATCCGAAGGACCGTAAAGCGTAATGTGCTTCATCGTTTTCATTCCGTCATACAGGATTCTTGTCAGCTTCTTTTCCTGCTCCCTGATGGCATCAAAACCGACTTCTTCCAGATAGTCGATGGCCGCTGCCATTCCAACCGCTCCGGCTGCATTCACGGTGCCCGCTTCGAATTTATGGGGCAGCTGTGCATAAGTCGCAGACTCTCTGGTTACATATTCGATCATCTCTCCGCCCAGCAAAAACGGCGGCATCTGCTCAAGAATCTTCTTTTTGACATATAAAGCACCGATCCCAAAGGGTGCCAGCATTTTATGTCCGGAAACGGCGCAAAAATCCATGTCCGCCTTCTGCACATCGATCCTGTGGTGCGGCGCTCCCTGCGCAGCATCCACCAGCACCAAAGCTCCCTTTTCATGCGCTCTTGCAATGATCTGACCGATCGGGTTCGAAACGCCCAGTACATTGGAAACCATCCCCACGGCAACGAGCCTGGTCTTTTCCGTGATCCTGTCCAGCTGCTCATCCCCCAGACGTCCTTCCTCATCGGGCTCCATAAAAACAAGCTGCGCACCCGTCTTGTCTGCTACCATCTGCCAGGGCAGCAGATTACTGTGATGCTCCATCACCGTGACCGCGATCTCGTCCCCGCTGCCCAGATTCTGAAGCCCCCAGCTGTAAGCCACCAGGTTGATCGCCTCCGTGGTATTTCTGGTAAAAATAATCTCCGAAGCATCTGCCGCACCCAGAAAAGAAGCCACCTTTTCCCTGGCTCCCTCATAAGCCTCTGTTGCACCGATGCTCCACTCATACAGACCCCTGAGCGGGTTGGCATTTGTCGTTCTATAAAAATCTTCCACCGCCTTCAGTACCGCAGCCGGTCTCTGGCTGGTGGCCGCATTATCAAAATATATGTAATCCGGATCTTTCAGAATGGGGAAATCCTCCCGAATCCTTTTAATATCCATCTCTTTCTCCCTTATTCCGCAGCTTTTTCGCCTCTCGCAAATCACTCGAAAATCCGACAGATATAATTCAATACCGCTTTCCTGATGGACTCACTCGGCACCATATTGCTGATATGCTGCAGGGATGCCCTTACCATCAGCTCCTCCGCCTTGCGTTTCGGAATCCCTCTGGTCTGAATATAAAACAGCATTTCATCGGACAGCGAACCGATGGTAGCAGCATGCCGGCCGTCCACATCCTCTTCTTCACACAGGATCAGCGGGATCGTCTTATTGACGATATCCTCTCCGAGCAAGATGATATCTTCCTGTTCATCTCCTCTGGCCCCTGTGGCGTGCTGTCTGAAATCCAGGGTTCCGCGAAACGTCTTTTGCGCATCCCCCAGCAGTGCTTCTTTAAAATACATCCGCCCCTCGCAGCCTTTGCCCACAAAGACATCGTTGTAATTAATATCCGTTTTGCTGCCGGGCAGACCCAGGAATCCAAAGTCCATCTCGAAGCGGCTCTTTTCCCCCGTCTGCAGTTCATTCAGTCCTTCGTATACTTCTCTTGCTCCCAGATCCAGCTTGGTCATCACAAGAGAAGAATCCCTGCGGCTGCAGATCCCTATATCGTGAAAGAAAAGCGTCTCCTTTTCCAGCATCTGTACGACATGAAAATGTACCCTGGCTCCCTCTTCCAGACAGAGATATGTCTGCGCGCCGATCAAACCCTGTCCCCGCGCGGCGTCTTTGCCCGTCTCCTGATCCGCACTGCATCTGCCGCACTCCTTCAGGTAGTCATCGGCTCCGGGCCTGGCTGACCAGTATAGCAGAAAACAGCTTTCGCTTCCGGCGGCGGCATGAATAAAGATCCTGCTCAGATCACTCTGACCGGGTGCATATTCATAGTGAAGTTTTACCGGCTTTGTCTCGTGGCAGCCGCTTTCGACGGTATAAAGATCCGCCCCCCTTTGCTGCATCAGAGTGTCAATGTCGGCTCCCATGCCGGTAGCAAAGCTTTGTTTGTTGTAGATCGGCGTCTTGCCCGCCACCACCGTCTCCGGCGGATTCTTGATCCCAAGACGATCAAATTCGGCGGATAATGCCTTCGCATCGACTCCCCTGCGGCAACTGATGCCCTCCGGCAGCCTGACCGGCAACAGCGCATCTGTCGCCTTCTCCTCAGAAAGTAAGCTATCGCTAACTTTTAATTCAGCCTCATTCAGTTTGCATTGGTTCCATGTAAGAACCGGTAAGTGGTTGACCGCCAGATTCATGCTGTCAGCCTCCTTCCATCTCCATTTTGATCAGATTGTTCATCTCGGCGGCATACTCCAGCGGCAGTTCTTTGCTCACCGGTGATGCGAATCCGCTGACGATCATGGCCCGGGCCTCCGATTCACTGATCCCGCGGCTCATCAGATAAAATACCGCTTCATCACTGATCCTGCCGATCTTGGCTTCATGCCCCACATCCGCCTGAGACGTCTGTACGTTCACTCCCGGTACCGTATCGGAGCGGGAATCGGAATCAAGCATCAGCGATCCACAGTTAACGGACGCTTTCGCGCCCAGTGCCGTTTTTCTGATCTGAACATCACTTCGGTAGGTACTGATCCCGCCGCCCTTACAGATAGATTTTGAATCGATAAAGGATGTGGTGTTCCTGCCGATATGAATCATTTTGGCTCCCGTGTCCAGATTCTGACCCGCTCCGGCAAATGTCACACCGGTAAACTCCGCATGACTGCCGTCACCCTTTAAAACCGAGGTCGGGTACAGATAGGATTCATGGGATCCAAAGGAGCCGGAGATCCATTCCACGACTCCCCCTTCCTCTACAACAGCCCGCTTGGTATTGAGGTTGTACATATTTTTGGACCAGTTCTCGATGGTAGAATACCGTAGCCTTGCATTTTTCCGGACATAGAGCTCCACACAACCCGCATGCAGGTTGGCAATATTGTATTTCGGTGCGGAACACCCCTCGATAAAATGCAGATCAGCGCCCTCATCCACAATGATCAGCGTATGTTCAAACTGTCCGGCGCCCTTTGCATTCAGCCTGAAATAAGACTGCAGCGGTATTTCAACCTTAACACCCTTTGGCACATACACAAAAGACCCCCCCGACCAGACTGCGCCGTGCAAGGCGGCAAATTTGTGTTCCGTCGGAGGAACCAGCTTCATGAAATGGTCTTTGACCATCTGCTCGTATTCACCGGTCAGTGCACTCTCCATGTCCGTGTAAACCACACCCGTAGCAGCCACATCTTCGCGGACGTTGTGATAGACCAGCTCCGAATCATACTGGGCCCCCACACCCGCTAAAGACTCACGCTCCGCTTTGGGAATGCCCAGCTTTTCAAATGCATTTTTGATATCTTCAGGTACATCATCCCAGTTAGCTGCCATCTCTGTCCTGGGACGGACATAGGTTGCAATGTGATCTATATCCAATCCGTCAACAGGCGGTCCCCAGTCCGGCACACTGATCTGATTATACAACTTTAGCGAATTCAGTCGAAACTCCAGCATCCATTCGGGATCATGCTTTTCTGCCGAGATCTGTCTGACGATCTCCTCTCTCAGGCCTTCTTCCATGCGGAAAAAGCCCTCTTCCGTTTCCTCTTCCCGAAAATCATAGAGCTCTCTGTCATCGCCCTCAAGCATAAAATTTTCGCTCATATCAATTCATTTGCTCCATTACCGGCCGCTCACAGGCAGGCCGTTTTTGCATTTGGATCTGTTACAAAAAAGCTTCAAAACCGTCCTGGTTGACCCTTTCCACCAGTTCCGGCCCGCCGCTTTCCACGATCCTGCCCTTCACGATGATATGTGTTTTGTCGACATGAAGAGATTCAAGGATCTTGGTGGAATGGGTGATGACCAAAAGGGCTCCGTCTCTGTTTTTCTGATATGCTTCGATCCCTTTGGACACCGTCCTGACCGCATCCACATCCAGACCGGAATCCGTCTCGTCCAGGATTGCAAACTTAGGTTCCAGCATCAGAAGCTGCAGGATCTCAGCCTTCTTTTTTTCGCCACCGGAAAAGCCCACGTTCAGATCTCTCTGTGCATAGCTCTCATCCATGTTCAAAAGCTCCATAGCCTCGGCCATCTGCTTTTTGAACTGAAAGATCTTGACGGGCCTGCCTGTTTTCTGGCGGATGGCATTTCGGATGAACTCATCCAGAGACAGCCCCGGCACTTCCAGCGGATTCTGGAAGGAAAGAAACATACCGCGCGCGGCTCTCTTATCGGCCGTCTCCATGGTAATATCCTCTCCGTCAAACAGGATGCTGCCCTCGGTCCTCTGGTACACTGGATTGCCCATCAGCACATTGCCGAGGGTTGATTTGCCGGCGCCGTTGGGCCCCATCAATACATGTGTCTCGCCCGCCCCGATGGACAGGCTGACACCTTTTAAGATTTCCTCGCCTTCGACAGCGGCGTGGATATTCTGAATTTCTACCAATTGTTGTGACATATCCTTTTTCCTTTATTTCCTGATCAGCAGGCTCTGTCCCGTCATTTCGGCAGGCTGCGGCAGCTCCATCACCTGCAGGAGCGTGGGCGCAATATCGCACAAACGTCCGCCTTCACGCAATGTATAGGACGGGTCGTAGTTGTAGAGAATAAACGGTACCGGATTGGTGGTATGCGCCGTATGAGGCTCACCGGTCTCATAGTTGATCATCTGTTCACAGTTACCGTGGTCGGCACAGATAAAGAGAACGCCATCCATCTTTTTGACAGCCTCGACCGCAGCTCCCACGCACTGATCGATCCTCTCCACTGCCTCAATAGCCGCTTCCAAAACTCCCGTATGTCCAACCATATCCGGATTTGCAAAATTGATGATGATCACATCATATTCACCGGAGGTGATCTTGGCATCCAGCTTCTCGCTGACCTCCGGAGCGCTCATCTCAGGCTGCAGATCATAGGTTGCCACAGCAGGGGAATTGACCAGTATCCTGTCCTCACCCTTGTTGGGTTCCTCGATGCCGCCGTTGAAGAAGAAGGTTACGTGTGCATACTTTTCGGTTTCGGCAATACGAAGCTGCCGCAATCCGTTTTTGGCCAGATACTCGCCCAGCGTGTTGACGATCTCTTCTTTTTTGAAAGCCACATATTTATTGGGGATCGTCTCGTCATAATCTTTGAAGCAGACATAGCACAGAGGCATATATCCATTCGCTCTCTTTAAATATTTGATGCTCTTGGTATCGGATGCATCACCGGGCTGCGCCGCAATATCCTCATCGGTCAGGCAGAACGCCTTGGTGATCTCTCTGGCACGATCCGGACGGAAATTGTAAAAGATCACGGAATCGCCTTCCTTGACCAGAGAAAGCGGCTGTCCGTCTTCGTCTGTGATCACGGTAGGCAGTACAAATTCATCCGTCACATCCTTGTCATAGGACTCCTGCATGGCCGCAATGGGATCGGTTGCCTTGACGCCTTCTCCAAGTACAAGCGAATCATACGCCAGCTGGATCCTGTCCCAGTTATTATCGCGGTCCATGGCATAATAACGTCCCGATAAAGATGCCACCCTGCCTACGCCAATCTTTTTCATCTCATCTATCAGCTCCTGCAGATAGTCCTTGCCGGATGCAGGCGGTGTGTCTCTGCCGTCGAAAAATGCATGTACATACACATCCTCAAAATTCTCTTTTTTGCACAGCTCCAAAAGCGCATACAGATGGGTATTATGACTGTGTACGCCACCGTCGGACAACAGACCCCAGATATGCAGATCGGATTTCTTTTCCTTACAGTTATTGATGGCTCTGAGCAGTTCCTCATTTTTGAAGAACACGCCATCCTCTATATACTTGGTGATCAGCGTCAGGTCCTGATAAATGATCCGGCCGGAACCGATGTTCATGTGTCCCACCTCGGAGTTGCCCATCTGACCGTCCGGCAGACCTACCGCCAGACCCGATGCATACCCCTTCTCAAAAGGACACTCTGCCATCAGCTTATCCATTACAGGGGTTTTGGCCATTGCTACGGCATTTGCCTGACTGTTATCGGACAGACCATAACCGTCAAGTACCATTAATACAACTGGTTTTTGTTTCATAATATGTTCTCCTCCTTTTGCCGGGATGCCTCTACGCATCCTCTATTGTATCACAAACTGATTCCGCCCCGCATCATATTGATAGCCTATCGTCTGAAGCCTGTCAATGATATCGGTTTCATCAGCATTGTAAGCAGATGCTAACTCTTTTAGCGACGAATAATTATCCCTTAGCTGCGTATTGACAAAGCTCAGCAGCATGGCAGGATCCTTGGGCATGATCTCCTCCTTCCCGTCTTTCAGACCAGTCTGAATCCCTTGGCCGTGATGCAGGATGACACCTCTGCGGTATCCTGCGTATGCAGGATCTGCACCGGCAACCCCGATTCTCTGTTAAAAGACAGATAGATATAGTCAACATTGATATTGCTGTCCTTCAAAGCCTGTAAAAGCTTGTTGAGCGCGCCGACCTCGTCTTCCATCTCGACTCCGATCACATCCTGAAGCTTGCAGATAAAACCTTCCTGCTGCAGGATCTCGCAGGCTTTTTCGGGATCCTCCACGATCATACGGATGATGCCGTACTCTGCGCTGTCATTGGTAACAGAACCCCAGATGTTGATATTGTGTTCGGCCAGCGCCCCCGTGATCTTCTGCAGATTACCCTTTTTGTTCTCCGCATAGATTGATACTTGTTTTAACATGTCTCTCTTCCTTTCTTTTTGACCGACAGCGCCACCCCGTCTCCGACGGTCAGTACACTGCTCACCAGTTCATCGTCATGGGTCAGCGCATACAGGTATTCTCTCATCCTTTCATGGATCGTCCGATCTCTCCTTGTCACGGCAAATCTCGACTCGATGATCTGTCCGTCCTGCAGAACATTGTCGCTGATCAGTACCCCGCCCGGCGCCAGAACCTTTTTGACGAGTGGCAGAAAGTGAATATACTGTCCCTTGGCCGCATCCATGAAAACCATGTCGTATGACTCCTGTGGCAGATTTGCAAGGATCTGCATCGCATCTCCCTCAAGCAGCTTAATCTGTTTTTCCCTGCCAAAGCGCCTGAAGTTTTCCCGGGCAATGGGGATGCGTTTTTCATACTTTTCTATGGTAGTGATGCGTCCGTCCTTTGGTAAAAAACCACTCATAAAAAGAGCGGAAAAGCCAATGGCCGTTCCCACTTCCAGAATGTGGCATGGCTGTTTTTCCGTTATCAGAAATCCCAGCAGCGCCTGTGTTTCCCTGCGGATCACCGGAATCCGATTGGCTTTTGCCTTTTCATAAAGCTCTTCCAGATCGTCCTCCAGAAATCCCGTCAGGGAATTGATATAATCTGTATAGCGCTCATCAACGATCATGTGTTAAAGACCTGCTCCCGCTCCGTAAGGATTGTCCGCCTGTGTTTCGTCTTCCTGTACATCATCTGCAGGCTCATCCAGCCCGCCATCATAGGAATCCGCATCCGTTTCAGCCTGATCTGCATCCGCAGGTTCCATGACGGCCGGATCCGCAAAATCAGGCTCCTCTGTGCTCTGTTCAACGTCACCGTCCTCATTCTCCGGCCGTTCCTCCCCGTCCTCTCCTTCTTCCTGATAGGAGCTCGACAGGGTCTCAAGCATTTCCTCCGTCTTCATTGAAGTGTTCAGTGTATAGGTACCGGGCATCATCTTGCCGTGATAATCGGACAGCCTCTCCTGCAGATAAAAGATCTTCTCATCCGATACCAGACCTCTAGCCTTTAAGAGCCTTCCCACGTCCAGCGTATCCTCCGTTGAATCGATGGTCAGAACGATATCCCTTCCCGGCGCAGGCTCCATCGCCGCATCCGCAAAAACCATATAGCCGAAATGATAGGAGTACATGGCCAGACGGTATACGCCGAGTACGATCAGCACCAGCAGTGAAGACCTGATGACAAAATTTAAAATTGATAACAGTATTTTTTTTACCATAATCACTCAAAATCCATCGCAGCCTCATCGACCACCCGCATATGAATGTTCTGCATCATGCGGCAGAATGCAAGTTCGGCTGCCAGAAAATCATATACCACGGGATTCTCCCGAAAGCTCTCGGACTCTTTCAGAAACTGGTCGGTTACATCAAAGATCTGATCCGGTTGCGTCTGCTGCTGCATCATCAAAACCCTGTAGCGATATTCATCCACCTGCTTTTTTAATTCGGGATATTTTCTGAGATTATCCCTCTGCAGCAAATATTCTGTATATACGGTGGACTTCTTCATCTCCTGTATGAACACTTCCAAACCATCTCTGTAATCCCGCATAATGCAGCTCCTTTATGAAACTTCCATGATGATAGGCAGGATCATCGGACGTCGTCTGGTCTTTTTCCAGAAGAAATCCGACAGCTCTTCCTTCATGGCATTTTTCATTCTGTTCCAGTCTTCAATCCCGCGCTCCAGACAACGGTTCAGAACCTCGCCGGAGATCTCTCTTGCCTCATCCAGCAGTTCATCCGATTCTCTCACGTAAACAAAACCGCGGGATACCACATCGGGGCCCGATACGATCCGGCCTTCCCCATCCATGGCGACAACCACGATAAAGATACCGTCCTCCGCCAGATGCTGCCGGTCGCGCAGAACCACATTGCCCACATCTCCGACACCCAGACCGTCCACAAAGATATTTCCCACAGGCACCTTGCCTGTAACCCTCGCACGATCCTCCGAGAGTTCAAGTACATCGCCGGACTGGATCACAAAGATGTTCTTCCTATCTATCCCGAGATTCTCGGCCAGTCTGGCCTGCGCCTTAAGATGCCGCATCTCTCCGTGTACGGGAATGGCATATTTGGGCTGTACCAGGGAATAGATCAGTTTGATCTCCTCCTGGCAGGCATGTCCCGATACATGGGTGTCCTGAAAGATGACATCCGCGCCCTGTCCGTAGAGCTCATTCATCACCTTGGAGACCGCTTTTTCATTACCGGGGATGGGATGCGATGAAAAAATGACCGTATCCCGCGGCTTGATGGAGATCTTCCTGTGCGTGCCGCACGCCATCCTGGACAGGGCCGCCACACTTTCGCCCTGGCTGCCCGTGGTGATGATCACGGTCTTTTCAGCCGGATAATTGCTCAGCTGCTCCGTCTCGATCAGGGTGTTATCGGGAATCTTTAAATAACCCAGCTTTTGCGCCGTTTCAATGATCCCCACCATACTGCGTCCTTCTACCACTACCTTGCGGCCGTATTTATCAGCGGAATTGATGATCTGCTGGACGCGGTCCACATTGGATGCAAAGGTCGCAATGATGATCCTGGTCTTCATATGTTCCGAAAAGATCTTGTCAAAAGTCTCCCCCACGGTACTCTCCGAAGGGGTAAAGCCGGGGCGCTCCGCATTAGTGGAGTCACACATCAGCGCCAGGACACCGTTTTTGCCGATCTGCGCAAAGCGCTGCAGATCGATGGAATCACCGTATACCGGTGTATAATCCACCTTGAAGTCTCCGGTATGCACGATCACACCGGCAGGCGAATAGATCGCAAAGGCGGCAGCATCCGCAATGGAATGGTTGGTTCTGATGAACTCAACCCTGAACTGTCCGAGATTGATATGCTGTCCGAAATTCACAACTTTTTTACGTACCAGATTTTCAATCCCGTGTTCTGCCAGTTTGTTGTCAATGATCCCCATGGTCAGTTTGGTGGCATACACAGGCACCGGAAGCTGCTTTAAGATGTAAGGCAGCGCTCCGATATGATCCTCATGACCGTGGGTGATCAGAATACCCTTTACCCTGTCCGCATTATCCTTCAGATAGGTGATGTCGGGGATGACCAGATCCACTCCCAGCATATCATCCTCCGGAAATGCCAGTCCGCAATCCACCACAATGATACTGTCCCCGTATTCAAAGGCAGTAATATTCATGCCGATCTGCTCGAGTCCTCCCAGCGGGATGACTTTCACAGACGGCTTTCTTTCTTCTGTTACTTTCACTTCTTCCTCCGTTTTGCTCATCAGCAAAAAGCGGATCAATCCTCTGTCACGAAAGAGATATCTTCTACCAGACTTTCAAAAAGCGGTGTCAGGGCATCCAGCTGTTTCTCATCCGATACGATCTGATAGGAAGCCTCCTTGCCGTCCGCAGCTACCTGCGCCGTCACGTCCTTCAGGATCAGCGCCTGGGCATCGCCCTCAGGCTGATCCACCACCAGCAGATAGTCGCAACCGGACAGTCTGGCTTTTTCCAGCACATACATTTCCAGCCTCTCACCGCTATTATCCGTAAAAGTTACCTTTTCCATTTCATTCTCCGCATTCGCTGTTTTTTAAATAATCCATATAGCTTTGCAATATAAAGGATGCCGCTATGGCATCTATATGTTCTTTTCTGTGCTCACGTCTGACGCCCGCTTCCTCCAGGATCCGGTCAGCGGAAACCGTACTGAGTCTCTCATCCCACATGACAACGGGCACTCCCGTCCTTCGCTCCAGGTTCCGGGCAAAATCCCTGGACTTTTCGGCGCGCTCTCCCTCCGCAGCGTTCATATGCATGGGCAGTCCCACCACAAAACGCTCCACTTCGTATTCCTGCGCCAGCTCCTCGATCCTGGCATAGGTCTGCCTGAGCTTATTCTCCTGTTTACGATGTATGACCTCGATCCCCTGGGCAGTGATCATCAGAGGGTCGCTGACAGCTACCCCCACCGTTTTGGCACCAAAGTCAAGTCCCATGATCCGCATCATTTTATTCCCAGTGATTGACCTTGATGTAAGCTCTGAGCATCTCTTCCACCAGCTCGTCCCTCTCCACCTTCATGATCAGTGAACGGGCGCTGTTGTGGGAAGTGATATAGGTCGGATCTCCCGACATGATATAACCCACGATCTGATTGACCGGATTATAGCCTTTTTCGCTGAGTGCTTCATAAACCGTTGACAGCACGATCTTTACGCCGGTCTCGCTTTCGGTGTCCACCTTAAAAAACTGGGTATCTGTAGTATTAGCCATTTGTCTGTCTCCTTTTACTCTATATGCGTCAGCTTAAATGAATTTACCTTCGGTTTTAAAAATTCATTGGCTACGGGTTTCTGGGATGCCACAAAGGACTCCACATCCTTATCGATCACGACTTCTTTTTTTAATAGCACGTTCACTTCATTGTAGATCTTTTTATACCGCTCGGATGCCGTGATGGACAAAAACAGATCACTGATGGGACGGCTCTTGCCGTTTTCAAAATACTTGTTCTCCTTGGTATCCAGATAGTAATAGATCTCATGGATCGTCTGCTGATTGGTCATGGTATCAACCACGGTCTCATCGATACGGATGGTGCGGTCAGAGCTCTCTCCGTGGATAACGATGCTGCCCCTGGTAGTGGGATTGATCTCCGAGCTGAACGCCAGTCTGGTCAGATGGTCCTTGATCAGGTTCAGATAATGATCCACCTGCTGCCGGGATACCGCCGCCGCCGGAGAAACACTGGTGGTACCGGCCTGCTGCAGTGCGATTCCGATGCTGACACCGATCTTCATGATGTAGTCATGCTGCGCGATCCTGTCCTTTACCTGCTTTTCCACCCTGGCATTGAGGGAAGGCAGACCAATCACCAGAACGCTCTTTAGAAATTTATACTTCAGATCCGTCAGTTCCTGAAGCTTGCTGGCTGCAGTCGCATCCGCCAGTGAAATTTTTTTCATAAAGTTGCAGCTCGTCGTTCCGTCGCTGACCTCCAGACCCTGTGACTCGATCCGTAGCTTGAGCGCATCAAAATCCGTTTTGGTCGACTCCAGTGACATCTCGATCTCAAAATCGGAATCCTTTGGAAAATGCTCCATAATAGCTGCTGCCACATCTTTTGAAACCTTCTCTATTTCCGCTATCTCTTCCTTTGTATACTTCATCCTGCCAACCTCCCCATAGTTTCCTGCTACATATATACCCTATGCCATTTTACAACATTTTTCGCAAAAAAGAAACTATTTTTGTCAGCCCTCATCCATCACACCTTCCATCAATCCGTCGCCCAGCTCTTTTCCCAGTGTGCACACGGCGATCCGGCCTGCCATACCCTGTGCTTTTTCGGCCACTGCGGCTACCTCGATATAGTTCGGCGTATGCCCGCATAAACACAGCCTGCCGCCCACTTCTTTTTCGGTCTCAAACAGGACCGGCAGCTTTTCTCCCGCAAAGAGCGCCCTGTACTCCCTGCCCAGTTTCTCATTCAGCGCCAGCAGCCTTCTGCATCTGTCCTTTTTCTCCCGCTCGGTCAGTTGTCCCTGCATCCTGTCCGCCACAGTACCCTTTCTTCGGGAAAACGGAAAGACGTGCATCTCGTAGAATCCTATACTCTCCGCAAAAAGGAGAGTTTCGCCAAATTCCTCCTCCGTCTCCCCCGGAAAGCCTGCTATAATGTCCGTGGTAAGAGCCGGTCTGTCAAAATACCGTCTCAGTATTTCAGCGCTGCGACGAAATTCCTGCGCCGTATACTGCCTGTTCATCCGTTTCAGCACACTGTTGCTGCCGCTTTGCAGGGACAGATGAAAATGAGGACAGATCGCGGGCATCCCGGCCAGTGCTCCGGCAAACTCCTCCGTGACGATCCGCGGCTCAAGAGAACTCAGTCTGATCCTCTCTAAGCCCTCCAACTGTGATAGACTTTCCAGGAGCTCCAACAGATATCGACTGTGCCCATAATCTTCTTCCTTCATGGCAGCGTTGTAGCTGACTCCCTCAAAATCCATGCCGTAGGAACTGATATGGATCCCCGTGATTACGATCTCACGATAGCCCCGGGCAACCATTTTCTCCGCCTCATGAAGCACCTGCTCCTTTTGTCTTGAACGAACCCTGCCCCTGGCCATAGGAATGATGCAATAACTGCAGAACTGATTGCATCCGTCCTGAATCTTGAGATACACCCTGGTATGCTCCGTGGCACGACCTTGCTCCATCTCCTCATAGGACACGGGGCTTTCGAGATCCAGACTCGTCCTGCCCGAGAGCATTTTATCCGACCTGTCGCGCATAAACTCTTCCACCAGCTCTACGATTTTCCCCTTTTTGTTATTGCCGATGGCCAGATCGATGGTATCATCCCTTCGGATTTCCTGCTGATGCGTCTGCACATAGCATCCCACTGCCACCACGACAGCTTCCGGATTCAGCGCCTTGGCTCTGTGTATCATCTGCCTGCTTTTGCGATCCGCAATATTTGTCACGGTGCAGGTATTGATCACATAAATATCTGCCTTTTGTGCAAAATCAACAATAAGATAGCCTTTTTCTTGGAAATATTGACGCATTACATCTATTTCATAGGAATTCACCTTGCAGCCCAGGTTATGGAATGCCACACTTTTCATCTGTTTCTCCTTGTTTTTTTGGATGTTTTCATCATTGACTTTTTTTGTTCGTCCAAGTAGTATTATAGGCGAAGGTATTGAAAACGCAAAGAAAAATTTCGGGAGGAATGAAAATGAAAACTGTAAGAATTTCTTTAAACTCAATTGACAAGGTTAAATCTTTTGTAAACGATATCACCAAATTTGATTATGACTTTGATCTGGTAAGCGGCAGATATGTGATCGACGCCAAGTCCATCATGGGAATCTTCTCCCTTGATCTGTCCAAGCCCATTGATCTGAACATCCACGCAGAGGAAAATGTAGATGATGTTCTGGCTGTTCTGAAGAACTACGAGGTTTAACTCAGTCGGGATACAAGCCGAGGCTGAGTTAAAACGCTCCGCGAGGATGCGCACGGATTCGGTTAGGAATTTGTCAGCTAAAGCTGACCCGAATCCGGCGCGCAAGGAAATCCCGCTTACCGTTCATCCGGTAAGCGGGAGATTTCAAAGAAAATATGATGCATTCAATACTTTCGGATACACTTGATCACTCAAGTGTTTTTTTACATGATGAGGGCTCTCTGTTTGATTTCATTTTCTCTCTGAAGGCGTTGTTCCTTCGTTCTTGTACGTGCCTCCTCCATCTTTGCATTGGTTTTATGAAGCTTTACCATTCTGCGCAGAGCATTATCATCCTGCAAACGCTCTGCCAGCTCACCCGGGTTGATAGTACGAAAGCTGCCTCTTTCCGTGGCCACCTTCTCTTTGCAACAGTCTTCCACCATCCGGTTGAACTCTTTGCTTTCCAACAGCGTCTTTTTGATCACCTGCGATCCCATGGTATGAAAACCATTAACGTTCTCATTTACTTTGCTTGTCGCAAGTTTTCCAATCAGTATATCTGCTGCCAGCCCCTTGAGCTCCACCATTTGATCTGCTCTCTGCGGCACGCTTAACATGTCGTTAATCTTTTTGACTGCTTCATCGGATCTGCGTTTTGCCAGACCGACTCTCAGTTCTTTCAGCCCCTGCTTTTCCTTTTGCTCATTTCCGATCTCATTCTCGATCCGGTTGTCATTCTCGATCATATCCTCGATCAGATTCCCGTTCTCGATCCGGTTGTCATTCTCGATCCGGTTGTCATCCTCAATCAGATTCCCGTTCTCGACCAGATCCCCTTTCTTGATCGCGTTTGCATTCTTCTCGTTGATCTTCCTTACCAGATCTCTCCTCTGTTCCTTTGCGTATTCCTCAAATTCCTTTGCACCCTGCAGCCTGTCCTTACCTGCGGGAGTGTTGGGATTTCCTTTCAGCTCCCGATACTGTCTGGCTCTGAAGATTACCTCATCCAAAATCTCCAGTTCCGCATCATAGTCCCGACTTCCTTCCTCTTCGCCGGTTTTTTTGGTAGCGCGATACTTCTCCAAAGCCAGCCTGAGCTCTTTGTGCTCATCGGACTCCTGCCTGAAAATGGAAGATCGTTTGGCGGAAAAATTGTACAGCTTCAGATCGAATTCCACGTCAATCAGATTTCTTTCCTTGACGCTCCCATAAAATCCTTTTTCTTTTCCGGCCTCGATCGCCGCATTTCTCTGTTCCACACCATGATATACGTTGGTAAAATCTCTGTAATGCTGATCGCTCACAAAACCTTTTTGCTTTCCTTCCAGGATCTTCTTCTGCATCAGGCTGAGCGATTCGATACGTGCCGCATCGGAAAGCAAAGGAGTCGCGCTCACCTTGTTCCACAGCTCATCCATTTGATCCAGATACTTCTTATGGGCTTCATTTATATATCTGGGTGGCTCATAAACCTCAAATTTTTCATAATCCTCTGCACCATTGTTCAGGCAGGCGTTTCGTGTCTTAAATCTGACTGTATTAAATGCAGCCAGTATTCCCAGATCATCCACCGGCCATCCCTGCTCCAGACCTGCTTTGTGCGCCTCCAGACTGCACAAGAGTGTCCCCGTTCCGCGCGACGGCTCTTTGGTATAGAAAAATGGTTGATTGCCGCTGAGAATCCCTGCCTGAATAAGCTCATTATTTTTTTCACGATCTTTCGGGACTTTATTTAGTGTGTTCACCTTTGGCAGAAGCTCACTCACCTGCTTATAGAGTTTTTCCCTGTACTGTTCCTGCCGCTCCGGTGTCAGTTTATTCTTTTTCTGATCCTGCCAATACTGCGTCAGTGTCTGGATATGAGCATCCGTTTCAATGTACACATCCCATACAGGAAACTCTTTTTCGTATTTTTCCAGACTTTGCAGGGATTGATCCTTAAACGTAGGATTCGCCGCGGCAACCAGGCTCGAAAATCCGGCTTGTATGGGCGACTTCTCAGCCACCGTCACCTCCGTATAGCCTGCAATGGCCCGCTTCAGAGGATTTATGGAAAGTGCCTTGATGGCCCTGTTCATGAGCAGGCCGCTCTGGCTCTGAGGCGTCTCTTCGTCCAGCGCTTCTTCCCAGTCAGCGATCTCCTTTGCGGCCTGACTGCGGAGCTTCTCAAACTTTTTGACATCCAGTATTCTGTTGTTAGCGAACATCTGAAAAATCGGTATTTTCGTACCATCCTGGCTACTGACAGCCTGAGCAACCAGGGTCTGTGGATCATTCTGGTGATCGGTATTGATATCTTCACTCGGTATAAACCTCTTGTCATTTACCCAGCTTCGCAGATTTATGCTTTCATTATTGATCTGCGCCGCAAGACTCGCCTGACCCATCTGTGGGATATTTTCTTCATCAAACGCATCTCTCGCAATAAGAGTGGTATGTACAAAGGCTTTTTCCTTGCCCTCACTGATCAGCTTAGTCCTTTCGGCAGCGCCCTTATAAATTTGATTAAAAGCACGAGCCTTATCTTGATCGATCCAGCCTCCCTGAAAAGCTTCTTTGATAAGCGAATGCATCTCTTCCAGAGCATTCTCTCTCTCCACTTCGCTTTTAATGGGCGTGCTGCTCAGCCTGTCATAAAAATCGTTGATCTTGTTGACAAAATCTCTTTGGTTTTCATCCGTAGGATGATTCTTCCACGCATCAGGCTTATACTGAAACAGATGCTCCCCCTTTGCCAATCCATTCGAAAAGGCCTCATATCGCAGCATATTAAAGGTCACCAGAAGATCCAGATCCTCGGTTGTCCAATTGTTCTCCAGACCCATCTTCTGCGCCTCGGCAGCGCTCTTTAAGGGCATTAACCCACGGGCGGAATGTGTACTCAGGAAAAAGGCATCGTTTCCCCCGCTTGTCACCTTCAGCTGCGTGGTAAGTTCTTCGTTTCTGTCTTCCTTCTCGGATGTAGCTGAGATCAGGTCTGTTTTTTCCAGAATGCTGACAGCCCGACGATACATTCTTTTTCTGATTTCGGCTTCGTGCTGCTGATCCAGCGGTCTTTTTTCATTGTAAAAATCCGCAATCTCCTGCACCTGATCAGCGGCATCAATCACCATATCGTAGATCGGAAAATCCGAATCTTCCCTGGATAAGACAGCCATTTTATAAAACAGATCGGCACCGGGATCCATATTCATGGCCGGCATAAAATCCAGCAGACCCCGGTGAAACTGGGTCTTGGAATACAGATAAGCATCGGTATCTCCCTTGATCTGTCTCTGGATCTTGTTCAAAAATACCGTTTTCTTATAGGCAGACCATTTATCCCTGACCTTCTGTTGCCCCTCTTCACTCAGATCGAAATCAATCTGTTTTTGCAGCTTCAGATTTTTCTGATATTCTTCATTCTTCTGTCGGAGCTCTCCCTCTACCCTCGGATCATTCTCTTGTAATTTTCTCCGTTCGAGCTCCTGTATCTCTGCTTGCAAAGCCTGAATATTCTCAGAGACTCGTTTGCTATCCTCCGTGAGTTTAGACTTATACTGCTCCAGATATTTAACGTTCTGGATTTCCTCAGTGACTTTCTTGTCAATGTATTTGGCATCTTTCTGAAGGCGCTTACGATAAGCTTTCAGATCTCCTTTGGACCGGACGGCATATATATCAAATCTATCCACTCCGATCACCGGCAGCCTCGGCTGTATGGCAATCTCAACATTATATGCTTTTCCGTAAGCAGTATCAGCCTCATCATCATTCATATCTATTCTTTGATGCTGCACAAACCGGGGAGACTCTACCTCTTGAGCCATCATTCCAACGGGCAGAAATCCCGCGCCCATTACAAGATCACCTGTCGGATTCACGATCACTTCTCTGAGGTCAATATTCTCCGGCAGGTTAGGTTCCGGCAGATCAACTAATACTTCACCCTGTATAAGCTCATTCTCTTTCATACCCGTTTCTCCTTTTCCCCAAAAGTGAACTACATGTTTCTGTTATGAATACACCCTATTTCCGTTTTTGGTTGCAAAAATCATTTCACCGTAATGATTTCATCACGGGCCAGCGCCTGCTCCACCAGCTCATCTATGCAATCCGCCAGATGCTTTTCATGCCGCCGGATCGTCACGGGATTCGGTTTGGTCACAGGATGCTTGGCCACAAAGATGGTACAGCAATCCTCATAAGGCAGGATAGAAGTCTCAAACGTATCGATCCTCTCGGAAATATCCACAATATCCTGTTTATCGAAAGCGATGAGCGGCCGGTAGACCGGAAGGCTGCAAACTTCATTGGTACATAAAAGACTCTGCATGGTCTGTGATGCCACCTGACCGATGCTCTCCCCCGTCACCAGTCCCAGACAACCCGCGTCCGTTGCCAGTCTCTCAGCGATACGCATCATGTAGCGCCGCATAATAATGGTCAGCTCATCATGGGGGCATTTTTCATAGATTGCCATCTGGATATCGGTAAAATTGATGACATGCAGTCTGATCGGGCCTGTATAGACACTGATCTTTGCAGCCAGATCCACCACCTTCTGCCTGGCCCGTTCCGAGGTATAGGGGGGTGCATGAAAATAAACCGCCTCCAGTGACACGCCGCGCCTGGCAATGGAATAGCCCGCCACCGGCGAATCAATGCCGCCGGAAAGAAGCAGCATCGCCTTTCCGCCGGTTCCGATGGGCATTCCGCCAAGTCCCGGAATGATCCTGGAATAGATAAAAATATTCTCCCTGATCTCCACATTCAGCTCGATCTGCGGCTCATGGACATCCACGGACAGATTGGAACATTCATCCAATATCCTGCCCCCCAGCTCCATACAGATCTCGGGAGAGTCCATGGGATAGTTCTTACGGGCTCTGCGGGCGAATACCTTAAAGGTGTGTTCTCCCTCTCCGTAATTTTTCTTCATATAATCCACTGCGGCATCTGCCAGATCGTCAAAGCCCGTATCCGAAAGACACAGAACCGGACAGATTCCGGCTATTCCGAAGACTTTTTTCAATGCCTCTGTCTCCTCATCGGCAAAAGCATCCGGCGAATGGTCATCCGGTACATCCACATAGATCCTGCCCTGGGAACGATGCACCACATAGGTATCTGCTATAACCCTGTCCAGCGCAGTCTGAATACACCTGATCAGGGCATCCTCAAAGACATATCTGTTTTTTCCTTTTACGCCGATCTCGGCATATTTGATCAAATAAACGGTTTTCATAATTTATGTGTCCCCTCGCTCTGCCTTTTATTCAAACCTTCTGCTCTCCATCTCATACATCAGGACAGACAGCATGACCATCCCTGCCGTCTCTGTTCTGAGGATCCTTTTCCCCAGGGTAATACGTTCTATGTTCAGACTGTCTGCCAGTGCGATCTCTTCCTCATCAAAGCCGCCCTCCGGTCCAATCATAACGGAAATGCTCTGCCCCTTTTTAAGGCCTCCTATCAACTCTCTTGTATGGGCAAAATCCTCTGCCAGCTCATATGGCAAAAGTGCCACATCCGCCCCTGCTGCCTCTTGTGCAGCCTCTTCCCACCGAAGCGGCAGTGATACCTGCGGCACAACAGCGCGTCTGCTCTGCTTGGCAGCGGCCTGTGCAATGGCCTGCCAGCGTTCTCTCCTGGATGCTGCTTTTTTGTCATCCAGCCTGACCACACACCGCTTCATGGCCACCGGAACGATCCTTGCCACTCCCAGCTCCACCGCCTTCTGGATGATGAATTCCATCTTGTCGCCCTTGGGGATGCCCTGATACAGCGTAACGGGACAGGGCAGTTCAACCCCGTCCTCTTTTATAAAGCGCAGCTCGCAGAGCACCTCATCCTGCGTATATTCCACGATACCGCACCGGTATTCCCTTTGGTCAGCACCGTTACTGACAGAGATCTCATCTCCGGGCTTTAAGCGCAGCACGTTTTTGATATGATTCACATCTCCTCCGGTGATACGGATCCTTTTGTCCTGTATCTGATCGGGCGGAACAAAAAAATGATACATCCTCTACAGCTCCCTGCGCGCCACAACGCATTTCCATTCGCCAAGGGTGCGGACAGCCAGAACCGAAAGTCCCGCTTTTTTGCAGGCATCCGCTACCATGTCTTCTTTTCCTTCCAGAATACCGGAGGTGATATACAATCCGCCTTCTTTCACAAATCCCGCCGCAACGGGCGTCAGAGACACCAATACCTCCGCCAGAATATTGGCCACGACGATATCATATCCTTCCCGTGCCTGTTTCCTGACCTCAGAGCGAATCTCCTCGTCATTTATCACATTTCCGATGATCAGCCTGAATCTGTCTTCCGTTATATGGTTATGTGCCAGGTTGTCCTGCACTGCTCCTCTGGCGCACAGATCCAGGTCCGTTCCCGTCACGCTTCCGGCGCCAAAGAGGAGAGCCGCAATTCCCAGAATCCCGCTGCCCGTTCCCACGTCCAGGATCTTCTCTGACCCTTTTACCGCGGCTTTGATCTCTCTGATACACAATTGCGTGGTCTCGTGCATACCCGTACCAAAGGCACTGCCCGGATCAAGCCTGAGCACCGTATGACCCTTGGCCGGCTCTTCCTCACACCAGGTCGGTACGATCCTGAGATCATCTATATCAAAGGGTTTGAAAAATTCCTTCCAGCTGTTGGCCCAGTCCTTGTCCTCCGTTTCGCCGACCTCGATCACTCCTTCGCCGATATCCATAAAAGATGCGATCCATGCAAGCTTTTCCTCCATGGCGGCTTTCAGCCCCTCAAGGTCCGAGACTACATTTTCGCCACTGACATAGGAATAGGAATTATCCTCCGCATCGCTGATCCCATTAACCGTAAATCCCTGTTCCTTTGGCGTAGCGTCGTTCTCCCCTGCCACTTCCACAAAAAAATGCAAAAGCGCCCTGCCGTCATCCGGCTCAGTCTCCGGCAGGATATCTACAAACATCTGCTCTTTTTCCCACGCGCTCAAGGGTACATGATCTTCTATCTGGGTCCCCTGGAGCCCCAGCTCATACATCTCGCTGATGATGATATCTTCTGCCTCGACACTTGTTTTAATGGTTAGCCTGGTCCATTTCATAGCCTGATCCGCTCCCTTTAAACTATCTTCTCGTAAATCTCCTCAGTACCGGCAGAAGCGACGATACGGCCTCCAATACGGCAGATAGCTCCTCCCCGGTGGTATATGCGGAAAATGAAAATCTTAAAGCCGATTCGGATGCCGCCTTTGACAGACCCATGGCTTTCAAGGTGGGACTCTCCGTCCGTTTATGCGATGCACACGCCGAGCCTGCGGAAACATAGATACCCTTATCCTCCAGAGCATGGAGCAGCACTTCGCTTCGCACACCCAAAAAAGAAGCATTCACGATATGCGGTGCGCCGTCTTTTCCGACAGGTCCGTTGATCATCACATCCGGCAGCTTTAAAAGTTCATTTTCAAAATATCCTTTAAGATCATAAAGCCTGTCTCTGTCTTCCTCAAGATGGTCATAAGCCAGTTCTGCCGCAGCCGCCAGACCTGCGATCCCGGGTACATTCTCCGTTCCGGATCTCATATTCTTCTGCTGTCCGCCGCCGTGGATATAAGGCGTAAGCTTCGCATTTCCGGAAACATAGAGCATGCCGCTGCCCTTGGGTCCATGTATCTTATGACCGCTGACAGAGAGCATGTCGATCCCCAGCTTTTTGGGATGAATCTGCATTTTGCCAAAGCCCTGTACTCCGTCAACATGAAATAAGGCCTCAGGGGCTGCGCTTTTTATCAGCTTTCCGATCTCTTCCACGGGCTGCACGGATCCCACCTCATTATTGACAAGCATCACGGAGACCAGCACCGTTTCATCATTCAGCGCCTCTTTCAGCGCATCCAGCCTTACAATCCCTTTCTCATCCACCGGCAGAGTTATCACTTCATATCCCTCTGCCGCCAGAATCCCTGCCGGAGCAGACACGGCCGGATGCTCTATGGCGGAAACGATGACGCGGTTTCCTTTGCGCCTGTTGGCACGCGCCCCCGAAAGGATCGCCCAGTTATCGGACTCGGTACCGCCGGAGGTGTAGAATATCTCTCCCGTATCTGCCTTCAAAATGGCAGCGAGCTTCTCTCCCGCTTCTCTTAAACAGCGTTCCGCTTCGATTCCCTTATGATGCAGGCTTGACGGATTGCCGTAAGCCTCTGTCATGATCTTCATCATCAGCTCCGCCACTTGTGGCGCAATGCGCGTGGTAGCGGAATTATCCAAATATATTTCTCTGTTCATTTCATCATCCTGTGTGATATGATTTAAGGGGCAAAAGTCCGAGCCTATGACAAGATAAATTTTCTGGCGATCTTCATTCCTACTTTGTAGGGCAACGGTCTCAGCGCCTTATCTGCTTTCTTTAATTCTTCTCTGATGGCTATATGCTGGGGACAATGCTGCTCGCATTTGCCGCAGCCAACGCACTGTGATGCAAAGGCAGGATTCTGCCTCAGTCCCACATTCTGGACGTAATTCATCCTGGCCTCATTTTTGCGCTGGGTATACATCTCATTATAATAATAAAAAGTGCCGGGAATATCAACTCCTCTGGGACACGGCATGCAATATGAACACCCCGTGCATCCCACTCTGGTCTTTTCATTAATGGCATCCCTGAGACTTCTGATCAGCTCAAAATCCCGTTCGGTAAACTCACCCGCCTCTGCCTCACCGGCTACGCGGCAGTTTTCCTCCACCATTTCCACGGAATTCATACCGGACAGCACACACGTTACCTCCGGCTGATTCCACAGCCACCTGAAAGCAAGCTCCGCCGCCGTTCTCTTTTTTTCATCACCGGCTATGAGCTGCATTGCCTTCTCCGGCAGCATGTTTACCAGCTTACCGCCCCTTAACGGCTCCATGATGATGACAGGGATCCCCTTGGCCGCAGCCGCTTTCAAGCCGTCCACTCCCGCCTGTGACACCTCGTCTAAGTAATTGTACTGAATCTGACAAAAATCCCAGTCATAGGCGTCAAGGATCTGCAAAAAGATCTCCGTATTACCGTGGAATGAGAATCCAATATTTCTGATTTCCCCGCTCTCCTTCTTTTTGGCGATCCATTCTTCTATGCCATAACGCCTGAGGTTTTCCCAGGCCTTTAAGTCGGTGAGCATATGCATGAGGTAATAGTCCACATAGCCGGTCCGAAGTCTCTTCTTTTGCTCGTCAAAGTATTTATCAAGCGCCGCCGGACTGTTTACCATGTATTGGGGAAGCTTGGTGGCAATATTGATCTTTTCCCTGATATGGTTTCTCTCAAAGATCTCCCCGATACAGACTTCGCTGCCCGAATAGATATAGGCCGTGTCATAATAATTGACGCCGGCCTCATATGCAGCAAGGATCTCCCGCTCTGCCTTGTCGATATCGATTGCATTTCCCTTTTTGGTAAAACGCATACAGCCAAAGCCCAGGAGCGAGATATCCTCTCCGTTTCTGTTCTTGCGATATTTCATACTCTCAACCACATCCTTCTGCTATACTTTCATTCTCATTGAAAGATGCCTTTTTTCTTTTTCTTTTTTTCTCCTTTGCCGCTCGTCGACTCTTTATTCGCCGACTCTTTATTCTCCGTATATGCCTCAACTGCCTTCAGGGAATTACCCGTCAGCTCATCAAAACGCTTCAGAAGATCCTTGGCTTCCGCGGGCAGTTTTTCCGGAACCTGTAATACCAGTGTCACATAATGATCTCCCCTGACATTGGAACTGCGAAGTGACGGAACGCCTTTCCCTTTCAGGCGGACTCTAGTATCCGTCTGCGTACCGGGCTTGACCGTATATGCCACTTTACCGTCTACGGTATCGATCATGATCTCGCCGCCCAGAGCTGCAACCGCAAAGGAAACCGGTACGGTTGAATAGATATCCGTATCCTGCCGCTGAAAGATCGGATGACGCTGCACCAGCACCTCTACAAGCAGATCTCCTCTCGGTCCTCCTGACGTACCGGGCTCTCCTTTTTCCCTGATCCGGATACTCTGACCGGAATCGATTCCCGCAGGGATGGATACCTGGATCTTTTTCCGGCTGCTGATATAGCCATCTCCATGGCAGGCAGTACATTTTTCTTTGATGATCTGACCGGTGCCGCCGCAATCCGGACAGCTCGTGACATTTCTGACCATACCGAAGAAGGACTGTTGTGTCATCACAACCTGACCCTTGCCACCGCACTTGGAGCAGGTCGTTTTACCGGTACCGGGTTTGGCGCCTGTGCCGTTGCAGGTAGGACAGGGATCCTTCAGATTCAACTCCAGCTCCTTTTCGCAGCCGAATACCGCCTCTTCGAAACTGATCCTCACGCTCGTGCGCAGATTGGCTCCCTTCATGGGACCGCCGCCACTGCGTCTGCTTCGCGAGCCGCCCCCGAACAGATCGCCGAATATATCGCCGAATATATCGGAAAAATCCATGCTGCCGAAATCAAATCCGCCATATGCACCACCGGCGCCCTGCTCAAAGGCGGCATGACCGAACTGATCATACTGCTTTCTTTTGTCCGGATCGGATAAAACGGCATAGGCCTCCGACGCTTCCTTAAACTTTTTTTCCGCCTCCGCATCACCGGGGTTCACGTCCGGGTGATATTTTTTTGCAAACTGACGATATGCTTTTTTGATTGTCGCATCATCAGCATTTTTTTCAACACCCAGCACCTCATAATAATCGCGTTTCTGCTCTGCCATACTGTTACCTCTGTCTGTTTTTGCTCATACGCATCCTCGCGGAGCGTCAAAATCGGCTATTGGCGTGGAGAAACCCCACGCCAGACACCGTCTTTTATAAAATCCTGTGCTGCGCAATGACTCACATCATCGCCTGTCAAAGTTTACACCTCTCTGTAATCGCCGTCAACCACATCGTCCGCTGCCGAACCGTCATCATTGCCGCCTGCGTCCTGTGCTGCGCCTGCGAATCCGCTCATGTCCGGACCTGCGCCTGCTGCTCCGGCAGCGCCCTGTGCCTGCTCATACATCTTGGTAAACAAAGCCTGTGCACTCGTCGTCAGCTTCTCCTGTTTTGCCTTCAATTCGCTGATCTGATCAGCGGAAAGCTCCTGATCCTTGGTGCTCTCCAAAAAGCCTTTGAGATCTGCCAGGTCTGCTTCCACCGGGCTCTTTTCACTGTCGGAAAGCTTGTCGCCCACTTCTTTGAGTGCCTTTTCTGTCTGGAATACGAATGCATCTGCATCGTTTCTGGCATCGATGCCTTCCTTGCGGGCCTTGTCCTGTGCCTCATACTCGGCAGCTTCCTTGATCGCCTTATCGATATCTTCATCGGACATGTTGGAACCGGCCGTAATGGTAATGTGCTGTTCCTTGCCGGTACCCAAATCCTTGGCGGATACATTTACGATACCGTTGGCATCGATATCAAAGGTAACCTCGATCTGAGGGATGCCTCTGGGTGCGGGAGCAATACCGTCCAGTCTGAACTGTCCCAGAGATTTGTTATCTCTGGCAAACTGTCTCTCACCCTGTACCACATTGATATCCACCGCGCTCTGATTGTCAGCCGCCGTAGAGAAGATCTGACTCTTCTTGGTCGGGATCGTGGTATTTCTCTCGATCAGTCTGGTAGCCACGCCACCCATGGTCTCGATGGAAAGGGACAACGGAGTAACATCCAGAAGCAGGATCTCACCTGCACCGGCATCGCCTGCCAGCTTGCCGCCCTGTACTGAAGCGCCCAGAGCCACACACTCATCGGGGTTCAGATTCTTGGAGGGCTCCTTGCCTGTCAGTTGTTTCACCTTATCCTGTACGGCAGGGATTCTGGTGGAACCGCCTACCAGAAGCACCTGACCGATATCTGCGTTGGTCAGCCCCGCATCCTTCATTGCATTCTGTACCGGAACCGCGGTGCGCTCTACCAGCTCAAATGTCAGCTCATCGAATTTTGCCCTGGACAGGTTCATGTCAAAATGCAGCGGTCCGCTTTCATTCATGCTGATGAAAGGCAGGTTAATATTGGTTGTAGTAGCGCTGGAAAGCTCCTTCTTGGCTTTCTCTGCCGCTTCTTTTAATCTCTGAAGAGCCATCTTATCCTGGGAAAGATCCACGCCGTTTGCACTCTTAAATTCAGCTACCATCCAGTCAATGATCTTCTGATCAAAGTCATCGCCGCCCAGATGGGTATCGCCGTTGGTGGAAAGCACTTCGATCACACCGTCGCCGATCTCAATGATGGACACATCAAAGGTACCGCCACCCAGGTCATATACCATGATCTTCTGTTCTTTTTCGTTATCCAGACCATAAGCCAGAGCTGCTGCCGTAGGCTCGTTGATGATACGTTTTACATCCAGACCGGCGATCTTGCCTGCGTCCTTGGTAGCCTGACGCTGCGCATCGTTGAAATAGGCCGGTACCGTAATGACCGCTTCCGATACACCCTCTCCCAGATAGCTCTCAGCATCTGCTTTCAGCTTCTGCAGGATCATTGCGGAGATCTGCTGCGGTGAAAATTTCTTGCCGTCAATGGTCCGACCCCTGTCGGTACCCATGTCACGCTTGATGGAAGAAATTGTGTTATCTGCATTGGTCACTGCCTGACGCTTGGCCGGCTCACCGACCAGTCTCTCACCATTCTTGGTGAAAGCCACGATGGAAGGTGTGGTTCTGGCGCCTTCCGTATTGGCAATAACTGTGGGCTTGCCGCCCTCCATGACTGCCACACAACTGTTGGTAGTTCCAAGGTCGATTCCGATTATTTTGCTCATAATGATTTCCTCCTCTTCTTCCTCTTTTTTCTTATTGTTCTTTGTTCTCTTTGCTATGTACTGCTGACTGCTTTATGATAATTAGCTAATGCTAACTTTTCATCTTCTCTCAGGGTACCACTGCCACCATGCTGTGTCTGAGAACGGTATCCCTGTACATATAACCTTTTTGCATCTCCTGCGCTACAAAGCCGCTCTCATATTCCTCACTCTCCACCTGCATCACTGCATTGTGACGGTCCGGATCAAACTCCGTACCTACCGCCTCGATGGGTGTAACGCCTATCTTTTCGAGCTCCGTCAGAAGCTGTTTGTAGATCATATTCATGCCCTCCGCAAAAGCGCTCTGGGCTTCCTCGGCCGGCACGGTAGCAAGACCTCTTTCAAAATTATCGATCACGGGCAGGATCTTTTCCAATACACCCTTGGCGCCCATGTCGTACATCTGGGCTTTTTCCTTTTCCGTCCTGTTCCTGAAATTTTCAAATTCGGCCAACTGACGCTTCACCTTGTCTTCCAGTTCGCTGATCTGTTCCTTATACTTATCGGTCTTATTCTTCTTCTGGAAAACGGCGCCTTTTTTCTCTCCTTGCCCGTCTGAAGCTTCCGCCTCGCTCCCATCAGACTCCCCGTCTGATGCCTCTGCTTCCTGCGTTTTTTCATCTTCGGAAGGGTTCTCTGCTTCCTCCGCCTCTTTTCCGGGCGCATCTTCTACGGCTTTTGCATCCTGTTTCCGTTTCCCTTTTTTGGCATTTTCAATCGCTTCTTTTATGATCTCTTCTTTTGTTACATCATCCATTTATCCTCATCCTTTCCGCGTCTCATTTCATTAACACCCATACGCGCTGTACCCTATTTTTTGTAAACATGATCGAGCTGTGTCATAATGCTTTTCATGGTATCAACGACTTTTTCATAATCCATCCGTTTCGGTCCGATGATGCCGATCGTTCCTCTCATCCCTTCTCCCAGATCGTAGGTCGCCGTTACCACGCTGCAATCTCTCATCGAGGATACCGGTGATTCGTCCCCGATATATACCTGGATGCCTGTATTTTCTTCATCGGTCAGCGTCTGCTGTACCAGGGAATGCAGCATATTTTTTTCTTCAAAAGCGCTGATGATCTCGCTGGCCTTCTGATTGTCCGCAAGCTCCGGATACCGGAAGATATTCTTGGCACCGGAAGTGTAGATCTCCAGATCTTCCTCCTCACCGATGGTCTCGGCCACCGCATCGAGCACTTCGCTGACAATGTCCTCGTGGGTACCCGCCTGCGCCTTGAGATTGGCGATCATCCCCAGGTTGATCTCGCTCAATGACAACCCGTTTAATGAAGTATTCAGGAGAATGTTGAGCTTTAGCAGCGTCTCGTCATCAATGGGACGGCTGATGGCGATCATGTTGTTTCTGATCAGATTGCCCTCTGCCACCACAACGGCTACCAGTTGATTCTCATCCACACGGGAGAGCTGTACGAACTTGACCTTGTTGCCCTTTACCATGGGAGCGGAAACCATAGCCGCATAGTTGGTATCATTGGCCAGGAGTCTGGCTGTCTGTTTCAGAAGCTGATCCATCTTTTCTTCTTTTTGCAGCAGCAGCTCTTTGATCTCATTGACTTCCTTTTCCTTTTCCGCCATCATGTGATCCACATAGAGGCGATACCCTTTATCGGAAGGAATCCTGCCTGCGGAAGTGTGCGGCTGTAGAATATATCCCAGTTCCTCGAGATCCGCCATCTCATTCCGGATCGTTGCGGAGCTGAGGTTCAGATCCGTATATTTGGAAATGGTCCTGCTTCCCACCGGCTCTCCGGTTTCCAGATAATTGCGCACAACCGCCTGCAGGATTCTCAGTTTTCTCTCATCCAGTTCCAAATCCGCGCCTCCTCTCCTGTTATTAGCACTCAGCTCTTTCGAGTGCTAACATCTTCATAACATAAGATAACACTATGCTTTGCGCTTGTCAACAGATTTTTGCAAAAGAAAACCGGATACCCGTCAAGCAGGCATCCGGTCTTAAGATACAGAATCGATTCAATTAAATCTGGAAATCACCGGTCACATCACCGTTGATCACATAGTAAACTTTATTTTCCTCAGGCTTTACATACAGTTCAACAGTCTTGAACTCGCTGGGTTTTCTGCTCAGGTCGTATTTCCATACGTCCTTTGCGATCTTTACGAAATCCTCTTCCTTGTAATCCTGATTAGCAAACTGATAGCTGACAGTTGCCTTGATCGCCGTCTTTGTGGTAGCAGTCTTCTTGGCAGCGGTCTTCTTTGCTGCGGGCTTAGCTGCTGCCTTCTTGGTTGTTTCCTTCTTAGCTGCTGCCTTAGCTGTTTCTTTCTTTGCTGCGGGCTTAGCTGCTGCTTTCCTGGTAGCAGTCTTCTTTGCTGCAGGCTTGGCTGCTTCCTTTGATGCTTCGGCTTTAGCAGGTGCTTTAGCTGCTACCGCTTTAGCAACATCAGTAACGGTTGCTGCAACTTTTTTTTCTTCTGCCATTGGGGTTACTCCTTTCACACACATTTAATAAAAAATTTATTCTCTTCCTTATATGAGTAAACTATATCGCAAAATCCCCTGACTGTCAAATTTTTCCGCAAAAAACAGCGCTTTTTTTTCTTTTTCCACATTTTGTACAAAAGAATTATTTTTTGGCCAGAAAATATATAAATAATACCAAGCCTAATCCGATCCTGTAAATTCCGAATGGAATAAAATCATGTTTTCTGATATATCCCATCAACAGTTTTATGACCAGTACAGACACAAAATAAGCAACCAGGCATCCGATAAAAAGTATGATGGCTTCCGCAGATGTGATCGCCGCACCGGCCAGAACGAATTTCAAAACCTTCAGCGCACTGGCTCCGAGCATCACGGGGATTGCCAGATAAAAAGTAAATTCCGCCGCGACGCTGCGGGATACTCCAAGGAGCAGCGCTCCGACAATGGTGGCGCCGGACCTGGACGTACCCGGAAAAACCGCTGCCAGCACCTGAAAGAATCCGATCCACAAAACGGTCATGTAATCCAGTCGCGCCATGTTTTTGATGCGCGGCTTTTTCCCTTTATTCCTGATTTCCACAACGATGAACAGAATACCGAAAATGATCAGTGCAGCAGCCACACAGGGAAAATTATACAGATGCTCATCCACCCAGTCATCGAACAACAACCCTACGACGGCGGCCGGCACACAGGCTAAGAGAATTTTGCCCCACAACACAAGGATGTCTTTTTGAAAAACGATACCGCCCTTTTCCTCTCTTTTAAGCGGCCATATCTTTTCCCAGAACAAAACAACAACGGCAATGATGGCTCCCAACTGAATCACCACCAGAAACAGTTTCCAGAATTCCTCGCTGACATTCAGTCTGACAAACTCATCCAGAATGATCATATGACCGGTGCTGCTGACCGGCAGCCATTCCGTTATGCCCTCAACGATCCCGAACAGAATCGCTTTCAGAATATCCAAAAAAGATACAAGACCCGTACCACTCAACATATCAAACCTTCTTTCCTACCGGCTCTCAAAAGAAAGCAGCCGCTAACTTTTCAAACTGCGGGATCGAGCGTTTTACCGTTTCCGTCGGCACGCAGTATGCAATCCTGAAGAACCCCTCCACGCCAAAGGAATCACTGGGCACGATCACAAGCTGATACTCCAGCGCCTTTTGGCAGAACTCTTTGGCATCGGGAATCGGCGACTTGGGGAACATATAGAAGGTGCCTCCGGGTTTTACGATGGAAAAGCCCATACGGGTCAGTTCCTCATACAATATAGCGGCATTTTGCTCATAAACGGAAAGGTCACTGGTCTGTCCGAGGACCTCAGCAACCGTTAGCTGCATCAGCGATGCCGGACAATTATGCCCGATACCGCGGGAAATCTGGGTACACATATGCACGATCAGCTCCGCATCCCTGCATGCCGGATTCACGGCAACATATCCGATCCTCTCTCCCGGCAGTGAAATGGATTTACTGTAGGAATAACACATCAGGGTATTGTCATAGAGGGATGAGATACACGGTGCATCCACACCCGAAAATACAATTTCCCGATAAGGTTCATCCGAAATGAGATAAATCTCGTGTCCGTATTTTTCCTGTGCCGCATACAGAATGTCGGCGAGGCGTTTGATAGTATTCGTGGAATAGACGATGCCCGACGGATTGTTGGGAGAATTGATCAGGATTGCTCCGGTCTTTTCACTGATCATGGACTCAAATGCTTCAAAATTGATCTGGAAGCTATGGGTATCAGCCGGTACCACCCTAAGGATCGCTCCGGTCTCTTCCACATAAGGACCGTATTCCGGAAAATACGGCGCAAAGGTAATGATCTCCTCTCCCGGGCATACCACGGCGCGAAAAGCGTGGGCCAGGGCACCGGCTGCTCCGGATGCCATAAATACATGATCTCCCGTATAAGGCAGACCATAGGTCTTTTTCAGATATTCCGCGATCCGGCATCTAACCTCCCAAATGCCGTGGTTCTCACTGTAACCGTGAAGGTTCAGCGGATCGGTCTGTCCTATCAGACGGACCATCGCCCGGTTTACCGCTTCGGGCGCCACAACGGAAGGATTGCCCAGACTGAAATTGAAGATATTTTCATGTCCAATTTTCTCTCCCATCTCAAAAGCGGCTGCGTTCATCTCGCGGATGACGGATTTTTGCGAGAGCATGTTTTTATAATGTTCCGATATCATTTTTCTCCTCCTCTATCGTGATTCATATTTTTTCAGATCTTCTATCAGCTGCCCTGTCCTGACCTTTGCCCCTGTCTCTGTCAGGTGCATGTGTGTATCGTAAAAATAAGAGGTCGGGTACCTGTAATCATTAAACTCCGATATCACCGGTGCATCCAGTTTTTCGGACAACTCTTTTTCAAATTCACTGTAGGCCGCCTCATCCTCTGCCTGTTCCCAAAGCGCTATGGGGAAGCCCACCACCACCATATCAGCCCCTTTTGCCCGAAGCTGTTGGTACAGCCGGTTCATGCGTTTTACGGTCGCATCACTGATCTCAGTGATTACGGCAGGCGTGAAATCGATGTTGTCTTCGGACACCGGACGCGGATAATAATTATCTCCGTATTCGTTAAAGGCGCTGCGCCGATAACTGTTGGTCATCTCGGAATTACCTGTTTTGGTCCGCCAGCGCAGGGCACATTTGCCGAGATAAGTCGGATAAGCCCGCACCATATCCGGCCAGTCCTTTGCCCGGATCATGGGATACAATTCGGGATGATCCTCTATGGTGATCCAAACCAGCAGCGGATTGGTAATGGTATCGTCCCCGTCATAATGACTGGGGCAGAACACATACAGATCTCCCTCATGCACATCCAGAAGCGCCGCCTGTTCGTTGAAGGCTTCTCCCGTACCGCCGTGCATCCCCATATTGACCACCGGTTTTCCCAGCTCTTTTTCAATCTGTGCCGAATCGATCCCGAAGGCCAGATTGGAGTCCCCGATCAGTACGATCCTCTCTCCCTCAAGGCTTTTGAGTCTGGCAACCTTGTCCACCAGCGCCGCCTGATAATCCCCCTCATACTGCGGCATGATCAGGACAAAGCAAAACAGGAAGAGAAAAAGCAGCATCACTATGCAGTTTAAAGCAAATCTCACTTTTTTCATAGTCTAAAATTGAAAATAGATAAATGCTGTCTGTGTATATTCATTCCCGTATATGCCGAACAGGATAATGGTTCCGAGCAAAACAAGATATACCATCCAGCGAAAGAGCAATGCCTGGGAAAGAACCAGCCCTGCCACATCCTTTTGCCGAAACTGCATGTAATCCACCAGCAGCAAAAGCAGGATCGCCAGCAGAACCGCCACGGGCTCTATGCCTTCAAGCCCGCCCGCTTCCGCCAGTCGGCTCCAGGATTCTCCAAACAGACTGACAACCGAGGGTCTGGCCTTGATCTGACGTAGCATGGCGACGGCCTGTGAGATGGTGGGCGCCCTGAAGATCAGGAACGTAAACACCACGATACCAAAGGTACCAAGTCCCGCAAAAAACCGATAGGAAAAACTCTCCTTATCCACCTTCAGAAAAGCTAAAGCCCTGTTTCTAAGCGGTGTAAGTGCCTCCTCCAGTACCATCAGCATCCCGTTAAATCCGCCCCAGATCACATAATTCCAGGCGGCACCGTGCCAGAAACCGCTGATCAGAAAGACCAGAAATGTATTTCTGTATTTTTTCAGCCTGCCCTTTCTGTTACCGCCCAGAGGGATATAGACATAATCCGTAAACCAGCTGGTCAGGGAAATATGCCAGTTCTTCCAGTATTGATGGATGCTGCAGGATAAAAACGGATGATGAAAATTGTCCATCAGTTTAAATCCCAGCACCCTCGCGCTGCCGATGGCGATGTAGGAATAACCGCTGAAATCACAATAGATCTGGATCGTAAAAAGCGCTACCGCCAGAATGATCTCCATCCCGTTATATTCCAGATAGGAATCAAAGATGTGATCCACGATCAGACACAGTCTGTCTGCGATCACCATCTTCATAAACAGGCCCCAGAGCATCATCAGAAGCCCGCTGCGAACCCTGTCCACGTCAAAGTCATGCTTTTCATCAAACTGGGGCAGCAGATTTTTGCTCCGTTCGATCGGTCCGGCAACCAGTTGCGGAAAAAAGGAAACAAACAACGCATATTTGAAAAAGTTTTTTTCCGCTGCGATCTTTTGGTAATATACATCCAGCATATAGCCAAGTGCCTGAAAAATGTAAAAAGAGATCCCCACCGGCAGCAAAATATCCGGTGCCTTAAACTCCCTGCCGGGCAGAATAAGATTCAGATTGTCGATCAGAAAACCACTGTATTTGAAATAGATCAGCGCACCAAGATTGAGCAAAAGCCCCACTGCCATGACCGCCCGTCGCCTGCCCTGCTCCGACGTCTTTTCCATCAAAAGAGCCGTCAGATAGGTGATGACGACAGATCCCAAAAGAAGCAGACCGTATGCGGCATTCCAATTCATATAAAACAGAAAGCTGGCCGCCAGCAGCCAGAGATTTCTGAATCTGTATGGCAGCAGAAAATACAGAAGCGTCACTGCCGGAAAGAAAACCAAATATGTTACCGAGTTAAAGATCATAACTGTCTAAAAAGCCCTCTATTCAAGCTTTGCCCTTTCATTTTCAATGGTTGTTACGCTGCCGTCGGGCAAATAGATATTTCCATCAACCGTAACGATCCTGTTTCGACCCGTCTCTTTTCCGTCATACAAACAGCGGTCTGCTTCTTTGATCACATCATCCATGGTTTTATTGCGGACGCTGCCGTTAACGCCAAAGGTCATCGTCACATTAAAGGGTTCGAAATCCTCATATTCAAATATACTGTTTCTGATCTTTTTCAGGGTTTCGTCCAGCCTCGGGATCATATCATCCGCATTTACCGGAAGAACGACCAGAAACTCCTCACCGCCCCATCTTGCAACGATCCCGTCCTTCATCTCCTCCTTGAGGATCTGCGAAACCTTTTTCAGAACGACGTCGCCGCACTCATGTCCGTATGTATCATTGACCCGTTTAAAATGATCGATATCGCCGATGGTCACGGTTGCTCTGGCGGCTTTATCCCGATTGCAGAGATCCAGCAGCTTCTGAAGCCTCAGATTGCAGGCCCGTCTGTTCAAAAGACCTGTCAGAGGATCGGTGGTGATCTTCTTTTCCAGCTCCTTGCATACTTCGATGGCATACCGGCCCATATCACCGATCTCATCGGATCTGCGCCGCACATTCAGGGGCATCTTCATATCAAAGTTGCCTCCTGCTAACCCTCCCAGATATTTCTGGATCGAGGTCAGAGAGGTTGTGATCTGCCTGTTCAGCGTGATACAGAACAGTAATGTGATCAGCATAGCCAGCACGGAGATGATGACGGATTTAAGCATAGCCGCCAGCCACGCCTGCTGAACCTCCTCGGTATCCCTGCCGGCAAAGGCCATTCCCACCACATCGCCGTTTCGATTGATCATCGGCACAAAATATCCGTAAAAAGACTGGTTGCCGATGGTCAGATTCTTGGTGAAAAATTTGCGGTTGGATTCCAGAACCCAGTGTACCGTTTCATCATCGGCCTTGTAACCGGTCTGTCTGACACCATTCTCATCCTTGATCGTGGTCAGCATACCGGTATCCTTGTAAAATAACATCAGATCCAGATGATAGGATTGTTTGAGCGCATCCACGATCTCATATCTGTCGTTCAGGGAAATCCCCCCCTTGTACAGACGGTCGCCGTTCATCCAATAATCTCCGGGCTCGATCAGGGAATAGGTATTATAAAGTGAGGTCGCCGCGATGTCCAGCGTCTCGGTGACCTGTGTTTCCAGATTATTTCTCAATGTCCGCAGATTGCTGATGGTCAGAATTACGCCGAGGATGACCACGGGAAGGACGGCAACGTTGATCAGTACCCTCTGAATACTCTTCTTCTTTGCCTTCTTTTTCCCTTTCTTCTCGTTCTCTTCCTTCTCGGGCTGCTCACTGTCTGCACTTTTCTTTTCCCGTCTGTCTTTGACCTCAGACAATGCAACGCTTGCGACATCCGCCATCTCGACCACTTCCACCGTCGAAGCCGTCGAAGCCGTCGAAGCCGTATCAATTGCTTCAGCATCTTCGACGATTCCTGCATTATTTTCGATTTTCACGGCATCTGCGGCATCTTTTCTTTTTGATCGCTTTCCCATACACACTACCTCTTCTTCACTCTACTTTACACTTTTTTGCCGGAAAATACAATCGTAATGTACGTTTTCAGCCATGTCCGGGCAGAAGCTCTGTCTTTAGGGGAACAGGTCTGTATTCAGCCAGATGCGGCAGCAGCGCAGTGATCATGTCGGGACTTTCCACAAGCTTCTCCTTCTTTTCCTTGGACAGTTGCTTGATGGCGTATTCAAATTTGGCAGCTGTTTTCAGATCCGGCAGGCAAAAGGCCGCCGCCATAAAAAGGGGCGAATGGGAGCGTGTGTATCTGGCCGCCGCATTCCCGCCTGAGACATGCTGCGCAAATCTCCTTTCAGGATCGGTCGTGATCCCTGTGTAAAGAGAGCCTCCCTCGCACCGCAGCATATATACATACGCCGGTTTCTTCCCGCATTTCACCTCTTTTTTCATCCCGTCTTTTATCTCTTTTTTTCGACTCATCCTGCACTTGCTTTTGTCCTTTGGATATGTTATAGTAACCTTCGCATTCGCCACGGCGGATCATAATCCGGTCAGTTCGAGACCTTCCTGACCTAAAACAAAACTAAAGGAGAATTTCATCATGAAACACAAACGCATCTTATTCATCACGCAGGCCGCGATGATCGCGGCAATCTACACTGTAATGACCTATTTCATTAACGCCCTGGGGCTGGCTAACGGAGCCATCCAGATCAGGATCTCCGAAGCCCTTACCATTCTGCCCGCTTTTACGCCGGCGGCCGTTCCGGGGCTGTTCGTGGGCTGCCTTTTGTCCAACACCCTGACAGGCTGTGCGATCTGGGACATTCTGCTGGGCTCTCTTGCAACCCTGATCGGCGCTTTTGGCACCCGGCTTCTTCGAAAACGCAGCTCTCTTTTACTGCCGCTGCCGCCAATCCTTGCCAACACCCTGTTCGTTCCTTTTATCCTGCAATACGTCTATCTGGCTCCCGGCGGTATCGTATATCTGATGCTGTCTGTCGGGATCGGCGAAATGATCTCCTGCGGTATTCTGGGACTGGTTCTGTACCGGGTACTGTTGCCGTTCAAAAACGTTCTCTTCCCTCAGCAGGAAGAAAGGCCGTCTGCTTCAGGGCAGCATGTGTGAGTAAAAATTCACGCCAGTGGCTGTGGGCGGATGCCTTCAGATGAGCATTGTCCATCGACAGCTCCGATAACAGGTTTCCTTTCTCATCACACACAACAGGATTCATATCAATATAAAAAATGTCTCTCCCGTTTGCCAATGTGGATATCGCCCGGTTTCTCTCCACGATATTCACATTGTTCAGCACGGGATCGGAGCTGCTTCTTGATGCAGTCACATGCATGATCCCGTCTATATACAGATCCGCAAGGGGCTGAGCCGCCCTGAGCTTCATCAGCACTTTTTGGTATTCTTCGTAAAACTGTTTGGTATTGCCCGTGCCGACCTCATTGATCCCGATCTGAAGATAGATTTTGCCATAGCTCCTGAAGGACAATATCTCGCTTAGAGACGCATATCCTCTGATCCCGCCCGGGCCACTGAATCTCAGGCTCTCGTCGAACAGCTTGTAGATCGTAAGGGAATCCCTGCAGGCAAAAGTGGCATAATCCTCCAGATCACCGTAATCGCAGAGTCCGTCCACTCTGGAATCACCAATATAAAGCGCATCTGCAAAATAGCTCTCATCCACTTCCCCCAGCTCATAGAAAGGACCTGTTGCCGCAAACATGCCCTCCGTATTCTTCTCGGGGCTCCAGTCTGCCGGTCCTCTGTACTGCGCTGAGGCGTTTCCGTAGTCATACGCCCCGAATACAGGGCAGCCGCTTTCCTCCGGCACCTCATATACAGTCATATCCACATCAATGCTTTCCGATACGCTATCCGGTCCGCTCTCCGAGATACTCTCAGACTTCTCTTCAGCCTTTGTTTCTACACCTTCTGTTTTTACGGTTATCTCCGTCCTTGCCTTGTGCGCCTCCTCGCCGGCTTCATCTGCCTTTTGTTCTTTTTTAGGCTCCTCTGCCGGCAACGCCTTATCACCGGACCCGTCTGCCTCCTGCTGTTTCACAGACTCCTTTGCTGACAACGCCTCAGCGCCTGCTTTGTCTGCCTCCTGCTCTTTTGCCGGCAGCAGGGTAAAGGGGTAGATCCCGTCCCTGACTCCTTCCAGCACCACCGTAAAACCGGGGGTCTTAAGCAGATCCACTTCCGATCTGTGATAGACACCGTCTGCCTCCAGATACCCGAAAAGGGACATGGCTATCGCAGAAAGCGGCAAAAGCCAGATTAGAATGGGAACACTTTTATGCTGTTTTTTGTCTCCGGATTTTTTCATTTCCATATCAGGTCATACTCTCTGCGATTCAGAAATTCAAATACATAAACGGGTTGGAGCTGCTGATCACAACCCTGTAGATCGCAAACCAGAACAGTGCAAATAAAACAAGCTTCAGGATCACATTGTCTTTATGTCTGCAGGCAAATCCCGATACGGCCGGCACCAGCAGTGCCACGCTGACCGCAAGCTCCACACCACACCCCTCCAGCGGTTTTCTCCAATCCTGCGGATTGACGTTGATCCCGTTTCCGAAAAAAGGAAAGAGTCTGGTCATGTAACATTTCAGCAAAACAGGATCATGGATTGCAAAGATCACCCAGGTGACAGGAATCAGAATCCAGACATGAAGTCTGCCCAGGATCGGGAACTTTTGCAGCAGTGTGTATGCAATAAATTTTTCCCAGAGGATCAGTGCCAATAGCACCGCCGCCCAGATCAGAAAGTTGATACTCTGTCCGTGCCAGAGCCCCGTCAACAGCCATACCACGAACAGATTGCGCACTGCCCTGGCAACGCCGTTTCTGCTGCCGCCCAGCGGAATATAAACATAGTCCCTGAAAAACCGCCCCAGCGTAATGTGCCAGCGCCTGTAAAAATCCGCAACGCCCCGGGCGGCATAAGGATGCCTGAAATTCTCCACATAAGGGAAACCAAAGATCATAAGCATTCCGGCTGCCATCAGGGAATAGCCCCAAAAATCATAATAGAGCCGGAAAGAGTAGCCATACGCTCCCAGCCACGCCAGCGGTGTGGAAATACTCTCATAACCGATCCGCCGGATCTGTTCCCACATCAGTCCCAGCTGATCTGCCAGAAGTACCTTCATGCAGACTCCGGTCATCAGAAGGGAAACTCCTTCCTCCGCCTCCCTGATACCCGCTTTGTGGGTGTTGCCTGAGTATAATTCTCCGTATCCGGCAATGGGACCCTGCAACAGCTGCGGAAACATCACAAAATATTCCGCCGCCTGAAAGAACGAGGGCTTTTGTTCCAGTCTGCCGGTATACAGATCCGCCTGAAAAGAGATCATTTTAAACACATAAAAACTGATCCCGACAGGCAGGGCGGCTCCCTGGGCCGTTACGCAACGGATCTTGGCCGCTGCCAGCAATGCCACATCAAGACTCACCAAAAGAAGCATCCGCCATCTGCTGCGGGGCGCCGCAAGGAGCGCATTGAGCATGACAAGCAAAAGCAGTATCCAGACAAAATGCGGCTCAATAGCCGCATAATAAATCAGACTTCCGAAAAACATAGAGATACTTCTGTATCTTTGGGGAGTCAGCAGATAGATTATGATAAATGCCGGTAAGAGTCGAAACAGAAATACGATACCGGAAAACAACAAACTACTTTCTGTCATCTTATTTTACAAGCAGATTCAAAAGCCCCGTCAAAACGAACATGACGATCTGACAGGCGATCATAAACATTACAACGGGTACATCTTTCCAGCCTCTTTTTTTTCTCAGCTCATCATGCAGAGGAAACCGGATATTTTTTAAAAACGGGATCTTAAAAAAACGCATGATAAAAACCTTGACCAGCCCCAGACCGCCGTCCAGGATAAACACCAGTCCCAACAATATAAATGAAAACGGATGAGAGCTTTTCATCGCCAGGATCGCCACCCAGATTCCGATGGCTCTCGATCCCGCATCCCCCATCAGCATCGTGCTGGGGGACCAGTTAAAACGAAGATACGCCAAAAGGGCGGCGGCAAAAACCAGACAGCTCCCCGTATAGGCTTCTCCCAGCTGCTGATGAAAGATCAGGGCATACGCCAGAAATATCACAACGGAAACGCTGCCGCAAAGACCATCCACTCCGTCGGAGCAGTTGGTCACGTTCACGGACACCCAGATAAGAACGGTCCCCAAAATAACGTAAACAACGACAGGCAACGTGACGGTTCTGTTGAAAAACACGATCTGCGTGGAATTATTCACCACAAAGTTAGCAACTGCTAATATTGATATGATCAGATCAATGGCTCCCTTTTTGTAATCGCTCCAGGGATTTTTGGCCGCATCATCCAGATAGCCGGACAGCATCATCAAAAACAACAGCGTACCGTATATGATATATTCTCTGGACAGCGGCAGAAACAAAAGTCCGGTCGCCAGAAACACCGATACAATGATCAGTCCCACGCCTCTGGTTTTACCCTTGGACAAGGCACCGTTAACGGCAAAAGCCCTGCCGTGATCCTTGGGCAGAAAGGCGGGCGGAAACCGAAGGAGCAGATAAGTAGCAACCAGACAAAATAAAGCACCGATCCCGATCATGACCTGATCGCCTGGCATTGAGCCGGATATTTCAGACATAAAAAATCCTCCTGTAAACTATTCTGAAATGGATTGTATAGTAAGCGAAATTAGGAAGCTGTGATAAATTCCAAAATCCTGTCCGTGGCATGGCCGTCGCACCCACTCATGAAATGTGTCCGAAAATCGGACAGCTTTTTTTTGTCATATTCATCGATCCTTTTAAGAGACTCTGTCAGCTCATCCATATTTTCAGAGATCTTTCCCGGTACGAAATCCCGATAGGGATAATAGAACCCTCTTTCGAGATCATAGTCGTCATAATCATAAGCATAAAAGAGCATGGGCTTTTGCATCAGCGAAAATTCAAAGATCACGGAAGAGTAGTCAGTGATCAGAACATCCGCCGTCATCAGCATATCCTCCACACTCATCTGTGTCCCGATCTGTGTCACAAAATCACGACAGGATGCAGGGATCTCAAAAGGCTCTTTGACAAAGGGGTGATTTTTGATCAAAAACACATACCGCTTTCTGAAGGGCAGGAGTTTTTGGACATCAAAGCCCTTCGCTCCTTCAGCCTTTGCTATGCTGCCGCGGAAGGTCGGCAGGTATGCCACGATCTGTCTGCCCTCCGTCTGCAGGTTCAACCCTTCCAATTTACGAAAAGCTTCCTGCCTGCGCCCCCGGTCAAAAAACACATCCGTTCTGCTGACGCCCAAAGGCCTTACGATATTGCCGCCCACGGGCAATCCGAAGGCTTCTTCATACGCCCAGCAGATCTGTTCGCCGCTGACTGTTACCAGCGAATAATTCCTGTGTCCCGAAAACCTCATCAGAGACTCGGCATCGTCTCCGAAAGACTTGTCCGCCACGCTGTAGCCCCATTTTTTGAAGGCGCCGCAGGCATGCCATAACTGGATGACTTTGCTGCCCTCTCTGATGCGAAAACTGCCCATCAGACTGTTGGATTCATCCAGCAGGATCACGCCCGCATCCGCTATCTCAAACAACAGACCTATGGAGCGGCGGATGATGCTTCCCCAGCCGGAATCGGATATCCGCAGAAAACGGATACGGTTATCATATCCTTCTTCTTTCATTTTCTGATATAACAGCTCAAAATTGTCCGACAGAATCTTTCCATGCGTCTGAACAAAGACCGCCTTCTTTTTCTTCAGTGGTTTCAGCCGTCCGATCCCGTAACAGCACGGATAAACGATATGAAAAACGAACCGTTTGATAAACTCTCTAAGCATTTGTGTATTCTTTGATCTTCCCGGCAACGGCCTCGGCTGCCCTGCCTGTCTCATAGCTTCCCAGCTCAGCCAGATGCTTTCTGACTCTTTTCCGGTATGCTTCAAAAGACTCTCCTGCGGATAAGAGTTCGCCCAGCGCTTCTGCCAGCTGATCCACGCTTCGCGTCTGCGGAAACGGCCAGTCATCCGGTCCTACATAAAAACCGTTACTGCTGATATATTCTTCCTTATCCGGCACAAACAATGCACAGGGTCTTTCCAGAAAACCGTAATCCCAGATACAGGAGGAATAGTCCGTCACCATGGCATCTGCCGCACATAAGAGCTCCTGCATATCCGGATAATCCGCGCCATTTAAAACCCTGTCTCCCACTACCGACACATTGGAGGAGGATTCCTGATATCTGTGATAACGACTGATCAGATACCATTTTTCTCCGTTTTTCTCAAGTGCCGCCAGAAGCGCGTCCGCATCCAGACAGACCTTTGTTTGCAGATTGCGGTAGGTGGGTGCATACAGCACGATCCTTGCACCTGCTGGGATTTCATAATACCGGCGCACCTTCTCTGCTGCCGCAACCGTATTCCCGTTTACCAGCATATCATTTCTGGGCGTACCTGCCTCAAGGACCTGTCCGCGATACTGATAGGTTGTCCGTATCATCTGCTCCTTTTGCACCCGGCAACTGGCCAGAAACAGATCAATGTTGTCGGCGCAAAATCGCGCCCTCCTGCGGGTGGCCCAATCCGCATTGGGCGTCTCGTTTTCCACATTTTTATATGCCCCGCCCCCATGCCAGGTATTGATCACGTACTGGCTTTTGCGAAATGCAAACCAGGGTGCATAGGAGCCGTTCGTCACGATGACCCGGGATGTGAGCAGATCCTTAAAAGAGCGAAGGGAATAATGTTTCACCAGCATGACGCCCTCATCTTCCAGAAAGGAAAAGCGCCCCGGGTCTGCCACTGCCCAGACATACTCATACCTTTGCGGTTCATGCTCTTTTAAATATTCATAAATATATTTGGGATTGCAGGAATAATCATAGCTTTTTCCGCCGGTCAGTCCTGTGAACAATATGCGGTTTCTTTTGACCGGCAACAGCCTCAGGGGCACTGTCAGTATCCGCATTCCCTCTGCGGCCAGCACCTTGATAACAGCCTTGCTCATAAAGCATCTCCCACTTCTTTTGATCACTGCAACGGACCATCCAATTGATTATATCAGTTTCCGGCGACCTCGACAATAGTTCCTTTTCACGATAAAATCTGATATACTGAAACAATCAGAATCACGAAACGGAGCCTGCCATGACAAAACGAAAAACCTATCTGGATTTTTTGCGGATCATTGCCATTATGATGGTCCTGTTCAACCACAGAGTTGCTTTTTACAACATCGAAACACTGACACGGATCGATGCAAGTTATCTTATCAAAACCGTTTTTTCGATTCTTGCCAAATGCGGCGCACCCTTCTTTTTTATGATTTCCGGAACACTGCTGCTGGAAAAGGAAGAAAAATTCTCCAGAACCTTTACCCGCAGGATTGTCCGTATGCTTATCGTGATGGCACTCTGCAGCATCTTTTTTATTCTGGCTTACAATGAGCCCGGCAATTTTAAGGTCAAGCTCAACTGGTATTTTTACGCTTATATCGGCTTCCTTTTGATGATGCCGTTTCTCGGGCTCATTGCCCGACATGCAAACAAAGCCCAGGTGATCCTCTTTATGACCAGTGTTTTTGTGATCTACTCCGCCTACGGGATCTGCTGGTACTTCTGGCAGGCGCCAAAGGAGGTCAACAAGCTCTTTCTTCACCTGTATGTGACAGACTGGCCCAGTGACTGCTGGCTGATCATCTTTACTGTCAGCGGTTATTTTTTAAGTCATCTGAAGGAAAAAGGATTCAGCGAAAAAGAAGAAAAACGGCTGGGTGCCGTCATGGGAGTCCTTGCCGCTTTCTCTCTGATCATGGGTATCATCGGGGTAATCGCTGCCGTAAAAATGAGCGATTCCCAGTATGTGGAACGGATGCGCCAGTGGTGCATCTATGCCCCCGCCTGCTTTTTATTCTGGGGATGCCGACGGCTGTTTGAACGATATGGAGACAAGCTCCCCGAAAAATGTCATACTCTGATCACCTCTCTGGGGGCAACCGTGTTTGGCATCTTTATCATCGAAAACCAGACCACTCTGTCCTATACCATCTTCGGATGGATCGACGACCACACCTCCGCTTTTCTGGGGCCGTATCTGCCCAGCCTTCTGTCTGTACTGGCAGAGTTTGTCATCTATGCAGCGATCATCATGCTCGTCCGCCTGATCCCCGGTGTCAAAAAACTGATCTAGGATCCTTCAGCTTTTATCTTCCCGGTTGGAAACCACGACCCACAGGATCGCCAGAATGGTAATGTTGAACATCAGCGGCACCGCCACATCGCCATATCTGTCACTGCTGTCGTACACAAAACTGAGCAGATAAGTCGGCAGATATTTTCCCGCCGCAAAATATCCCGCCACATCCGGCACCAGGATGACTGTCGCGATAACGGATACGGCCGAAAGCACCGGCGTGGGATACAGAAGAGAAAGAAGCAGCGTGTAAGCCACGATAAAAAACAGGTTTAAGGCATGTATCACGCCACAGAAAAGAGCGTGTCCGAAGGACATATTCCTTTCCATAAAGCTGCAGGCAAATACAAAATAGAGAAGGTATCCCGCCAGAACGCACCCGCCGGACAGCGTTCCGTATACCAGTATTTTGCTGCCGAGAAAATCCATCCTGTTATATCCCTGTTCCACAGGCAGGATCCATTTGCCATTATCCCGCTCTCTGGTCAGGATCCCATGAATCACCAGGACCACGACCAGCGAAAAAAAGAATCCGATGTAATAAGAAAACACGCCGATGTTTTCCCGCACCATCTTGGGATACATCGTGCTGATCAGCTCTTCCAGCGAATCGATATCAAATCCGGGCAGCTGGCTCCACAACGCTTCGGGAATATCCGAAAAGATAAAAGTAAATGCCATGATCATAAGGCCGATCCCGGCTACCATTGCCGCAAAAAGAATGACCTTACCGCTGCGGACACATTCCCTGATATCCTTTTTCATACAACAGATCAATCCTTCACTCATTGGCACACCTCCCGAAAGATCTGATCCAGAGACTGCTCCGTTGTCCTGATGGAAGTGATCTCCTGCGGCAGAACAGACAATCCTTTCAGGATATTCTGCTGGCTTTCCTGTTTGTTTTCTTTTGAAAAATCCAGCCTGATAGTCAGCGGATCCACCTTGTAGATCGGATTGATGTAGCCGGAGAGTGTTTTCAGGTCCGGCTCCGAAGCAAAGCGAATCACCATTCCCGCCGCACTTTCCCTGTTCTCGTTCATATCCACTTCTCTGACGATAACGCCGTTGTGAAGAAAGCCTGCCCGATCGCAGATGCTGTCCATATCCGCCAGGATATGGGTGGATAGGATAATGGTCCTGCCCTCTTTTTTAAGCCGCAGCAGAATCTCTTTGACATCGCTGCGTCCTGCGGGATCCAGGGCACTGGTAGGTTCATCCAGCAGCACCACCTGCGGATCATTGACCAGGACCGCGGCAATCCCCAGACGCTGACGCATACCGCGGGACATGGTTTTGATCCTCAGTCCCGGCGCAAGACTGACCATCTCCAGCAGCTTGTTGCGTCTGATTGGATTTTTATCAAACAAAAGAAAATCCAGATATTCATCCGTTGTCAGATATTCATAAAATCCGGGCAGATCGGGAAGATAACCGATCCTGCATTCTTCTTTTCCGAAAAAACAACTGCCGGCATCTGCGCCAAGAAGCCCCGTCATGATCTTCATCAACGTAGTCTTGCCTGCGCCGTTCTTTCCGATCAGCCCGTAAATACTGCCTTCGGACACTTCAAAGGAAACGCCCTGCAGAACTTTTTTCCCAAAAAATGATTTTTCAATCCCTTTTACTGAAATCATGATCTCCCTCTCAGATCATCCCTTCGCATCTTCCTTTACAAACCTGCTGGAAAATCCCCAGACGATCCTTGAAAGCTTGGGAAGCAGGACCCATGACAGAATCCATCTTTTCTTCTGCCCGTTCTTTTTGACCAGATTTGCGGAGATATATACCGAACTGCCAAATCTTGTAACCTCAGCTATTGCCCAGATCACCGTGATGATGATCATGGATCTGTCCACATAGAAGGTGAACCCTCCGATATGCGCTTCCGTCAGGGTGCCTGTGGCTCTGATCCAGTAAAAGATCGGGGTCAGCAAAAGTATCACGCCATCGGAAATACTGTATAACAGTCTCGGTCTCTTATTACTGTCTCTCCCGAAGATCCAGCCTCTTGCAAATGGAATAAGTGACAGGAATCCGGGCTGATTCCACTTGCGAAAAATCTTCCAGAGACCGATAACCGAGGTCACAGTTCCGATTGCCGCCATGATCGGCATCAGTGTTCTGACAATCTGTGCGATCGCATACATTCTTTCCGTATTAAAAAAATCCTGCATTGGGAGCGCTCCCCTCTGTGGTTAATTTGTTTATATCCCGCACAGCTTTTCGCTTGCCTCCCACAGCTCCTTCGCATTTGCCGTATTGTAGGAAAGCTCCGAACTCCTGATCGCCGTGGTGCTCCGGTCGTAATAATTGGCAGATGTCACTGCAAGTTCATCATTTACCACAAGCTCCGCATATGCATCCGAAGACTTCTCAAGATCGCCAAAACGCTTTGGCATAGTCATTTTTACCATTGCTGTGCGCGCTTTATCCACGGGCGCAAAATTGGTCTGCATAAAGCCGGGATTGAACGCATTAACACGAATGCCACTGCCATCCGATTTCAGTCTCCCTGCCAGTTCATAGACAAAATACAGATTGCACAGCTTGGAGAAAGAATAACGAAGACGCGACTTCTTCCCGTCTTCCGACGGATGCGCCAATGCCTCCGTCCCTTCCCATACCATCTTGCCCATAGGCGAATCATGCATATCGCTGCTGGTGGAGAAGATCTTTCCATCCGCCTCCATGTGCGGCAGCAGCAGGTTAGCCAGCAGAAAATGTCCGAGGTGATTTGTCTGGAAAACGATTTCCATTCCATCCTCCGTCAGGCCGCTGTTCATTCCGTTTATACCGGCATTCAAAAGCAATGCGTAAATCCTGCCGTTATCACCGCTCTCATAGTCCTGAGCAAACTTCCGGACCGATGCAAGAGAAGCGGTATCCAGTTGCATGCTCAGGATATTCTCATTTCCGGTTTCCTCCTTGATTTTGCCGACAGCTTCCCTGGCCTTCTCCGGATTACGGCAGGCGAGAATGACTTTGTAATCCTGATTCTTTGCGATCTTTTTTGCCGTTTCAAACCCCAGCCCCGAGTTTCCACCGGTAACAATGACTGTTCTCATATTCCTTTTCCTCCTGATTTCTTATATGTGCAGAATCCTCTCCGCATTACCATGGGCTATCAATTCTTTCTCCTCGTCGGACAAACTGCTCCCTGCCAGGAACTCATATACATTCTCAGGCTTCATATACGGATAATCTATGGCATACATCACATGATCCGCTCCCATCACCTTGACGATGTATTCCAGCTGATCATTCGACATGATGCCGCTCGGTGTTATGTAAACATGTTCTTTGTAATACTCGGATACTTTCTTTTTGAGACCTGTGATCTCCTGATCCATAATGGTATCCATACGCTCAAGAAACGCCGGTATCGTCTCACCCCAATGACCTGAGATAAATTTAAGATCCGGCAGTTTATCAAAAATACCGGAAAGGATCATTCTCACGATCTGGATTCCCACCTCGGAGTGCCATCCGTACCCTGCCGAAGCCAGCTCCGATCCGACGATCAGGGAGTAGGAATCCGACATATAATATGCCTCCTGCACCTGCATCGGGATCAGCGCAGGATGGAAATATACCGGCACATCCAGCTCTGCAGCCTTCTCAAAGATCGGCAAAAACTCCGGCTCATTATAGAATCTTCCCTTATATCTCCCCGCCAGCATTGTGCCGCTCATTTTCAGTTCTTTTACGCAGCGCTCCAGTTCGGCGGCAGCCGCCCCCGGATCCGCCATGGGCAGGGAGGCAAATCCCAGAAAACGGTCGGGGTATTCCTCCATATGTTTTGCCGTGATATCGTTCGCCTGTCTGCAGATGCTGACCTGTTGCTTGGCCGGAACCAGATCGGATACCGGCGACGTCATGGACAATACCTGCATATCTATCTGATTCCGGTTCATATACTCGATTCTCTTCGAAAAGTCAAGAAGTTCCTGACCGGGGAACGAACGGGACATGAGAAACTTCATCGCCTCTTCCTGCTCGGGACTCATTGGCGGACGGTTTTTGTTATATGCATTGTTTGCATCCATAATGCTCTGATCGGCATAATGTTCTTCCAGTGTTATGATCTTCATGCATATTACCTCCCGTTTTATAAATTTAACGGGCTGCATCTTACCGATGCAGCCCGACCGATCCCGGTTCTGTTGCCAACCTCGCTCTGTTCAGAGCCGGGTCATCTTTATCTGAGTTGCAAAAAGCATCCGAAAAACGTCAAAGTCAAGTAAAATCAGACATCAAAGAAGGATACCTCTTTGCTGAGTACATCCGCTATCTCTTTCAGGCCATTTGCTGAACCCGCAAGCGTAGTAACGGTTGCCGTAAGTTCTTCCATTGACGCTCCTGTGGTTTCTGCCGATGCGGCATTTTCCTCGGATATCGCAGACAGAGCGCTCATGGTATCTACCACCACATTCTTGGATCTGTCGCACTGATCCGCGCCATTTGAAATGGCCTCAACACCGTTCACAGTCTCGTTGATATCTTCGATCATCCCATTGATGGCAACGATCGTTTCACCAAGGGAGTTCTGCTGTTCAAGGTTTGCAACCTTGACCTCATTTGCGGCATGTACAGCTGACTGGGCTTTTTCAAGAAGGACATTCATCTCACTCATGATCTCATCAGCCATCCGCTTCGAATCATCGGCAAGCTTTCCGATCTCCTCTGCCACAACCGCAAAGCCTCTTCCGGACTCACCGGCTCTTGCTGCCTCAATGGATGCGTTCAGTGAAAGAAGGTTGGTCTGTGATGCGATGGATGTGATGCCCTCCACCTTTTCGGAGATAACCGATACGGCATTCTGGGTTGCGGTTATCGTCTCCGAAATATCTTCTATCTTGGCAGTCATATCATTTGATGATGTCTGCAGCTCGGAAAGCGACTCATTGGATACATGAGAGGCATCCTTCATCTTGTTGGCAAGATCTTTCAGATGTTCCGATGAATCCTGAACGTTCGTAACAGCATCACCGATATATCCTACATTAGTGTTCGCATTCTGTATCTCATCGGCCTGCTGTGCCGCACCCGATGCGATCTCCTGTACGGATTCCGATACATTTTCCGCTGTCTGTGAGATCTGCTCCGACATATCATAAAATTCACTTGAAGACCGTGTGATCTTTTCCGCATTTGATTTGATCTTTTCGATCAGGGATCCAAGAGCTCCGATGACAGTATTGGTGCTATGCATGATCTCGCCGATCTCATCCGATCTCTTGATCTGACCTTCGATTGGCTCAAACCTGCCCTCCGTGATGGCCTTTAATGCTACATCGGCTCTCATGATATCCTTGGTCATTGCTTTCGCAATCATTATGGTAACCACGATGGAAATCACAACCAGCGTCACTCCCACAATCAGGAGTTTGAAAGCCGCAGCTGTCGTATCCGCCGTCATATCAGCGCTGGGATAGCCCGTAAATGCCATTCCTGTTACCTGACCATTCTCGATCACGGGTACATATGCCACCATATATTTCTGACCATTAATCTCTACTTTTTTGCTGGTGAATACCTGTTTGCTCTTAATCACTGTAGCGATGGCTTCATCACCCGCTTTTGTCCCTATGACGGAAGCACCAAGGGATGAATTCTTTCTTGTATCACCGTCAAACCACGTATAATCATAACCGGTATCTTTTTTCAGAGTTTCCTCAATGGCGTTGTCTCCCGCCTCGCGGTCTTTTCCGGTCAATCCGATATCCCGATAAGCATAGGCAGATGCTACAAGCCCCTGAAGACGCTGTTTTTCCATATTATCACCAAGCGACAGGTTGCCGACAACTATCAGCGCAGCCCCGATGATAAATGCCGGAACACCGGCCATCAGCACAAGTTTCAATCTGATCGAGTGTCTTTTTTTACCTTTTTCTTCCATGTTCCCATCCTCCGTTATATTTTTTGCTTTTTTAAGCATTTACTTCGTAAAAAAAACAAGACCAAAAACAATCCCGTCAAATCGATCATATCTCTTCCTGTCGGAACAATTAAGCCGTCCCAAGTAACCTGATTATATCAAATTAAGCGCTGTGCCGCAAGTCGGATGTGCGGATTTTTGCTCCGATTTTCATCCGGTTTTCAAGCTCTGATTGTGTTCTTTCTAATTTAATGATGATTGGCCTGACCGTCCTGCATGCTTCCGACCGCAAGCATAAAATTTTATAAAAACAGATTAACAGAGTGTAAAGACTTTCGAAATCAAAAAATACTATACTACACATAAAACAATCGTTTTACTCATAAACGAAAATTTAAAGGAGGTATTTATTTATGAGGAAAAAGTTTCTTGCAGTTTCACTTGCTACCGTAATGGGGTTGGGATTGTTGACAGGCTGTGGTTCCGAGTCCGCACCTGCTGAATCGGCATCCGAACCCGCAGCTACAGAGGAAGCAGCTAGCGCCAAGGAAGAGGCTCCTGCCGAGGAAGAGGCTTCCGCTGAGGAAGAAGCTCCCGCAGCCAGCTCGGCTAACGACAAACTCGTAGTTGGTTTTGCTCAGATCGGACAAGAGTCCGGATGGCGTGATGGTGAGACAAACGATGTACAGTGGTATGCAGCACAGCACACCGATACGATCGACCTTGTATTCGCTGATGCTCAGCAGAAACAGGAGAATCAGATCAAAGCAATCCGTAACTTCATCGACATGGGCGTTGATGTAATCGCATTCCCTCCTGTAGTTGAGACCGGTTGGGAAGCAGTTTTGACAGAGGCTCAGGAAGCCGGTATTCCTGTCATCCTTGTTGACCGTGGTGTTGACGAGTCCTGTGCAGATCTCTATGCTACACAGATCTCCTCAGACTTCATCTGGGAAGGTGCTCAGGCAGCCGATATCGTTGGCGATCTCCTTGAAGGAAAAGGAAATGTTGTAGAGCTTGAAGGTACAGTCGGTGCATCCGCAGCTAATGAGCGTAAAGAAGGCTTTGACAACGAGCTTGCCGATAAATATCCTGACATCCAGATCATCGAGTCCCAGACAGGTGACTTCACAAGAGCACTTGGTAAAGAGGTTATGGAGTCCTTCCTTAAATCACACAACGACATCGACGCTGTATTCGCACACAATGATGATATGGCTCTCGGTGCAATCGAAGCAATCAAAGAAGCAGGCAAAAAGCCCGGTGAAGATATCGTCATCGTTGGTTGCGACGGTGTAAAGGGCGCATTCGAAGCTATGGTTGCAGGCGAGATGAACGGTACTGTTGAGTGTAACCCTTGTCTTGCAGAGCAGATCTTTGACACGGCTGCCAAGCTGAAAGCCGGAGAAACCGTTGACAAGTGGATCGTTTCCAACGACGGTGTATTCAGACAGGAAGATGCTGAAGCAGAGCTTCCTAATCGTACATACTAATAGACTAAAATAGCCATAGGGGATTAAACGGATAGAGCCTTTCAAGGCTCTATCCGCCCCTTATAGGGAGAATCTTATGGGTGAAAAAGAGTTACTTACAATGAGCGGCATTCGCAAGAACTTCCCGGGGGTTAAAGCTCTTGACGATGTACAATTCGACTTGAGAGCAGGCGAGATACATGCCCTTCTGGGAGAGAACGGAGCCGGCAAGTCAACACTGATCAAGGTGCTGACGGGAGTTGAGATCAAGGATAGCGGTACTATCATCATGAACGATCAGGAGATCAATCCCCACAGCCCCATTGATGCGCAAAATGCCGGAATCAGCACTGTTTATCAGGAAGTTAACCTTTGTCCGGATCTGTCCGTGGCAGAGAATGTGTTCATAGGACGCGAGCCCAGAAAGGGCAAACATATCGACTGGAAAACGATCAATACAAGGACCGCCGAACTCTTAAAGGAGTTTGACCTGGACATCAACGTTGAAGAACGGCTGGACAACTACTCGGTAGCCATCCAGCAGATGATCGCCATCGCAAGGGCCGTTGATGTAAGCGCTAAAGTCCTTATTCTCGATGAGCCCACCTCTTCTCTTTCAACCGCAGAGGTTAAAAAACTCTTCGAGATCATGAATATGCTAAAAGACAAGGGCATGGGTATCGTATTCGTAACCCACTTCCTTGATCAGGTATATGAAGTTTCCGACAGGATCACGATCCTCAGGAACGGTACCTATGTAGGTACTTACGATGCCGACAAACTTCCCATGATCGAACTTGTGGGTAAAATGATCGGCAAGCTTTATGACGAGCTGGAGGATATCCCCAAGGTTTCGACCGGTGAAACTGCATCGGAAGAGCTGATAAGGATTGAGAACGGCGAAACATCTGAGATATCAGCTGTAAATGTCAGCATAGAAAAGGGTCAGGTTACCGGTTTTTCCGGTCTGCTCGGTTCCGGAAGAAGTGAGATCGCAAGACTCATCTTCGGCGCTGACAAAAAGACAGGCGGCAAGACGTACATCAGAGGCCGCGAGAAAGACATCAATAATCCTCTCGATGCTATCAAGAACGACATGGCCTTCTGCCCCGAGGATCGAAAGAAGGAAGGAATCGTCGGAGATCTGAGCATAAGGGAAAATATCATCATAGCGCTTCAGTCGAAACGCGGAATCTTCAACAAGATCTCCAAAAAAGAAGCGGATGAAATAGCAGCTAAACTGATCAAGGATCTGTCAATCAAGACTCCTTCCGCAGATCAGAAGATCAAAAACCTCTCCGGAGGCAATCAGCAGAAAGTAATTCTGGCCCGCTGGCTTGCAACACGTCCGGATCTGCTCATCCTGGATGAGCCTACCAGAGGAATTGATATCGGAGCCAAGGCCGAGATACAGAAAACCATCGTTGATCTGGCACAGCAAGGCATGAGCTGCATCTTCATTTCCTCGGAGATAGACGAGATGGACAGATGCTGCAACCGGATGTTTGTCCTCAAAGATAAAGAGATTGTAGGCTCCCTCAAGGGCGAAGAGATCACCCAGGGCGCAATAATGAAAATGATGGCGGGAGGAAAATAAGACATGAAAAAATTAACGCAAAAAATGGAATTCAAACCATTCTGCGTCCTGATCGCCATAATTCTGATCTGTGGCATCATATCAGGCGGTGATTTCTTTAAGATCACCATCGTGGATGGTCATTTGTACGGACGACTGATAGACATTCTCAGAAACGGAAGCAGATATGCGATTCTCGCTGCCGGAATGACGATGGCTCTGGGAACCGGCGGAACTGATATTTCCGTAGGCTCCGTCATGGCTATATCGGGCGCCATTGCCTGCTCGATCGTTGACGGCAGGATTCTGGCAGGTCTCAATGGGAATGTTGCTCTTGCAGTCCTGATCGCAATCCTGACAGGCGCCGTATGCGGAGCATGGAACGGCTTCATGGTAGCCAAGCTCAAGGTTCAGCCCATGGTAGCGACCATGATCCTGTTAACCGCAGGCCGTGGTATTGCGCAGCTTATAGCTGACGGCAAGATCGTTACCATTACCTCCGATGCTTATTACAAGATAAGCGGTGGCTATTTTCTGGGGCTTCCCATTCCGATGTACATCGCAATAGGTGTCATCGTACTCTTCCTTCTTCTGACCAAGTGCACTGCCTTTGGTATGCAGGTTGAGTCCATCGGTGTAAACCCCGAGTCCAGCCGTCTGGCCGGTATCAAGGTTGAGCGAAATCTGTGGATCATATACATCCTCTGCGGTATGACAGCTGCACTTGCAGGTATCATTGAGAGTGCCGGCATCAAGGGCGCTGACTGCAATAACTGCGGACTCATGATAGAGATGGATGGTATCCTTGCGGTTGCCATCGGCGGAACGGCACTTTCCGGCGGAAGATTTTCAATCATCTCAAGTGTCATCGGCGCTCTGATCGTACAGACCATAACGACCACGATCTATGCCTTCGGTGTCGCACCGGAACTGACACGAGTTGCAAAGGCTGTTATCGTCATCATAGTCTGCCTGCTCCAGTCAAAGCCGTTTATGGATAAATTCAAAAGTCTGTTCCCCAAGAATACAGCCAAGGAGGTACAGGCATGAATAAGAAAAAGAAAAGCATCAAGATAGAAAACATTTCGATGATCATCGCATTCTGTCTGTTTGTGATCATGTTCATCGTGGGAAGTATCAAGTACGATCACTTCGGAACGGTATCAACCTTTTTAAATCTTTTTAACGACAACGCTTATCTGATCGTGGTTGCAGTAGGTATCACCTTTGTTCTGCTGACAGGCGGAATCGATATCTCGGTATCATCGGTAGTCGCTTTCACCTGCGTGCTCTCAGCATATCTCCTGCAGAGAGGCTGGTCTGCGGTGATCGTGATCCCGATCGTGCTGGCCATAGGACTTTTGAACGGATTCTGCGTAGGCTACTGTGTTCAGGTGTTCAAGATCCAGCCCTTCATCATCACGCTGGCTTCCCAGTTCCTACTCCGTGGAATGTGCGCTGTGGTAAGTACGGTTTCCATTCCCATCGAGAACGGTTTTTACAAAGCAGCAGCTCTTAAAAAGATCACTTTCAAGATCGGAAGAACAAATGCCAAGCTTTACCTGTATGTTTTCCTTGCACTTTTGGTAGTTCTTGTTGCATACTATGTATTGAAGTATACTCGTTTCGGCCGCACGATCTATGCCATCGGCAGTAACGAGCAAAGTGCAGAATATATGGGTCTTAATGTTAAGTGGGTCAAGATCGGTGCTTACATGATATGCAGTTTCTGTGCGGCACTTGGCGGAATCATCTTCAGTTTCTATACTCTTGCAGGTTATTCTCTCCAGAATATGGGTATGGAGCTGGATGCCATCGCATCAGCCGTTATCGGCGGAACACTTCTGTCCGGTGGTGTCGGAAATGTATTCGGATCGGTCATCGGTGTTCTCATTCAGGGTATCATCCAGACCATCGTTACATACCAGAATCTGAATGCATGGTGGACGAAAGTTACCGTTGCCGCCCTGCTCTGCCTGTTCATCGTAATGCAGAGACTTATTTCCATCAGAGCCGACAAGCAAAAAGGCAAAGGCTGATAATTTAAATCTTAACCGGGAGACTAAAGGATTGCTGTGCTGCGTTTATAGCAGCATGGCAATCCTATTGTTGCTTTATGAAGAGAGGCTTTTTTACAGAGCGTATACAGCATATGTCTCTGAAGAAAAAGTTAATATGGACTTATTGTCTGATCACGACGATACCGCTCCTTTTGCTGGCAATATTCATGGTCAGCAGAATGACAGCGGACGCCCAGAGAGAGACCGAGCAGCATGCGGAACAGCTCTCCCGTCAGGTCGGCGATGCCATGACCGTGTACATGGGAATCTTCCGTGAACTGTCCGACTATCTTGTGACATCCATGGAAACCGAGGCCGGTCTTCCGAATGCCGATGAGCTGATGCTCAGGCGGCATAAAAATATCCTGGACACATATCCGGAGATTGTTGGCATTGCGGTAGCGGATGAGAATGACAGGTTCCTGGGCACAGGCATGAAACGGGTTTCCAGGGATCGTCTCGATAACGAGGAATGGTTTTTGAAGGCGCCCGAGGTAGGCGGAAAGATCGCAGTCCTGAATTCCTCCGAGGGCAAGATCGTCATCACAAACGAAGCCTACAGCGCAGATCAGATCTTTTCCGTCATGGTGACAGGCAAGATAAACGGCAAAAAGACCGTGATCCTTATGGATATCAAAAAGGACGTTCTCGGCTCCCTGATCGATTCCGTTTCCGCCAATTCCGACAGCATTGTATTCGTTGAGGATGACAACGGAGAAATCGTCTATACGCCGGTAAGCCCTGTGGTCTACAGAATCGATGACCAGGGTCTTGCCATCAAGGATGGCTGTCAGGAGACCGTCAAGATCCAGGGCAGTGAATACCTGATCAGTGCATCGCTTGAGAAAGAAAGCGGCTGGAAATTCATCAGCGTCACCTCGCTCATCGAACAGCAGAACAAAGTAAGGCGCCTTTACCTCATAGCCGTTATCAGCACGATATTAATGGTACTGGTGGTAATCGGCATATCCAACAGGCTCGCCGAGTCCTTCAACGGCCCCATCCAGAAGCTGACGCGGATGATGCAGCGGGTCGAGCAGGGAGACCTCTCCGTGAGGGCCAATTTCAAATACCGCGATGAGATCGGAACGCTGGGAGACAACTTTGACCACATGCTCGACAGGATGAATACCCTTCTCGAAGATATCCAGACCGAGAAGCAAAGAACCCTGCAGGCGAAACTGAAATCTCTCCAGGAACAGATAAAGCCGCACTTTTTGTACAACACCCTTGATACCATCAACTGGATGGCGCGGGGACACGAAGCTGACGATGTGGTCCGCATGGTAGAGGCGCTGACAAATATGTTCCGCCTCGGTCTTTCACAGGGAAAAGATTTTATCACCGTCCGTGAGGAAATAGCCCATGTCCGGAACTATCTCTACATCCAGGGCGTAAGATACGAAAGCAAACTCACCTACAAATTTGACACGGATGATGACTGCATGGACATCGTCATTCCCAAGCTGATCCTGCAGCCGCTGGTAGAAAATTCCATCTACCACGGCATCAAGCTCAAAAAGGAAGGTGGCTCCATCCTTGTCAGCGCCAAAAGAGATGCAAAACTCCTCCACCTGTCCGTCTATGACACCGGTCAGGGAATGAGCGATGAGGAGCTTGACAAACTCAGAAAAAACATAGATGATATCAAACGCGGGGAACCGGGAAGCTTTGGCATGACCTATGTCATCGAGAGGCTCAGACTCTATGCGACAGAAGGATTTGATATCGATGTGAACAGCAGGCTGGGCGAATATACGCGCGTCAGCATAAGCCTTGGACTGAAGGAGGACCGGGATGTATAGCGTTCTTATAGCGGATGACGAGACCATTATCAGAAAAGGTCTCAAGAGTTTTGTTGAAAAATATGAGGATTTCTCGGTAACTGCTCTTGCAGAGGACGGTCAGGAGGCCCTCTCTCTTTCCGAAGAGCTCCATCCCGATGTCTGCTTTGTGGATATCAATATGCCCTTTATGAACGGTCTTGATTTTATAGAGAGACTTTCAAAGATATCGCCGGATTCCGTCTGCGTCGTCATAACCGGCTACGACGATTTCGGCTATGTGCAAAAGGCACTGCGGATGCATGTCAGGGACTATCTCTTAAAGCCTGTCAGCGAAGAAGATTTTAACAGGGTGATGACACAGCTCAAGGATATGCTCGATGCAAGAGCCAAAAAAACCGAGATCAGAAGCCGTCAAAGCAATAACGATGACAAACTGAGAAAGATCGATAACGAGGACAGCGCATACTCGGACAATATTTTTCAGGCGCGCAATTATATCAAAGCGCACTTCTCGGATCCCGAGCTCTCTCTCGGTGAGACCGCAGATCATATCCATGTTTCCGCGCCTTACCTCAGCAAAAAATTCAAGGAAGAAACAGGCGATTCATTTGGCGAATATCTGCAAAGGCTCCGACTTTCCAAAGCCACGTCCCTGCTCTCGGAGAGCGACATGCCCATCTATGAGATCGCAGGTCAGTGCGGCTACTCGTCGCAGCACTATTTCAGCACCGCCTTTAAGAAGGAGCTGAACGTATCTCCTGCGGATTACAGAAAAAACATGCTCAAAAAGGACACTGTATGAAAAAGAACAGAAGAATTCCGGCCTTTATCCTGGCTGTGATCCTGATGATTTTGAATATAACGGGCTGCGGCAGTGTGCGCAATACCACAGTCGTCCATCTTGTGGGCGTATCGCTTGCAAATCTGACGGATGAGTGGCGGATTGTTTTAAAGAATGAACTCTCCGAGGAGGCTGCGCTGTACCCCGGACTGAAGCTCGTTTTTACCGATGCCGGAGGCGATGTGCAAAAGCAGAAAGAGGATATGCGAAAGCTGATGGACTATGGTGCCGAGCTTCTGATCGTGTCGCCTGTCGATGTGGAAAAACTCATGACCGAGGTCGAGACGATCTATCACGAGGACATGCCCATCCTCCTTCTTGACCGTGCCGTTAAGGGTTTTGACTACACCTGCTTTTTCGGCGTGGACGACAAGCTTCTGGTAAAACAGGAAATAGACGCTGTAGCGGCACTGACAGATTCGAAGGACGGAAAAAAGATCAAAGTCCTGAATGTGGTGATCGACAATTTTACCGGACGCCAGAGGTCGGAGCTTTTGCAGGCCGCAGCCCCTGACAACATGGAGATCGACAGGGTCGTTATCAGCCGCGGCACCAAGGACGAAACCGAAGATGTGATCGCATACAGGAAAGACAGGCTGGAAGGCATCGATCTGATCCTGACCCAGAACGATTACATGGCTTACGGCGCATCCCTTGCGGCGGAACGTCTCAACAAAAAGGACATAAAGATCATGGGAGTAGACGGCTTCTCCGGAAAAGGCGGAGGCCTTGAGATGGTAAAGCAGGGCCTGATCGACGCCACCATCATCTGCCCGACAGGCGCAAGTCAGGCACTCTCCTATGCCGTAAGCTACCTTGAGGGAGAACGCAGCGGAGCCAAGCAGATCATAACGAGAAACAGCGTTGTCACTTCGGAGAATATAGATGAATATTATTCACCTGCAGAAACACATGAAAGAAAGATAACCTCTGTAGGTTATGTGCAGATCGCCGAAAACACGGGCTTTCGAAGAGCCAATACCGAGTCTTTTTCCGAAGCGGCCATCGAATACAATGTTGACCTGGAACTTAGAGAATGCAGTTCCATCGAGGAGCAGCTACGGGCTTTTAATGATTTTCTGGATGACGGCAAGGACGCGATCATCGTCTCTCCTTTCGTTGAAGACGGCTGGGATGATGCCTTTGCGCGCGCCAGGGATATGGATATCCCCGTCATCCTCTCCGACAGAGCGGTAAGCTGTTCCGAGGACCTCTATACCTCATTTGTGGGTTCGGACTTCGTGGAAGAAGGCGTCAGATGTATGCGATGGATCGAGGAACATATGCAGGATCTGGATCATGTCAGAATTCTGGAGCTGGAGGGCACCAGGGGCGCCTCACCTTCCATCGACAGAGGAACCGGTTTCAGAAGCCTTATGGAAGATCCTGACAGATATGAGATCATAGCCAGCATAAACGGCAATTTTTCAAGGGAAGAGGGATATCGTGCGACCAGAGACTATCTTGCGAAAAACGGCGCAGATTTCGACGTTATCTTTTCGCACAACGATGATATGATGCTG
>CAJOOZ010000081.1 GCA_905236705.1 uncultured Lachnospiraceae bacterium | reverse complement strand
TATAAAATGATCAAGATAACCCACCACCTTTAGGTGGTGGGAATATCTTGATTTCGGGTGCGGGGTTATAAGCCCCGTACCCGGAGAGCTGCGTTAGCAGCGATTTTATAATGAGCAAAAAACGCTTGATTTTGACAAAGTATCGTGGTATAATGCACTTCGTGCTGTAACGCAAATGTTAAGGGGAATAGTACAGCGGTAGTGCGGCGGTCTCCAAAACCGTTAACGGGGGTTCGATTCCCTCTTCCCCTGCTCAAAGGTCCGGAATACGGACCTTTTTCTGTTACCTGAGATGTCGATGACGGAGAAAGAGAGCGGCTTATAAAAAGAAAGGACAGGAGCAAAATGACGGAAAAGATCTATGAAAGGCAGAGTTATCTGAAAGAACTGCAAACGGAGGTGACAGATTGCCACGAGGAGGATGGAAAGGTTTACATAAAATTAAAAGAGACCATCTTATTCCCTGAGGAGGGCGGACAGTATGCCGATACGGGAATGCTGATCTGTGGAGACAGGCAGATTTATGTTCTTGACGGCGAATTGACAGGGCAGGCCGCTGACGGGAACACGGATATCAGGTACAGGGTCTCGGAAAAGATCGCACCCGGAACGACAGTATTATGTAAACTGGATTGGGACACCCGCTTTGACAGGATGCAAAACCACAGCGGGGAGCATATTTTGTCGGGGCTGATCAGCAAACGATTCGGATATCATAATATCGGTTTTCATTTAAGCGACAAAGAGCCTGTGACGCTGCTTGTGGACGGACAACTTTCGGAAGAACAGATCATGAAGCTGGAGGAGGATGCCAACAGGATCATTTATGAAAATCTTCCCATTTCGGACAGCTACCCCTCTTTGCAGGATCTTGCCGGTATCGATTACAGAAGCAAGATCGATATACGAAGGCAGCTGCGGCTGATCACCATCGGCAGCGGAGAGCGGATCGTAGATATCTGCGCCTGCTGTGCACCTCATGTGTCAGGGACGGGGGCGATCGGTCTAATCAGGATCGTTTCGGTCACCCGTATGAAGAAAGGGACGCAGCTTTCTATCCTTTGCGGAAGAAGGGCCTATGTTTATGTCACTCACCATCTGAGCATCATGGAAGAGATCGCCAGGGATTTTTCAACACATGTCGATAATGTGCAGGCGAGAATCGGGGATCTGCGAAGGGAAAATGAGATCCTGAGTGAGCGGCTTGACGAGCAGGTGAAGGAGAGCTTTTTTCGGGATATCAAAGACGGAAAATATGACCATTGCGTATTTACGCAGGACACCTTGTCGGCAGCCAACAAAAAGCAGGTTTATAATGAACTGGTACGTTTGAGAAAAGGCTATGTCGGTCTGTTCTGGGGCAGTGATGAATCGGGATACAGATTTTATGCGGGAGGAGCAAGGCTGAGTGGCAAAATCCTCGCGCAGTCAATGAAGGAAGCGCTGGGCGCAAAAGGGGGCGGCTCTGAGGAAATGATACAGGGGGCCGTGACCTGCAGCCGTCAGCAGATCGAGAGTTTTTGGGAGAGCCTGGGGTGACAGCCAGCAGTGCGCTTTTATGAGGGACTGCGGAAAAACCTTGAGAGTAGAAACTGACAGGCGTAATGATGTATGCAAAGGCATCAGGGACTTGACGGGAAATGAGGATTTGGTATATAGTAGTGCGGTGAGAGAGCTGTTACAAAATAAATTTACATTTTTTGTTGAATTGTAAATTTATGAACAGTTCCTGAGAAAAATTGTATATGGTATCATTCTTCGGGGACGGGTGTAATTCCCTACCGGCGGTGATAGCGTATGCGGGAGAAAACGTCCGCAGTGCGCGACAGTCCGCGAGATCGAAGGATCTGATCCGGTGAGATTCCGGAACCGACAGTATAGTCTGGATGAGAGAAGAATACGGCAGGAAAGCCGCCGAAAGCCAAACATGGCACGGGGGGGCTGCCGTTTGACGACTTGTAAATGACTCCGGAGAACATCCGGAGTTTTTTTTACTCATGAGAGTCTTGGCTTGCGAACGCAGTACTAATAGTAATGTATAGTTTCGCAATTACCTAAAAGAAGGATACCGCGAAAGGAGCTAATGCATGAAAACAAACAAAGTCCGTAACCTGGCAATGGTGGGCATGTTGTCCGCCGTCTCTTTTATTCTGATGTTTTTGGAATTTTCCATTCCGGTCATGCCATCTTTTATCAAGCTGGACATTTCCGAGATACCGGCTCTCATAGGAACTTTTGCCATGGGACCGCTGGAAGGCGTTCTGATCTGTTTGCTGAAAAACCTGATCCATCTGCTGCGCACCGGCACCGGCGGAGTGGGGGAGCTGGCCAATTTTCTGCTGGGGGCGGTCTTCACCTTTGTGGCGGGAGTGATCTATAAGAAGAACAGAACCCGCAAAGGCGCGATGATAGGGTCTGTTGCCGGCGCGATCGCCATGGCGGCATTTTCCTTCCCCATCAACTATTTTCTGACATACCCTTTTTACACAAATTTCATGCCCATGGAAGCCATCATCGAAGCCTATCAGGTTATCGTTCCGGGGGTGAAGAGTCTGCCGGAATGCCTGCTGATCTTCAATCTGCCCTTTACCTTTTGTAAGGGACTTCTGGATGTGATCCTGACCTTTCCCGTATACAAGCGGCTTTCACCGATCATCAAAGGGACGCAGAATCAATAAGAAGAAAAGATTTAAATGCCGTAAGATCAAATTTTTATGAAAGATTTACATTCCGAAGATTGTGTTATATAATGGTTTGGTGAGTGCCTTTTGACGGGTGCTGTCCGGCATTCGCCAAAGACAATGAAAGAGATAGAAACAACAGCCGTCCCGTATCAAAAGGGATGGATCCGGAATGAGGAGAAAAAGAATGGTAAAAGCAGTTGTAGGTGCAAACTGGGGTGATGAAGGCAAAGGCAAGATCACGGATATGCTGGCTGAAAAAGCGGATATCATCATCCGTTTTCAGGGCGGTGCCAATGCGGGCCACACGATAAAGAACAACTATGGGAAGTTCGCGCTGCATACGCTTCCGAGCGGTGTGTTTTACGATCATACGACCAGCATCATCGGTAATGGTGTGGCACTGGATATCCCCAAATTGATGGGTGAGATCGAAGCGATCACCAAGGAAAACGTGCCCATGCCCAAGATCCTGGTTTCGAACAGGTGTCAGATCGTGATGCCTTATCATGTGCTGTTTGATCAATATGAAGAGGAAAGACTGGCAGGTAAATCCTACGGTTCCACTAAATCGGGGATCGCACCTTTTTATTCCGACAAGTATGCCAAGATCGGTTTTCAGGTCAGTGAACTTTTTGATGAAGAGATCCTGAAAGAAAAGGTTGACAAGGTCTGCACGCTGAAAAATGTGGTGCTTGAGCATCTGTATCATAAGCCGCTGCTGGATCCGGCAGAGCTTCTTGAGACGCTTCACAGCTACAGGGATATGGTCAGCCCTTATGTATGTGATGTGTCACTGTATCTGGACAGGGCGCTGAAAGAGGGCAGGGAGATCCTGCTGGAGGGGCAGCTGGGAACCCTGAAGGATCCCGATCACGGGATCTATCCCATGGTCACATCTTCCTCCACGCTGGCAGCTTACGGAGCGATCGGAGCGGGGATACCTCCTTATGAGATCGGTCAGATCATTACAGTCTGCAAAGCTTATTCTTCTGCCGTGGGTGCGGGAGCCTTTGTGACAGAGATTCTGGATGAAACCGAGGCGGAGGAATTGAGAAAACGCGGCGGAGACGGCGGAGAGTACGGTGCCACCACACATCGTCCCAGGAGAATGGGATGGTTTGACTGTGTTGCTTCCAAATACGGGTGCAGACTGCAGGGAACGACGGAGGTTGCATTTACGGTACTGGATGTGCTGGAATATCTGGATGAGATACCGGTATGTACCGGCTATGAAATAGACGGTAGCATCACAACGGATTTTCCGGTGACGGCGCAGCTTGAAAAAGCAAAACCGGTCTATACAAAACTGCCCGGCTGGAAAGGACAGGATATCCGCGGCATCAGAAATTATGATGAACTGCCGGAAAACTGCAGAAAATACGTGGAATTTATCGAAGAGCAGATCGGCTATCCCATTACCATGGTGTCCAACGGTCCGGGTCGTGAGGATATCATTTACAGAAAAAGCGCTCTGAAACAGGACTGAATCCGCAGCCTCATTGATCTTTCTTAAGAAAAGGATTTTTGGAGATTGTCACCTGCGGGGTGGGTTCGGCATTTTTGTCATCGCCATCCCGGGCTGAGGCTGTATCCTGATGCAGGATGTCTTTGCGGTCGCGGTCAAAATCCGCGATCGTCTTTTTGCCGGTAAGTTTGCCGAAAAGCCAGATATAGATCCATGCCAGGATCGGAACGGCGATCACGGCAAAGAGCAGAGCCCTGAAAAGTTGTCCATTGCTGTCCGTTATGGCGGTTACCAGTAGTGCGATGATCAGTATGATGATCAGAATGACTGCGATCAGGGCAGCGGTGCGTTGTTTTTTATTATACATGACCAGTCCTCATTTCTGTATTTTCGGGGAATCCTGCAGGAGTGCAATATCATCATATCACAGCAGGTCTGTTTTTGTATAGTGCCGGCAACGAGTCTGTGAATAACAGCATTTTACTTGCCGCAGAACACAATTCGGTTTGACAAGTCAAAAAGCGATGGTATACTGATGAGTATGAACAAACGAGAAAAATACATCGAAAAACCTTATCTTCGCAGGGGAACCATGCTGGGTGAGGGACGATACAGAATAGATGAATTTCTGGGTGACAATGATATCGTTACCACTTACGGGGGATATGACACCTTCCGCAATAAACGGGTTACCTTGTATGAGTTGTTTCCGAAGACCATCGCGGAGCGCGGTGCCGGTGAAGATCAGAGGATCAGCCTAAAGCTTATGTCCAATGAGGCTCTGTTTCGTAATATGAGAAGGCATATGATCTCCAGAGCCAGAAAACTGATCGGTCTTTATCCGCTGGAGAATGCAGGTAATATCCTGGCTTTCTTTGAAGAGAACGGAACGGTTTATGTGGTCGAGGAGAGAAGCGGCGAGACAGTCACCCTGTCTCAATATCTGCAGAAACGCCACAGCGCCAAATTCACGGTGGAGGATCTGCTGAAGATCCTGGGTCCTGTTTTTACCCTTTTGGAAAAACTGCATGAAAAGGGAATCTGGCATGGCACCATCACGCCGGAGAATATTCTGATCACCGAGGGCAGACAGCCTCTTTTGACACATCTGACCGATCCGGCGGAAGACATTGCGGCAGAGACTCTTGGCAACATAGCCATCAGAGATATGGCTTATGCGCCGGTGGAGCTTTTTGTGGAGGAGGCCGGCAGGGGGCCACGGGCGGATATTTTTGCCATGGGTGCCATATTTTACCGCTATACCACGGGCGAGACGCTTTTGCCTTATTACGAACGCATCAACGATAGGAAAGAGCCTGAGCAGCCCAAAATAATGAAGACCCGCATCATGGATTCCCAGAGTGATGCCATCGTTAAAGCGACAGCCCTTTATGAATTTGACCGCTTTGGCTCTCTGCAGGAGCTGCTGGCGGGGCTGGCACCGGATGATATAGATCTGGAGAGCCTTCATTCACAGCAGGAGGAAGCGGTACATATTACCAAGCTTCCTTTCTGGTACAAAAAGCAGCAAAATGAGTACAGAAGATATGTTGTGGTGGTATCTGCCGCAGCCATCCTTCTTTTGGTGATCTTTGTTCCCAGACTTGTTTCTCTGGGAAAGGACGGAAAGGTCAATCGCTTTTACAAACGATTTAACGAAGCGGGCGAGTATGAAAAATGTCTCATGCTGTCAGAACTGACGCCGTCGGAAAGAGGCGTTTATGCCAATGATTATGTGTCTCTGCCGGACGAGCTGGATGATGAGCATCGCAGCGAGATCATGGAGGCCAAGGTATATGATTTTCAGCTGGGTCACTACGTGAAAGCCGGTTCAGTCAATACGAAACGGAGCAAATATGAATATATCCGGATCGACTATGTGCTGAATCAGGCGTGGATCACTTATCAGTCGGATGAAAAGACCGAGCATACGGAGATCGAGCTGAAACCGGCCATAGACGGCAGTTTTACGGTGCGCACCACCGAAACGGACAAGGAAGGCAAAACCAGGAGCAGAACCGAGAAGGTTGGAGCAAAAAAAGCAAAAGAGTGAAAAGGAGAAAGATGAAATGGCATTATTAAAACAATGGCGTGATATGGCTTATTCCGAGACGGCGGACAAGGGTAAACTCAAAAAACTCTGGCAGGATTATTTTCTGAAGGAAAAAGAAGTTTACAAACAGCTTCTGGCTGATCCCGACACGGAAGTAAAGGGAACCGTAAAGGAGCTGGCAGAGAAATATGATCTGGATATCATGACCATGACAGGTTTCCTGGACGGCATCAATGATTCCCTTGTGACGCCCAATCCCATTGAAGAGATGGAAGAGGATACCGAGGTTTCCCTGAAATTTGATAAGGAGCTTCTGTACAAGAACATGGTGGCGGCCGAGGCTGACTGGCTTTACGGGCTGGAGGAATGGGAACCTATTTTTGACGAAGAGAAGAGAAAAGAGCTCTATAAAGAGCAGAAGCGTTCCACGACTATCGTAAAAGAGGCACGGGTTTACCCCAACGATCCCTGTCCCTGCGGCAGCGGCAAAAAATACAAGAAATGCTGCGGGAGAAATGCTTCATAGAAATTTTTCACATAGAAATTTTTCGTTGACATTTTAAACAGGTGGATATAAACTGAAAAATAATAAAAACGGACGTTGATGAGAAGAGTAAGTTTCCAATGGCCTGTTACAGAGAGATCCTCCCGCTTTGGCGGTGCTGGAAGAGGGTTATCGGGTCGGATTCCGAAGACCGCCTCTGAGTCCGAAATGATCATATGTGACATTTTCACAGGATCCATAAGAGAGTGCTTTCGGAGGATGGCTCCGGAGGAAACAGGGTGGAACCGCGTAGATCACGGATATCTTATCATGATCCTTACGTCCCTGACAGATGCTGTTGCGGCATTTGTCAGGGATTTTTTTATCAAAGAAAGGAGACGGCTATGAAGATTACTTTAAAAGACGGAAGCAGCAGGGAATACGAGGGCAGCATGTCGATCATCGACATTGCCCGGGACATCAGCGAAGGTCTGGCCAGGGCAGCCTGCGCCGGTCTGGTTGACGGAAAGGTATGTGACCTTCGGACCGAGATCGACAGAGATTGTGAGCTCTCGATCCTGACATTACATGACCCCGAAGGGCTCAGAGTGCTGCGGCACACAGTGTCCCATGTGCTGGCGGAGGCGGTAAAACGCCTGTTTCCGGATGCAAAGTGTGCCATCGGACCTGCGATCGATGAAGGGTTTTATTATGACTTTGAATCCGATCCTTTTTCCAGAGAGGATCTGGACAGGCTGGAAGCCGAAATGAAAAAGATCATCAAGGAAGGCAATGCGCTGACCAGATTTACGCTGCCCAGAGAGGAAGCCATCAAGCTGATGGAAGAAAAGGGCGAGCCGTACAAAGTGGAGCTGATCCGCGACCTGCCGGAGGATGCGCAGATTTCTTTCTATGATCAGAAAGGCTTTGTGGATCTGTGCGCAGGTCCGCACATGATGAGTACCAAAGGGATCAAGGCATTTAAGCTGATCTCCTCATCCATGGCATATTGGAGAGGAGATTCGAACAAGTCCAGACTTCAGCGTATCTATGGCACCGCTTTTGCCAAAAAGGATGAGCTCGAAGCATATCTGGCGCATCTGGAGGATATCAAGTTAAGAGATCATAACAGACTGGGCAGGGAAATGGAACTGTTTACCACGGTGGATGTGATAGGACAGGGACTGCCGCTGATGTTGCCCAAGGGCGTTAAGATCATACAGAAGATGCAGCGCTGGATTGAGGATCTGGAGGATAAGGAGTGGGGATATGTCAGGACCAAAACTCCGTTGATGGCCAAATCCAATCTGTATAAGCTTTCCGACCACTGGTTCCATTATAAGGATGGAATGTTCGTCCTGAATGATGACCTGATGACACCCGAGGATGCACTGGAGGATCAGAAACTTTATCAGGATCCTGCGCAGGCGATGAAAAATGCACAGGATAAGGTGTATTCGGATGAAGGGGGCAAAGAAGTAATGGCTCTTCGCCCCATGACCTGCCCGTTCCAGTATTTTGTTTATAAGACCAAGCAGCGCAGTTACAGAGACCTCCCTTACCGCATGGGTGAAACATCGACGCTTTTCAGAAATGAAGATTCCGGAGAGATGCACGGACTTACCAGGGTCAGACAGTTTACGATCTCCGAGGGGCATCTGGTCTGCACACCTGAACAGATCGCCGATGAGTTCAAGGGGTGCGTTGATCTGGCCAAATATTGCCTGACCACGCTGGGACTCGAGGGTGATGTAACATACAGGATGAGCAAGTGGGATCCCGCCAATCCGGCTAAATATATGGGAACTGCCGAGGATTGGGACAGGGTTCAGGATGCCATGAGACGGATCCTGGATGACATAGGACTGGACTATACCGAAGCTGACGGTGAGGCTGCATTTTACGGTCCCAAGCTGGATATCCAGGCAAAGAACGTATATGGCAAAGAGGATACCATGATCACCATTCAGCTGGATATGTTCCTTGCGGAAAGATATGATATGTATTATATCGATGCAAATGGTGAGAAGAAACGTCCTTACATCATACACAGAACATCTATGGGCTGCTATGAAAGAACGCTGGCCTGGCTGATAGAACATTATGCGGGCAAATTCCCCACATGGCTGTGCCCCGAGCAGGTAAGGATCCTGCCTATCTCCGAGAAATTCGCGGATTATGCCGAGAGTGTGAGAAAAAGTCTGGCAGCAGAGGATGTGGATGTAACGGTGGATAACCGTTCCGAAAAGATCGGCTTTAAGATCCGTGAGGCAAGGCTCGAAAAAGTACCTTATATGCTCGTTGTGGGTCAGCAGGAGCAGGAGCAGTGTCTTGTATCGGTACGCAGCCGCTATGCCGGTGATGAAGGGCAAAAGCCCCTGGCGGAGTTTCAGTCACAGCTCCTGGAGGAGATACGCACCAAAGCCATTCGCAAGGAGCTTCCCGAGGAGGAGAAAAAATAAAGGCTTGACGGGATGGGCGGAATATGATATTCTTAACGGGCGTGTGAAATACATGTGTGCTAATAATCAAGCAGAGTATCCGCTCTCACCCTGCGGCGCCTTGGCTGCTTCAGGTGTTACCCATACAGACGATGACAGACGGTCATACAGATCGTTTCGAATGGATATGAGTAAAAGTGGATACCTTGCGTGTCCACTTTTTTAATCGAATCGGAGGTGTTTTCAATTAGCGAATTAAGTATCAACGGACAGATCCGTGACAGGGAGGTCAGAGTCATCGGGGAGGACGGACAGCAGCTTGGTATCATGTCTGCCAGAGAAGCACAGAAGCTGGCGGATGATGCAGGACTGGATCTGGTCAAGATAGCGCCAACGGCAAAACCGCCCGTATGCAAGATCGTAGATTACGGAAAATTCCGTTATGAGCAGAGCCGGAAGGAAAAAGAAGCCAGGAAAAAGCAGAAGATCGTGGAATTGAAAGAGATACGTCTGTCACCGAATATTGACAAGAACGATCTCAACACCAAGGTTAATGCTGCCAGAAAATTTCTGGCAAAGGGTGATCGGGTAAAGGTCACTTTGCGGTTCCGCGGACGTGAGATGGCACACATGAATACCAGTAAGCATATATTGGACGATTTCGCCGAGGCATTGGCCGAAGAGGCAGTCGTAGAGAAGCCTGCCAAGGTAGAAGGCAGGACGATGCATATCGTGCTTACAGAAAAAAAATAGACTAGGAGGAAGAAATAATGCCAAAGGTAAAAACAAAAAGAGCAGCAGCAAAGCGCTTTAAAGTGACGGGGACTGGAAAGCTGAAGAGAAACAAAGCTTACAAACGTCATATTCTGACCAAGAAGTCAGCCAAGACCAAGAGAAATCTGCGTAAACCCGCTATAACGGATGCAACGAATGCAAAGGTAATGAAGAAATTGACACCATATCTGTAAGTAAGTAGGAGGAATCAATAAAATGGCACGAATTAAAGGCGGATTAAACGCAAAAAAGAAACATAACAGAGTATTAAAGCTGGCCAAGGGCTACAGAGGCGCACGTTCCAATCAGTACAGGGTCGCAAAGCAGTCTGTCATGAGAGCGCTGGCTTCATCATATGCAGGCCGTAAAGAGAGAAAGCGTCAGATGAGACAGCTTTGGATCGCAAGGATCAATGCAGCAGCCAGACTGAACGGTCTGAGCTACAGCAGGTTTATGTATGGTCTGAAACTGGCCGAGATCGATATCAACCGTAAAATGCTTGCGGAAATGGCAGTCAATGATGCAGAAGGTTTTGCACAGCTGGCCAAGATCGCCAAATCCAAGATCGCATAAATATCATCGAAACAATGATTCCCCCCGTCAAATACACGCAAGGTGTATCTGCTGGGGGGCTTGTTCTTAATAAAGGAGAAAAAGATGAAAAGGAAGAACAGGTCCGGTGTCCGTTTTTCGATCGCGCTGGCGCTGGCATGGATGGCAGCGCTCCTGCTCCTGCCGCTGCCGGCGAGAGCTGATGATACGGTGAATAACACGGCAGAGACATCAACCGTAAACTATAAGACTGTCAAGGTCAAGGAAAAGATCTATATGATTCCCAGCGAGGTGCGGCTTCTGACCCTGCGAAACGGAAACATGATACAGTTTGATACCGAGGATCCGTCCATTGTCGGTATTAACGGCTATGGACAGATGAGGGCGGTCAAGGCAGGAACGACCAGAGTGAGCATGATCGAGGGAAATGTCAGGAGCGTGTATACCGTGGTGGTTCGTGATACGGTGGACATCATTGTATTTGCCGGACAGAGTAATATGGCCGGAGCGGGCGGCGACAGCAAGGTTGCACCGGTTCCCAAAAAGGGAATTGCATATGAATACAATCTGGTCAATGAGGATGATCGCAAGCTCCTTCCCCTGCAGGAACCCTTTGGTGACGGCACGAACAAAGCTAATATTGTAAACGGCAAGTTTACAAGCGGTAACGGAACGCTTTGCGCTTCTTTTGCCAATGCATATTACAAACAGACAGGAATCCCTCTTGTGGGTGTGCCGGCGGCCTGGGGCGGAACGACTACCAGACACTGGCTCAAGGATGGGATGCTGACCACCACCAACAAGCGCCTGACAAGCTGCAAAAAATTTCTGAAGAAAAAAAAGATCAAGGTGCGCCATATCTATGTTCTGTGGTATCAGGGAGAGTCCGACGCCCAGTATCAGATCTCGGCCGAGACCAATATCAAGAACATGAAAAAGATCTTTAAGAAGTTCAAAAAGAACGGCGTGGAAAAGATGTTCATCATCAAGATCGCACAGCAGGTCAACGTCATGGGGCAGAATGATTATATTCAGGGAGCGCAGGAAAAGCTCTGCAAGAACGATAAGAATTTTATCATGGCTACCAGAGTACCGGCAAGTCTGCACAAGGATATCGGGACATGGTATTCGGATGTGGTGCATATCAATCAGAAGGGTCTGAACAAGATCGGCAAGGATGCAGGAAAGACCGTCGGTAAATATGCGAAAAAACACAGCACCAAAAAAAGCTAAAGCATGGCTCTGATGATCTCGCCCACGCCCCCTTCTTCATTGGTGGACAGGGTTACGAAAGGAGCCGCGCTTTTGACTGAGTCTGTTGCGTTGGCCATGGCATAACCGTATCCGGCGGCGCGGATCATACCCAGATCGTTTTCGCTGTCGCCGGCAGCATACGTGTATTGAATAGGAATCTGTAAATGCTCTGTAAGAAAACGCAGGGCATTTCCTTTATCAGCGCTTTTGTCGATGATTTCCAGATATCCGTTGCCCGAAAAAATGCAGGCAAGACGGTTCTGATACTGCGCAAGGAGTCTGTTTTTGAAGGGCATCAGATAGTCGCTGCCTTTCAGGGAGAGAGCCAGCATTTTGTAGGGTGCTTTTCCCTGCAGGGCATCGGACAGACGGGGGGAGATGAGCACCGGCAGGATGATTCTTTTCTGATAGGAACGGGTCTCTGCGTCGTCGCAGGTGCAGATGATATTGGTATCCGTGTAGGTCTGGATGTGCACGTTGTATTCCTCGGCCAGAGCCTGCAGAGGATCTACCAGATCATAGGAGAGACGTTTTTCCAGAATGGTTTCCTTGGCAATGCAGTCATAGACCTGGGCGCCGTTGTTCGCGATGATATATTCCCGCGAAAAAGGCGCGCTGATACGGGTGTGCAGGTATTCCATCACCTGCAGGATGCTTCCGAAGGGGCGGCCTGAGGACAGGATGAGTCCGTGTCCGTCACGGGCCAGCAGAGATAGAAGTTCTGCGGTCTCATGGGAAATGGTCTGGTCGCTTTTGAGAAGAGTCCCGTCTATGTCCGTAAATAACAGTTTTTGATCTGTGCGCATGTTTTCTCCTTTGATCTGTCCGTTGCTTACTATAACATACAACCTGAAAGGCAGCAAGATGAAACGATTATTACCATATCTGAAAAACTATCGGAAAGAATGTATTCTGGCACCGGTTTTCAAGATGCTGGAGGCAGTTCTTGAGCTATTTGTACCTCTGGTGGTGGCAGCCATGATCGACAAGGGCATGGGGCTTTCAAACCGGAAATACCTTGTGATGATGACGGCTCTTTTGCTGTTTCTGGCGCTGGTGGGGCTGACGGTGTCGATCATTGCCCAGTTTTTTGCCGCCAGGGCAGCGGTTGGTTTTGCCACGGGAGTCAGAAGCGCATTGTTCAGACATCTGCAGAGATTTTCCTATACGCAGATTGACAGCATGGGAACATCCACCATGATCACAAGGATGACAAGTGACATCACCCTGGCCCAGAACGGTGTCAATATGGTATTGCGTCTTTTGCTGCGTTCCCCCTTTGTGGTGCTTGGTGCCATGATCATGGCCTTCACCATTGATGTCTGGTCTGCATTTCTGTTTGTGGCAGTGATCTTCGCCCTTAGTGCGGCGGTCTTTCTGATCATGAATTATCATATCCCCATGATGCAACAGGTTCAGAAAAGGGTGGATGCCCTGACCCAGACGGTTCGGGAAAATCTCAAGGGTGTAAGAGTGCTCAGGGCTTTTGTCAAGGAACAGGATCAGATCGGCCGGTTCAGAAGCAAAAATGAAGCACTTTTGTCGGCTCAGAAAAAGACCGGTATGGTGGCGGGACTGTTAAATCCCCTGACCTATGTGATCGTTAATCTGGGGATCATCCTGCTGATCCGCACGGGTGCTGTCCAGGTGGGGCGTGGGAGACTGACAAACGGTCAGGTGGTGGCTCTCTACAATTATATGTCCCAGATCCTTATCGAACTCATCAAACTGGCCAATCTGATCGTGACCGTCAACAAAGCGCTGGCCGGAGCACGCAGGATTGCCGATGCACTGGCAATGCCTGCTATCGAGCCGCAAAAGTTGACGGAGGCTAACTATTTGGAACAGGTAGAGGGAGCCGCTGCCGTGTCCTTTGAAAATGTTTCCCTGACCTATCAGGGGGCCGGACAGGCTGCGCTTTGTGATATCACTTTCAGTGCATCAGACGGGCAGATCATCGGCATCATCGGAGGAACGGGCTGCGGCAAGACTTCGCTGGTCAATCTGATCCCGCATTTTTATGAAGCAACGGGGGGGAGCGTCAAGATCTACGGCAGAGATGTCAGGGACTATACCGAGCAGCAGCTTCTGTCCATGATAGCGGTGGTGCCGCAGAAGGCTGTACTGTTTGCGGGGAGCATAGCCGACAACCTGAAATGGGGCAACGATCATGCGGATGATCATGCTATGCTGGAAGCTGTCGGGATTGCCCAGGCGACGGATGTGGTCAGCGCAAAGGGCGGTCTTGAAGGTATGGTGGAGCAGAACGGGAGAAATCTGTCCGGCGGACAAAAGCAGCGACTGACCATTGCAAGGGCGGTTGTGGGCAAAAAGCCGATCCTGATCCTGGATGACAGCAGCTCGGCGCTGGACATGGCCACCGACAGAAGACTGAGAGATGCCATTGCCGCTCTTAAGCCCAGACCCCTTACCTTTATCGTATCACAAAGGACGACATCGATCAGTCATGCCGATCTGATCCTGGTCATGGATAACGGCAGGATCGTGGGCAGCGGAAAACATGAGATGCTGCTGGAAAGCTGTGAAGTATATCGGGAGATCTATGATTCCCAGAATGCGCCAATGCAGGGAGGGCAGGCAGTATGAAAGAAAAAAATCTCCCGATCCGGCAACAGAAGGAAATCATGAAAAATTTGTGGGAATACCTTGCAGACTATCGTTTTATGATCATTCTGACACTGGTTTTGTCTGTTCTGATCGTGGCCGGTACATTGTATGTCCCCATTGTGATCGGTCGTGTGATCGATCAGCTCAGGCCGGGGATGACGGATATAAAGCCCATCATGAAATATCTGATCTGCATCGGTGTGATCGTTTTGCTGACTGCCATTGCGCAGTGGCTTTTGAATGTGATCAACAACAACGTAACGACAGAGGTGGTAAGGGATATCAGAAGAGATGCTTTTGAGCGTATCCAGATCCTGCCCCTGTCTTATCTTGACAGACATCCTGTCGGTGATCTGGTATCCCGCCTGATGACGGACACGGACCAGCTCGCTGACGGGCTTCTGATGGGCGCGACCCAGCTTTTTACCGGCGTTGCTACCATTGTGGGCACACTTGTGATGATGCTCAGACTTTCCTGGAGCATTACCCTGGTAGTGGTATTATTGACACCGCTGTCCCTGTTTGTTGCCTCCTATATCGCAAAGCATACCTATGATCTGTTCAAAAGTCAGTCCGAGGTCAGAGGTGAGCAGACGGCTCTTGTGGATGAGGTGCTGGGAAATGAAAAGGTGGTCAGAGCCTTTGGGAGACAGGAGGAGATGGTCGGCCGGTTCGAAGAGATCAATGACCGTTGGTTTGACATTTCCCTGAAGGCGTTGTTTTACTCTTCCCTGACCAATCCCTGTACACGTTTTGTCAATGCCGTGGTCTACGCACTGGTAGCATTGACCGGTGGCTTTGCCGTGATCTCGGGAAAAATGACCGTGGGCCTTTTGGCAGTATTTTTAAGCTATGCCACCCAGTACACCAAGCCCTTTAACGAGATCAGCTCTGTCGTTACGGAACTACAGAATGCCATCGCCTGTGCGGGCAGGGTGTTGGAGATCATCCATGAAAAACCGCAGCCTGCCGACAGCCTTGCGGCAAAGGAGCTTGCGGATGCAGAGGGCAGGGTGGATTGCAGCGGCGTTCGTTTTTCCTATGATCCGCAGCAAAAGCTCATAGAGGATTTTTCCGTCCATGTAAGCCCGGGGCAGAATGTGGCAATCGTAGGACCTACCGGCTGTGGCAAGACGACGGTGATCAATCTGTTGATGCGGTTTTATGATGTAAAAAGCGGCAGTATCAGTGTGGACGGAACAGACATCCGCGATCTGACCAGACGGAGTCTTCGGAGCTGCTGGGGAATGGTGCTGCAGGATACCTGGCTCTCCAGCGGTACGATCCGTGACAATATCAAAATGGCGCGTCCGGATGCTACGGACGAAGAGATGGTGAAAGCGGCCAGGGCTGCCTATGCAGACAGCTTTATCATGCGGCTTCCTTACGGATATGATACTTATATCGAAGAGGACGGAGGGATGCTTTCCCAGGGGCAGAAACAGTTGTTGTGCATTACCCGTGTCATGCTGGCGCTGCCTCCTATGCTGATCCTGGACGAGGCGACATCATCCATAGATACCAGAACCGAGATGAAGATACAGAGTGCCTTTATCAAAATGATGGAGGGCAGGACTACATTTATCGTGGCGCACAGACTGTCAACCATCCGCAATGCCGATCGGATCCTTGTCATGAGGGAGGGAAATATAGTAGAGCAGGGCACCCATGAAAGTCTGATGGCACTTGGCGGATTTTATGCAGAACTGGTCGGGAACGTGTCCTGATGCCTGGGTCCATTGCATCATTTTATACCCCATTTTACAACAAAAAAAGGCTTTTCATCACATCTGATGAAAAGCCTTAAAAGTAGTGCGGAGGATGGGACTTGAACCCACACGTTATTGCTAACACAAGATCCTTAGTCTTGCTCGTCTGCCAGTTCCGACACCTCCGCTTGCTTGACGCAACACACATAATATCATTTATGTGGTTGCGTGTCAAGCTTTTTTATGCTGCATTATACATACCGCTCAGATATTTGAATACGCCAAGTGCATCCGTGCTGTCTGCAAAGTTCAGCTCCAGCTCCTTGATGGTGCCGTTTACAAAGGTCTCGGCGATCAGTTTCAGGTTATCGTTTTTATCATTCTCTCTCAGAGTGATGGTCTTTCCGTTTTCACCCACCAGATCGATCTCGCCTTTGCACTCGCTCAGCTTCTCAAATAAAGTTTTCGTGTTCTCGATGTTGTAGATTTTCATAATGTTCTCCTCCTCGTCTTGTTCTTCTTTCTCTTCTGTTTACGATACTGATTATGCTCCTTTGAAAAATCTTTTTCAAGGATGAAAATATACAAAAAGCACAAAGCAAATCTCGATTTATTGTGCAATCTATACATTTTTGGTCGATTATTTTCATTTTTTGAGGAAAATCACGGAAGAAAAAGGATTTTGGATATTGTCGCAGAATAAGACTTTGGGGAGGATATGATATGCTGATCAGAGAAAATCTTGAAGAACTTGAATTTCAGAATCTGAGTCGCTACGCGACCTTCAGCCGCAATTCAAAAGGACGGGACAGGCAGGAGGCCCAATGCGATATCAGACCTGTATTTCAGAGAGACAGGGATCGTATCCTGCACAGCAAGGCTTTTCGCAGGTTAAAAGATAAAACCCAGGTATTTCTGGCGCCGGAGGGGGATCATTACAGAACCAGAATGACTCACACGCTGGAGGTATCCCAGAATGCCAGAACCATTGCCAAGGCGCTGCGCCTTAACGAGGATCTGGTGGAGGCTATTGCTCTTGGGCATGATCTGGGGCATACGCCCTTCGGACATGCGGGAGAGAGAGTGCTGAACAAGGTCTGCCCCCTTGGATTTGTGCACAGTGAACAGAGCGTCAGGACGGTGGAAGTGCTGGAAAAGGACGGTCAGGGATTGAATCTGACCTGGGAGGTAAGGGACGGTATCCGCAATCATCAGACATCGTCAATGCCCGCTACGCTGGAGGGCAAGATCGTCAGGATCTCCGACAAGATAGCCTATATCCATCATGATATGGATGATGCGATCAGGGCAGGCATCCTGACGGAAGCGGATGTTCCCAAAGCTATCGGAGATGTGATCGGATACAGGCTCTCGGACCGGCTTGATTCTTTTATCCACGATATCGTAACCAACAGCATGGATCAAAATGATATCATCATGTCGGATGAGGTCTGGCAGGCTATGAAAGACATGCGGGAATTTATGTTCGAAAGGGTATACCAGAATCCGGTCGCAAAAAGTGAAGAGAAAAAAGCGGAAGAATTGATCGCTACATTATATGATCATTATTGTTCGCATATAGATAAGCTTCCGGCGGAGTACTTAAAACTGATCAATGAAGGTACGGAAAAGGAACGGGCGGTCTGCGATCATATCAGTTCCATGTCAGACCGTTTTGCCATTGCCGTGTATGAGGAGCTGTATATTCCCAAATCCTGGCAGGTAGTATAACCATGTATTATTCCGATGAACTGGTGGAAGAGATCAGGCAGCGCTGCAGCATTGTGGATCTCGTCTCCGGCTATGTGAGTCTTAAAAAAAAGGGCAGCAATTATTTCGGTCTTTGTCCTTTTCATAATGAAAAGTCCGCCTCATTTTCCGTGAATGAGGAAAAACAGATGTATCACTGCTTCGGCTGCGGCGTCAGCGGAAATGCGTACACCTTTCTGATGCAGATGGAGAATTTTTCCTTTCCCGAGGCAATCCGGTTTCTGGCCGAAAAAGAGGGCGTGCCCCTGCCTGAGGAGTCAGGTGGCGGAGAGATTGGTCAGAAGCAGCGGAGGCTGAAAGCGCTTCTGGCCGTCAACAAGGACGCAGCTACCTATTTTTATTATGCGCTCAGAGATCCTTCGGGCGCCAGAGGAATGGAGTATTTCCAAAAGAGGGAGCTGACGTCGGAGACCATGCAGCATTGGGGGCTGGGCTATGCGGCGAAAAACAGCAATGCGGTCATTGCCTATCTCAGATCCAAAGGTCATTCGGATGAAATGATACAGGCTGCGGGACTGGCGGATTTCAGCGAAAAATACGGTCTGTCGGGTAAATTCTGGAACAGGGTGATGTTTCCCATCATGGATGTGCGCGGCAAAGTCATCGGCTTCGGGGGACGCGTGATGGGGGATGGAGAGCCCAAATACCTGAATTCCCCCGAGACGGAAGTATTTAATAAGAGTCAGAATCTGTACGGCCTGAATTATGCACGGACGAGTCGAAAGGATCATTTGATCCTGTGCGAGGGGTATATGGACGTGATCGCCATGCACCAGGCCGGTTTCACGCAGGCGGTGGCATCCCTCGGAACGGCTTTTACCCAGAAGCAGGCACAGGTCATCAAAAAATATACCCAAAATGTGATCCTGTCCTATGACAGCGATGCGGCGGGAGTCAAAGCTGCTCTCAGAGCTCTGGGGATCCTCAGGGAAACAGGCCTGTCCGGCAGGGTACTGGATCTGAAACCCTATAAGGATCCGGATGAATTTATGAAGAACCTGGGAAAAGAGGAGTTTCAGAAGCGCCTGGATCAGGCAGAGAACGGTTTTTTATTCGAGATAGCCATACTGGCAGGCAGCTATAATCTGTCAGATCCGGATCAGAAGACCAGATTCCACAATGCGGTGGCGCAAAAGCTGTGCGGTTTTACGCAGGAGATGGAGCGGGAAAACTATCTTGAGAAAGTGGCGGAGCAATACGGGATCAAGACGGGTATCCTCAGAGATGCCGTCAGAGGTTACGCTAAGGCAGGACTGACAGAGGATTCGGACCGGCGGGTTTATGAGAAACCAAGGACGCTGCCGGCCGCCGCCCGAAAAGAACAAAGGCGCGAGGAAAAACTGATCCGCAGCATGAAGCTGGTACTGGGTGTACTGTATGAGCATCCGGCATTGTATCAACAGCTAAGAGGCTATCTGAAAAAAGAGGAATTTGGGATTCCTCCATTTGACAGGGCAGCCGGAATCATATTTGAGGAATTGGAAAAGGATGAACAAAGACCTCCTGCGGCACTGATCAGTTTCTTTACGGATGAAGAGGAGCAGCGCGTCGTGGGTGAGATCTTTCATGCCAAAGAAGATGCAAGGGGAAGCATAAGCCGGGCAGGGGATGCACCGGAATCTGCGGATCGGGAGGCTTTCAGAGAGGCACTTTTGTATGTGAAGAACAGTGCTTTTGACGCTTTTTCAAAAACAGCACCGATCACGGAAGTCATGGCGTATAAAAATGATCTGGAACAGCTGGGCAGGATCAGACTGGATATGTAAAGGAGAAGAAAATGGCAACAAAAAAGACCAACGCAACGGAAAGTGCAAAGGCAGAAACGGCCGGAAAGACCAAAAAGACAGCACAGAAGCCTGCGGAGAAAACTGAAAAGAAGCCTGCGAAAAAGGCTTCAAAAAAGACGGCTGCTGTCGAAAAGAAAGATGAAGAGGAAGCGGCAGAAAAGAAGCCGGCAGAAAAGAAGCCGGCAGAGAAAAAGTCCGCAGAGAAAAAACCGGCAGAAAAAAAAGCCGCAAAAGCACCGAAACCGGCTCCGCAGGAGGAAGCGGAAATTAGCGAAGAAGACGGTGCACAGGCAAAAGAGCAGCTTCAGGTGCAGTTTGAAAATAAGCTGGCGGATCTGCTCAAGCTGGCCAGGAAAAAGAAAAATGTCATGGACTACCAGGAGGTAGTGGATCTTCTCGGTGAACTTCATCTGGAGGATGACCAGCTTGATAAGGCCGTTGAACATCTTGAGAAACACGGCGTTGATGTGCTGAGGATCAGCGACGATGAGGAGCCGGATGAGGAGATGCTGCTGAGCGAGGAGGATGAGGTGGATGTGGAAAACATCGACCTGTCCGTTCCTGACGGTGTCAATATCGAGGATCCCGTCAGGATGTACCTGAAGGAAATCGGCAAGGTTCCGCTTTTGTCTGCGGACGAAGAGATAGAACTTGCCAAGAGGATGGAAGAGGGAGACGAACAGGCCAAGCAGAAGCTGGCAGAAGCAAATCTGCGTCTGGTGGTTTCCATTGCCAAACGCTATGTTGGCAGGGGAATGCTGTTTCTGGATCTGATCCAGGAAGGTAATCTGGGTCTGATCAAAGCAGTTGAAAAATTTGATTACCGCAAGGGATATAAGTTTTCCACCTATGCAACCTGGTGGATCAGACAGGCCATTACCAGAGCCATTGCCGATCAGGCCAGAACCATCCGTATACCCGTTCATATGGTGGAGACCATCAATAAACTGATCAGGGTGTCAAGACAGCTCTTGCAGGAGCTGGGGCGTGAGCCAACCCCTGAGGAGATAGCGGCGGAGATGAATATGCCTGTGGACCGTGTCAGGGAGATCCTCAAAATCTCACAGGAACCGGTGTCTCTTGAGACTCCCATCGGTGAGGAGGAGGATTCCCACCTCGGAGATTTTATACAGGATGATAATGTTCCGGTGCCGGCAGAGGCTGCGGCATTTACTCTGCTGAGGGAGCAGCTTGAGGAAGTGCTGGACACACTTACCGAGAGAGAACAGAAAGTGCTGAAGCTTCGCTTTGGTCTGGATGACGGCAATGCCAGAACATTGGAAGAGGTTGGAAGAGAGTTTAATGTCACCCGTGAGCGTATCCGTCAGATTGAGGCGAAGGCTCTCAGAAAGCTGCGTCATCCGAGCCGCAGCAGAAAACTGAAGGACTATCTGGACTGATGAAAGAGCCGAAACTATCCGATCGCCTGTCTGCCGTTGTGAAGCTGGCAGAGCCGGAGCCGGCAGGGCCGAGGCCCTATGGTCTGGTCTGCGATATCGGCTGCGATCACGGATGGATCGCCATTACGCTGATCCTGCGCTCTCTGGCCAAGGAAGTCATTGCCAGCGATGTGAGAGAAGGACCGCTGCAGCGGGCAGGAGAACATGTACTGCAATACGGATTATCGGACAGGATCGAAACGGTGCTTGCAGGCGGTTTTGCACATATCACGCCAGGTCGCATACCGGATTGCGGGATCATTGCCGGCATGGGAGGATATCTGATCACGGATATCCTGAAGGACGCACAGATGCGGGGAGTATTGCCCGGCAGACTGGTGCTTCAGCCCCAGAACGGCTGGGAGGTTGTCCGCACTTTTTTGCCGCAGGCAGGCTACGTCATCACCCGTGAGGATATGGTGTATGAGGGTGGCAAGTATTATACCGTCATGCTGGCAGAGCGCAGGGGTGAAAGCTGCGGGCCGGAGATTGGCAGCCCCGGGACGGGAGAGATCCCGGCGGGAGAGGATGAGAAGATCTTTGCATTGTATGGAAGGAAGCTGCTGACCGGCAGGCATCCTGTACTGAAAAAATACCTGCAAACGGAAAAAGACAAATTGACAGGGATCGCTGAGAGGCTGCCGGCCTCATCGGGGGATCTGAAGCAGATAGAGGACAAGCTACAGGGAATTGACAGAGCACTTGCTTATTGGGGGGATTGAGAAATGAGACTGGATCTGATCCTGCAGAAACTCGAAGAAATGTCTCCGCCCGAATATGCCGCCGAATGGGATAATTCCGGACTTCTGGTGGGCCGCAGGGACAAGGATGTGGCGACCGTATATATAGCGCTGGATGCCACGGGGGAAGTGGTAAGAGATGCCATGCGCGCAGAGGCGGACATGATCCTGACCCATCATCCGCTGATCTTTGGACGGCTGAAAAAAGTGAATTCCGAGGATTTTGTCGGAAAAAGGGTGTTGAAGCTTGCCGCAAGGGATATGTGTCTTTATGCGATGCATACGAATTTCGATGTGATGGGCATGGCTGATGCCGCAGCGGATGTTCTGGGACTGAAGCAAAGAGAAGTGCTGGAAGTGACCTTTGAGGATGATATTTCAAAGGAAGGCTTCGGAAGGTGCGGCAGGCTGCCGCAGATCATGAGTCTGGATGAATGTGCAGCCTACATTAAGGAAAAATTTGAGATCGAAGCCGTTAGGGTTTTCGGTAACGGCGAACTGGAGGTAGAGAGGGCAGCGGTCCTGCCGGGGAGCGGCAGCTCCATGATCGACGAGGCACTGGCACGGGGGGCTGAGGTTCTGATCACCGGTGATATATCACATCATGACGGGATCGATGCCTGGGAGCGCGGGCTGGCGGTCATAGATGCAGGACATTACGGACTGGAAAAAATTTTTATTCCTTATATGGAAGAGTTTTTAAAGAGACATTTTCCCACACTCAGGATCATCGGGGATATTCCCCGAAGTCCGTTTCATATGGTGTGAAAAGCATCAGAGGTAATGAGCGATAAAAACAGACAGATGACAGGAGGTATGATATGATCAGGATCACGATCTTGGGGGAAACAAAGAGCTATGAGGATAAGGTTACTTATCAGGAACTGGCACAGGCTTATCAGGACAGGTATGAGGAGACCATTGCGCTGGCCCTGGTGGGAAACAGGATACAGGAATTGTACAAGTCTCCGTCAAGGGATTGCGAGGTGTCATTTTTGACCTTTGCCGATTCGGCGGGACACAAGGCTTATGTCAGGACGGCCACCATGATGCTGATGAAAGCTGTGGACGATGAGTTATCGGATATCCGGCCTGATCAGGTCAAGGTCGAGTTTGCCATCGGCAACGGCTATTACATCAGTATGAAAGGGCATCATGTGACGCAGGCCGAGATCAGGAGCCTGGAAGGAGCCATGCGGCAGATGCAGCAGGATCGGCTTGAGATCACCAAATCCTCAGTCCCGAAAGATGAGGCGGTGAAACTGTTCGAAGAACAGAATATGTCCGACAAGGTCAAGCTGTTTCGCTATCGCAGAAGCTCCAGTGTCAATGTCTATAACCTGGGGGGATATCGTGACTATTTTTACGGCTATATGCTGCCGAATGCCGGTTATGTTGAACATTTTGAACTGCTTCCTTACAAGCAGGGGATCATCCTGAATGTTCCCGACATGCAAAAGCCTGCCAAGCTGAGTATATTCCAGCCCAGGGAAAAACTGTTTGAAACGCTGAATCAGGCCAATGACTGGGGCAATACCCTGGGGATCGATACCGTTGGAGATCTGAATGATCAGATATGCAAGGGCAATATCAGTGATCTGGTGCTGGTGCAGGAGGCATTACAGGAGCGCAGGATCGGAGAGATCGCAAAAGAGATCGCCCGGCGCGGAGATGTAAAATTTGTCATGATCGCAGGGCCTTCCTCCAGCGGAAAGACATCCTTTTCGCACAGACTGTCCATCCAGCTCAGGACGCTGGGCCTCAAACCCCATCCCATTGCCCTGGACAATTATTTTAAGGATCGGGAGCATACGCCGAAGGATGAGTTTGGCAATTACAATTTTGAATGTCTCGAAGCCATTGATGTGGAGCAGTTCAACAAGGACATGACGGGGCTTTTGGAAGGCAGGAGGGTAGAACTTCCGACCTTTAATTTCAAGACCGGAGCCAGAGAATATCTGGGAGACTACAAGCAACTCGGAAAAGATGACATACTGGTGCTGGAGGGAATCCACGGGCTCAATGACAAGATGAGCTATTCTCTTCCCAACGAGAGTAAATACAAGATCTATATCAGCGCATTGACATCCCTCAATGTGGATGAGCATAACAGGATACCGACAACGGACGGTCGTTTGCTTCGGAGAATGGTAAGAGACGCAAGGACCAGGGGAGCCAGTGCGCAGAGAACCATCGGCATGTGGTATTCCGTCAGAAAGGGGGAGGAGGAATACATTTTCCCGTTCCAGGAAAATGCGGATGCATTTTTCAACAGTGCCCTGATCTATGAGCTGGCAGTGATCAAACAATATGCGGAGCCGCTGTTGTATTCTGTCACGCCGGATATGCCGGAATATATCGAGGCCAAGAGACTGCTGAAATTCCTGAGTTATTTTCTGGGAGTCAGTACGGAAAATCTGCCAAACAACTCCATTGTACGTGAGTTTGTCGGAGGCAGTGTGTTTCCGGTCTGAGCAGGTGTCCATCGCCAACTGATGACAACGAAGCATGTCGTTATTCAGACAAGCAGACTCGCAAGCGAGTCCTGACTGGCCGGAGTAATTATGATCCGTGAGGACAGCGGGACGCAAAGGGAATAAGCCGGACAGGTGATCGCGGCTGCCTTGGCAGACGAGGAAAGTCCGGGCTTCACAGGGCAGGATGCCGGATAACGTCCGGTGGAGGCGACTCCCAGACCAGTGCAACAGAAATAAACCGCCGCGAAAGCGGTAAGGGTGGAAAGGCAGTGTAAGAGACTACCGCCTGCACGGTAACGGGCAGGGCACATGTAAACTCCATTCGAAGCAAGACCAAACAGAAAGCGATACAGTTGCCCGCTGTGCTTTCAGGTAGGTCGCTTGAGCCTGTCGGTAACGGCAGGTCTAGATAGATGATCACCCACGACATAACCCGGCTTATCGTCCGGCTTATTCCTTTTGCGGCCCGCAGAACCATTATTCATTTATTATCTTATTAGTAGGAGGCGTTGAAAATGACAAAGATTGACATTGTTTCGGGCTTTTTGGGGGCAGGCAAGACGACCCTGATCAAAAAGCTTCTGGCTGAGGCTCTGCAAGACGAGCAGGTGGTCCTGATCGAAAACGAGTTTGGCGAGATCGGGATCGATGGCGGTTTCTTAAAAGAATCCGGCATCGAGATTACGGAGATGAATTCCGGTTGTATCTGCTGCTCTCTGGTAGGGGATTTTGCCACCTCTCTGAAAGAGGTGCTCGGCAAATATACACCTGACAGGATCCTGATCGAGCCTTCGGGTGTCGGCAAGCTTTCCGATGTCATGAGAGCCGTGGAGGGCGCTACGGCCAGTGAGGGAGTGCATTTAAACAGTGCAGTGGCGGTTGTGGATGCCAAGAAATGCAAAACCTATCTCAAGAACTTCGGAGAATTTTTTGTCAATCAGATCGAACATGCCGGCACGATCATACTGAGCCGTACCGGTGATATGAGTCAGGAAAAGATTGAGCAGTGTATTGCGCTGATCCGTGAGCATAATACCAGGGCGCAGATCATAACAACCCCCTGGGATCAGCTGGAAGGTGTTAAGATCCTAGAGGCGATAGAGGATGCCAAGGATCTGGAGGCAGAGCTCTTAGCGGAGGTGATGAGCCACGAGGAGGAACATCATCATCACCACCATCATGAGCATGACCACGATGAGCACGATCATGAGCATCATCACGGGCATGGCCACGATGAGCACGATCATGAACACCATCACGACCATGATCACGATGAGCACGAACATGAGCATCATCACGGGCATGACCACGATGAGCACGATCATGACCACCATCATGAGCATGACCACGATGAGCACGATCATGAACACCATCACGACCATGACCACGACGGGCATCATCATCATCACCATCATCATGATGCGGATGAAGTATTCACAAGCTGGGGAATGGAGACTCCTGCTAAATACACGGGAGAAGAGATTGAAGAGATCCTGAAAAAGCTGGATGATGAGGATGCTTACGGTATCATCCTCAGAAGCAAAGGAATGGTAGCCGGGCAGGACGGCAGCTTTATACACTTTGATTATGTGCCCGGGGAGAGCGAGGTCAGAAACGGCAGCGCGGAAGTGACCGGCAAGATCTGCGTGATCGGTTCCAAGCTGAAGGAAGATGCTTTGAAGGAACTTTTTACCAAATGATAAAGTTAGCAGATGCTAACTATTTAAGGAGATGTAAAACATGATACCCGTATATATGATAAATGGATTTCTGGACAGCGGCAAGTCCATGTTCATCCAGTATACGATCTCACAGCCTTATTTTCAGACAAAGGGTACGACTCTGGTGATCGTGTGCGAAGAGGGAGAAGTAGAATATGATCCGGAGCTTTTGAAGCGCTCTCATGCAGTCATGGAACTGATCGAAGAGGAAAAGGATTTTACGGGTCAGACTCTGATAGCCCTGGAAAAAAAGCACAGGCCGGTGAGAATTCTGATCGAATTTAACGGAATGTGGAACAGCAAAAATGTCAAGTTTCCCTGGCACTGGAAGCTGGAGCAACAGATTACGTTGATCGACGGTTCCACGTTCTCAAGCTATTTTACCAATATGAAATCACTCATAGCGGAACATATTCGCAGGTCGGAGATGATCATGGTCAACCGGTGCGACAGCGTGATGGAAAAAATACCGAGCTATAAACGCAATATCAAGGCGATCAATCAGAATGCGGAGATCATATTCGAGGATCAAAACGGAGAGGTCAATGCAACGCTTGAGGAGGAACTGCCCTATGATGTGAATGCGGAGGTGATCGATCTGGATGATACGGCTTATGGTGTCTGGTATATCGATGTGCTTGATAATGCGCCCCGTTATGCGGGCAAGACGATCTCTTATATTGGCCAGGTCCTAAAGCCAAAGGAGTTTCCCAAGGGTTATTTTGTTCCGGGACGGATGGCCATGACCTGCTGCGCCGATGATATGGCATTTCTGGGCTATGCCTGCAGGTATCCGGGAGCGGATGAACTTAATGAACAGGATTGGATCCGTGTAAAGGCCAAGGTGGGAATAGAGTATTTTGAGGATTACGGAAAAGAGGGACCGGTTCTGGAAGCGGTCAGCATCGAAAAGACGAAGAAGCCCAGGGAGCCGGTGATCAATTTTGTGTGATCAGGTAATTGGGTATCAGATCTTAATCGTTCCTAAGGAGAGTGTATGAAAAAAAATCAGGAGAATCAGGAAAATCAAAGCGATCAGGAAGAACAGGAGAAGACCTCTGTGGGAAGGGAGATACTTTCGTGGGTTCTGACCATTGCCTGTGCTTTTCTGATAGCCCTTGTCCTGGACAAGTTTGTGATCGTAAATGCCAATGTGCCCAGCGGGTCCATGGAGAACACGATTCAGGTAAAGGACAGGCTGATCGGCTGGAGACTGGCTTATCTGACGGAGGAACCCCGGCGCGGTGATATCATCATGTTCAAGTTTCCCGTTAATGAAAAGGAAATTTATATCAAAAGACTGATCGGTTTACCGGGAGAGACACTGGATATCAGAGAGGGTAAGGTCTATATCAACGGAAGCGAAGAGCCGCTTGAAGAAGATTATCTGAAGGAAGAATGGGTGATCGCCAATGACGGATTCCATTTTGAGATACCGCAGGGGTGTTATTTCATGATGGGAGACAATCGCAATAATTCGGCGGATGGCAGATACTGGGCGGCGGAAGCAGTTGATGAGGGGCTGGCCGCAGACGAGCAGGATGCCGTGGAAAAAGGATATTGTTTTGTGAAGAGGGAAAAGATGCTGGGGAAAGCGGTGCTGAGGTATTTTCCGAATCCCACGACATTTAAGGATGTTGAGTATTGAGATAGGGCGGTTTCATAGCCGCCTGCCTGAAAGCAATCCTCCCGCGCTTTATTGTGCGGGAGGATTGCTTTCACAGTATTTGCACCGGTAGGTGCCTTTTGTTGCGTCGGACAAGACGAAGATATGCTCCAGTCCCTGCTCAATGGAAGTAATGCAGCGGGGATTTTTGCATTTTATGACGTTCCTTACCTCTCTGGGCAGGATGAGATCCTCCTTTTGCATGATCTCTCCGTTGCGGATCACATTGACCGTGATGTTGCGGTCCAGAAAGGCGAGGACATCCAGATCGATGGAACCGATGGGACATTCCACCTTCAGTATGTCTTTTTTGCCCATCTTGCTGCTTCTGGCATTTTTGATGATAGCCACCTGTGCATCTGTTTTATCAAGATGCAGCAGATGGTAGATGGTCAGGCTCTTGCCGGCCTGGATATGATCGAGCACGTAACCTTCTTCTATTTTACCCACATTCAGCATGGTCAGTTCTCCTTTTCGATTTCGAGTAATGTCAGTATCAGTGCCATTCTGACGTAAACGCCGTATTGTACCTGTTTAAAATAGACCGCCCGCGGATCGTCATCCACCTCAACGGATATCTCGTTGACCCTGGGGAGAGGATGTAACACAAGCATATCTTCACGGGCCAGATTTAATTTTGTCTTGTCGAGGATGTAGAAATCCTTCAGGCGGATATAATCCTCCTCGTTAAAGAAACGTTCGCGTTGTACCCTGGTCATATATAACAGATCCAGATCGCCGATGGTGTCCTCCAGACGGATCACTTCTTTGTAAGGGATCTGCTTTTCCCGAAGCATTTCAATGATATAGTCCGGAATCCTGAGCTCCTCCGGAGAAATGAAAACGAACCTGATCCCGTCATAGCGGGAGAGGGCGTTGATCAGGGAATGAACGGTACGGCCGAATTTCAGATCACCGCACAGACCGATGGTAAAGTCTGAAAGCCGTCCCTTCAGGGCGCGGATCGTAAGCAGATCCGTCAGGGTCTGGGTGGGGTGTTGATGCCCGCCGTCTCCGGCATTGATCACGGGAATGCCAGAGTGGGAGGCGGCCACTGTGGCAGCGCCCTCCTTCGGATGGCGCATCGCACAGATATCCGCAAAGCATGAGATCACACGGATGGTGTCGGCCACACTTTCTCCTTTGGATGCCGAGGACGAGGCCGCATCGGAAAAACCGATGACGGAGCCGCCCAGATTCAGCATGGCGGTCTCGAAGCTCAGACGGGTTCTGGTACTGGGCTCATAAAAACAGGTAGCCAGTTTTTTTCCGTCACATTTGTGTGCATATTGTTCGGGATGTTGCTCGATATCTGCCGCCAGGTCAAAGAGCCGATCCAGCTCGTCTGTGGTGAAATCGAGCGGGTTGATCAGGTGTCGCATAGATTCCTCCTTTTGTTGCCATGAAAAAGCCGAAGAAAAAATCTTCGGCTGAAGGGTCATTGATATGAAATATATTCACTGACTTCTTTACGTTTCGGAGCGATGGCATCTCCCTCGGGATAACCGGTTGGGATGAGACAAACAAGTTCGCGATCCTCTCCAAGACCTAACAGGGAAGTAATGGTCTCTCTGTCAAAAATGCCCTGTATCACGGTACCAAGACCATGCTCATAAGCTGCCAGACAAAACGTCTGTGCTGCAACACCGGCATCAAACATTTGCCATCCGTCGCCTCTGTCCGTGGAAAAAGAGCCGTCACGTTCATAACCGCTGCGGTTTTTGATCACCGTTACGGCGATCAGAACGGGAGCCTGTCTGACGATGTTACCGTTGCCGGGAAACATGGAAAAGCCTTCGTCTGCGATCTTGTCCTTCAGGGCACCTTCTACAGCGATATAACGGGCGATCTGTGTGTGCTTCCAGCTGGGCGCATAAGAAGCCTCGGCTACCACTTCCTCAAGAAGAGAATGATCCACCGGATCGGGTTTATAACTGCGGATGCTCCTGCGACCGAGTATACATTCTTTTGCTGTCATCTTTTTCCTCCTCTTTTGTTTTTCAGATAGTGTAACACAAGATGGTTGATTTGAAAAGAAATTCATTTGGATTTGCTTAAATTTCCAACATCTGTTATACTGATACAGCGGTCTTACAAATCCGCCGCAGGGATGTTCCCGAAAGGGGCATGGTTGCACGGATCAGGGCCTGCGGGAGAAGAGAGGCCAGACTTTGGAAGGAGGGATAAAGATGGAATATCGGGAAAGAAAACGGATCCTGTTTTTCGGTCTGCCCTGGACATTCACCTTGTATACGATCACGGAAGAGATGTTGAATGTCAAAAGAGGGTTTTTCAAGACGGTGGAAGATGACTGTTATATGTACAAGGTGACCGATGTGCATCTGGAGACGACGCTGCTTGAAAAGCTATGCGGTGTCGGAACCGTGGTCTGCATCACCAGTGATAACACTTCACCGACACTTAAGCTGGTTCATGTCAAAAAAGCGCATGAGATCAAAGACTTTATCCTCAAGGAATCCGAAGAGGCCAGAATGAAGCGCAGGACGCTGAATACGATGAATCTGAACAGCGGAATGCATATGGAGGATGCGGATATAGACAGCTAAGCTGTTTATGTAATATTCAAAGTAAAATATAGGAGGAATACTATGAAATTTGAATCTTTTGTGGAGAAACTGCCGGATTTTTTCAAACCCTGGGGTGAGGAGATTTTATTACGGTATTTTGATTTTGAGGGCCGCACCAGCAGAGAGACTTACTGGCATGTAGTTTTGAATAATATCATCATCGGTGCGATCATTTCGGCATTGGCATTTGTGCCCATTGTCAAAATCATAGCCGGTCTTGTGGGAACGCTTTACGGAATCGGCACCATTATTCCCGGTATTGCCCTCACGGTACGCAGACTGAATGATACCGGTAAGAGCTGGCCCTACATCTTTTTCTCACTGATCCCCTGCGTAGGCTGGATCATTATGCTGATATTTATGCTGCAGCCCTCTCAGGAGTATTAAGGATCTGTTAATCGTCAGGCTGATTGATTGGCATCCTTGCTATGCTGCCGTTTTTGGCAGCGGCTATGGAACAGAGTGGTGATTTGCTGCCGGTGGAAGATCCATCGGCAGTATTCAGTTTAAGGAAAGATGACAAAACGGGAAACACTGGAATATATTGAATATCTGAATACCTTCGGCGCTTCTTTGGGGCTTGATACGATAAGGGAACTGTGCAGACGTCTGCATGATCCGCAGAAAGAGTCGGTTTTTATTCATGTGGCGGGAACCAACGGTAAAGGTTCGGTGAGCGCCATGATGGAGTCGGTTCTGACAGAAGCCGGATTCAGGGTGGGACGGTATCTGTCGCCGGTCATCTCCGATTACAGGGAGCGGATCCGGATCGGCAGCAGGATGATCTCGTGGCAGGCATTGGGAAGACTGTTTGAAAAGATCAGGCAGGTCAGCGATCAGATGCGGGCTGACGGGTTTGCGCAGCCCACCTCCTTTGAGGCGGAAACAGCCCTGGCTTTTTTGTATTTTGCGGAGAAAAAATGCGATATTGTGATCCTTGAATGCGGTATGGGCGGCAGGACGGATGCCACCAATATCATTGACACCCCGCTTCTTTCGGTGATCACGTCGATCGGTATGGACCACAGTTTTTTTTTGGGAGATACGCCGGAGGAGATCGCAATGCAGAAGGCCGGTATCATCAAAGCGGGAGGTCTTGCGGTATGCGCCCCGCAGAGCCCCGGGGTCTTACGGGTGCTTGAAGGCGCTGCGGACCAATCGGGCGCGCGACTGATCAGCTGCGATCAGGATGAAATATCGGATATCCGCTACGGACTTACCAAACAGAGTTTTCTGTTTGGTAAGCAGAGGCTTACTATTTCGTTAGCCGGTGCTTATCAGATAGAAAATGCCCATCTGGCTGCTATGGCCATACGGGTATTGAGTAAAGAGGCAAAGCCGCCTACGGCGGATAAAAAACTGGCAGACAGACTTAAATGCAATCTCACCAATGAGGTGCTTAGAAAGGGCCTGGCAGCAGCCCGCTGGGACGGACGTTTTGAGATTGCCGCGAAAAACCCTCTGACGATCCTGGACGGAGCCCATAACAGACCGGCGGCAAAACGTCTGGCGGACTCAGTAAAAATATACTTTCCAAATCGGCGGATTGTTTATATAATGGGAGTGTTTCGGGATAAGGATACGGAGGGTATCCTTGAAGAGACGGCACAGCTTGCGGAATATATCATCACCTTTCGCCTGCCGGATGCCAAAAGAAGCATGGATGCTCTGACGCTTGCCCAAAAGGCCGCTTTGTATTGCCCGCGGGTCAGCAGTGCGGACAGTCTTGAGGAAGCGCTGGAGCTGGGACGTTTGCTGGCAGGAGAGGATGGCGTTGTGATCGTCTTCGGCTCATTGTCAGCGCTGGGCCCGGCGCGGGAGCTGATAGAAAAAATTACCGTAAAGGGCAGAGGAACAAAAAAATGATAGATCAGAAAAAAGCAGAAAATGCGGTCAGAATGTTACTGGAAGCGATCGGGGAGGATCCCGACAGAGAGGGGCTCAGGGATACGCCGGAGAGGATTGCGAGAATGTATACGGAGATCCTGCACGGAATGCAGGAGGATGGAAGTCAGCACCTTCAGCGCACTTTCAGCTCCGACAATACAGGAATATTGCTGGAAAAGGATATCACGTTTTATTCCCTGTGTGAGCACCACATGCTGCCTTTTTACGGCAAGGCTCATGTGGCCTACATTCCGGATGGCAAAGTGGTAGGGCTTTCCAAGCTCGCCAGATGCGTAGAGGTCTATGCCGCCAGACTGCAGATGCAGGAGCGGATGACGGATCAGATCGCAGATGCACTGATGGAAAATCTCGGCTGCAAGGGTGTTATGGTGGTGACTGAAGCGGAACATACCTGCATGACGATGCGCGGCGTGAAAAAGCCGGGAGCAAAAACGGTAAGTATTGCAGTCAGAGGCGCCTTCAGGGAGGATGAGAAACTGCAGGACCGGTTTTTTTCCATGTTGAAGATGAAGTAAATATTACTCTGAGCATTAAATGCCGACAAGCAGATGGTGACGATTTTTAATGGCCGGAGTAATAAATAAGCAGGTGACTGGGATGATCATGCGGATCGGAAGCAAAGAATTTGATACGGAAAAACAGGTATATATCATGGGCATCCTGAATGTAACGCCGGATTCCTTTTCCGATGGGGGAAAATACCTTCAGACCGAGGCAGCACTCAGACAGGCGGAAAGGATGATCCGTGAAGGAGCCGCGCTGATCGATGTGGGCGGCGAGTCCACCAGACCGGGCTATGAGAGGATCTCCGACGAAGAAGAGATGCAGCGGGTGCTGCCTGTGATCGAAGCCCTGCATTCTGCATTTGATGTTCCCATATCCCTGGATACCTACAAGGCATCCGTGGCAAGGGAAGGGATACGCGCAGGAGCGGACATGATCAATGATATCTGGGGACTGAAGGCAGATCCCGCCATGGCAGGGGTGATCGCAGAGAGCGGGGTCAGCTGCGTTTTGATGCACAACAGGGCAGAGGCGGTTTATGAGGATCTGATGCAGGATATCTGTAAGGATCTGGAAGAATCCGCCATGATGGCGCTAAAGGCGGGGATTCCAAAGGAGCGGATCATATTGGACCCGGGGATCGGCTTTGCCAAGGATACGGCGCAGAATCTGACGGTTCTGGCGCATCTTTCCGAACTTGCCGGGTTGTCATATCCGCTGCTTCTGGCGGCTTCCCGCAAGTCCGTGATCGGGAATACCTTATCACTCCCTGTCGATGCCAGGCTGGAGGGTACGCTGGCACTGACGGCCGCGGGGGTGATGGACGGAGCATTTATGATCAGGGCGCATGATGTCAGGGAAAATCTGAGAGCTGCGAAGATGGCGCTGGCAGTGCGTCTGGCATATTGAAAAACGGCCGGAGGACATAAACATGAAGGATCATATTCTGATCAAAAACCTTGAATTTTATGCTCACCACGGCGTATATGAGTACGAGACCAGAGAGGGACAGCGCTTTATCGTAAGTGCCCGCCTTTTTACCGGGCTGTCCGACTCCGGAGAGAGCGACCGTCTGGAAGAAACGGTGCATTACGGACAGGTAAGTGAATTTCTGGTAAGCTTTTTGACGGAGCATACATACAAGCTTCTGGAAAAAGCGGTGCAAAGCTGTATGGAGGCTGTCATGCTTGAGTTTCCGCTGCTTGATGGCATTGAGCTGACGCTGCAAAAACCCGATGCGCCCATTGAACTGGAATTTGAAACGGTAGCTGTCACCAGAACCATGTACCGGCATACCGCATACATCGGTCTGGGTTCAAACATGGGAGACAGGCAGGCTTTGATCCGCGCTGCGCTGCAGGCGGTGCAGCAGCATCCGCTGTGCAGGGTAAGAGAAGTGTCAGACCTGATAGAAACCGAGCCCTACGGCGGCGTTCCCCAGGACAATTTTCTCAATGGCGCAGCCGAAGTGGAGACGCTGATGGAGCCGGCACGCTTTCTGGCATTTTTGCAAAAGCTGGAGAAGGAGGCCGGACGGGTACGCACCGTGAAATGGGGGCCGAGGACGCTGGATCTGGATATCCTGTTGTTTGATGATCTGATCATGGGAACCAGGGATCTGATCCTGCCTCATCCGGATATGGAGAATCGTGAATTTGTGCTACAGCCAATGGCGCAGATCGCCGGTTTTGTCAGACATCCCGTCAGCAAAAAGACCATGCAGCAGTTACTGGATGAATTAAAAAGCAGGCAGTAATTATTTGGCCATTTCCTGCAGGGCCACTGTTTTTGCATCATCAAAGGCAGAGACCTGGGCAGATCCCAAAGGAGCGGTATACATCGGAATGTTGGTCTGAAAACCCGTGAAGTAGACATAGCCGCCCGCAATGTTGATATTATGATAGACACCGTCTGCCAGCCGCACCGGCTCACCGCCTGCGACGGTCATATACAAGGCCGGATCTTCGGCATCGGTGGTCTGATAATAGACATAGCCGCCGGATACGTTAAAGCATTCCACTCTGTCTCCGGTGAGCACCGTCAGTGCGCCGTCCGAAAGGGAAAGCCGGCAAAGCCTGTAATTGTGTGACAGATCCAGAAAATAGATGTTGCCGTTTTCATAAACGGGAAACCACATCTGGTATTCGGCCACCAGCGAGGAAAGATCCGTTGCGGTATCGTAGGCATACAGATAATGATCTTCTTTGGTGCCGTTGTAATAGATCACACCGTTTGCGGCGCTGGAAGGATTGAGCAGATAATCGGTCAGTTGTGTGAGCCTTTTTTTGTCCGTGGAAACCCGGTGCAGGCACAGTGTATCCTGGCCGTCTACGGCTTTGGTGTAATAGATATCGTTGCCGACCAGTACGACCCTGTCGCAGTCCACCTTGTCCAGACAGAGCACCTGACCGCCATTTAAGTTGCTGCGGTACAGACCGGATACTCTTGCGACAAAACCCAGTGAGGAAGCGGCCAGGGAATTGAGCTGATAGTAATACAGATAATTGCCGCCGTTGTTCAGATAGGATACAGCGGCGCTGTTGACCTTGCGGATGTCGGTCCTGTCGGGATTCATCCGGTACAGCGTGCCATCGTCATAGAAGTTGGCAAAATAGATTGCATCTGCGGTTTCGCAAAAATAGCCGCCGTTGTTCAGGTTGCCGCCGGTGTTGCCGACAGTATCCGGCGGGTTTTGTTCAATGCCGCGCACCCTGCGTATGATGACAAAAGTGCCCAGACCGATGACGACAGACAGAAGAACGATCCATACAGCGATCATTTTTTTATTCATACAGGCACCTCCCGGTCATTTTTTTTCAGTGTAGCACAAAGAGATGGATTTAGCAAAAAAGAGGAATGCAAATTGAAATCCGGAGGTGTATAATCATATCGTAAAGCAAAGGAGATGCAAAGTTGAAGCAGGAGAGTCAATTGGATCTGGGGGTTCTGCGGGAAAGGATCGATGAGATCGATGCACGGATCGTGGAGCTCTATGAGCAGAGAATGGATGTTTCGGCACAGGTGGCCGAATACAAGATCGAGTCGGGGAAAAAGGTATTTGATAAAGCGCGGGAGGAAGAAAAGCTGCGCAAGGTCAAGAGCCTGACACATAACGATTTTAACAGCCACGGAGTGGAGGAGCTGTTTGAGCAGATCATGTCCATGAGCCGCAAAAAACAGTATCAGCTTCTGACCGAAAAAAAAGTGCTTGGCAGGCTTCCTTTTATCGCCGTGGATTCCCTTCTTGAGGATGGTCAAGCCAGAGTGGTATTTCAGGGTGCCCAGGGGTCTTACTCCCAGGCTGCCATGGAAGCGTATTTTGGCAGCGGGATCGAAAGCTTTCATGTGGAAACCTTCCGCGATGCCATGAGTGCCATCGATGAGGGAAGCGCCGATTTTGCCGTCCTGCCCATCGAAAATTCCACGGCGGGTATCGTCAGTGAGATATACGATCTTTTGTCCGAATTTGAAAATTATATCGTGGCGGAACAGATCATACCGATCGAGCATTGCCTGCTGGGCTGCGAAAATGCCGACCTTGATACGATCCGCAGGGTCTATGCCCATCCCCAGGCGCTGATGCAGAGCTCGGATTTTCTGTCGTCCTATCCCTGGCAGCAGATCAGTATGAAGAACAATGCCTTTGCGGCGGCCAGGGTAAGAGATGAGGCAGATCCGGCGCAGGCTGCCATTGCCGGCGAATTTGCCGCCCGTTATTACGGGCTGAAGGTACTCAAAAAAGGGATCAACCGCTCCAAGGATAATTCAACCAGATTTATTATCGTGACCAATCAGCGTATATTTTTACGCAGCGCAGGCAAGATCAGCATCTGCTTTGAGCTGCCCCACAGATCCGGCGCCCTGTATCACATGCTTTCACATTTTATCTATAACAACCTGAACATGACCGGGATCGAATCCAGACCCATCGCAGACCGCAACTGGGAGTACAGATTCTTCATCGATTTTGAAGGCAATCTGGCTGACAGCGCCGTGAAAAATGCTCTGCGGGGGCTTCGGGACGAGTCAAGGAATCTGAGGATCCTGGGAAATTATTGAGAAGGGTTTCCAAAGGAGAAACAATGGCTACAAAAATATTTGCGGCGATCGATGTGGGTTCTTATGAACTGGCAATGAAGATCTATGAGATCTCGCCCAAGGCGGGACTTCGGGAGATCGATGATATCCGGCACCGGATCGAGCTGGGAACGGATACCTATAATACGGGCAAGATCAACCGGCAGCGGGTGGAAGAGGTGTGTGATGTACTGCGCCGGTTTGGGGAGATTATGAAATCCTATCAGGTTGATGCCTATAAAGCCTATGGAACCAGTGCGATCAGGGAGACGGAGAACACCACCATCATCCTGGATATGATACGTTCCGGAACGGGTTTGTCCGTGGATGTGATCAGCAATTCGGAACAGCGCTTTCTGGATTACAAAGCCATCGCATCCAAAGGAGAGAGCTTTGAAGAAGTGATCAAAAAAAGGACCGCTATTGTGGACGTGGGCGGCGGAAGCACCCAGATATCCCTGTTCGACCGGGATGCCCTGGTGGGTACCCAGAATCTCAGACTTGGTCTTTTGAGGCTCAGGGAGAGGATCCTGGCGATGCAGGTAACCAGAAGCGGTCAGATGAGTCTGATACGGGAACAGGTCGATAATCAGTTGGAGGTGCTGCGCCGTCTCTATCTGGCACAGCAAAAAGTAAACAATATCATTCTGGTGGATGACTATCTGTCACTTGTTATGCGCAGGGAGCAGATGCATCTTAAGAGCAGCGGTTTTCTGACCAGGGAAGAGTGCCACAAACTGGTCAGGAGAATGAGGGAAGGTTCCTTCGGCGAGATTGCGGACTTTCTGGGAATCAGTGATGAAAATGCGTTTTTGCTCTATATCAGCTGCGAAATGGTAGACCGCATCATGGAAATACTGGATTCCGATATGCTATGGGCACCGGGCGTCTGTCTTTGCGACGGTATTGCTTATGAATATGCGGAAAAAAACAGGCTGATCAAGCTGGACCATAATTTTGAAAAGGATATCCTGGCAGGTGTGGACAATATCGCCAGGCGTTTTCACGGCAATGAACAGCGCTCGGCTCTGATGGAGCAGGTAGCGCTGGCTATCTTTGACAGTATGAAAAAGATCCATGGACTGAAATTCAGGGAACGGCTGTTGCTGCAGCTGGCAGTGCGGCTTAATGATTGCGGAAAATATATCAGTATGTCCAATGTGGGCGAGTGCGGCTACAGTATCATCATGGCCAATGAGATCATCGGTCTGTCCCACATCGAGCGGGAGATTCTGGCAAACATCGTCAAGTACAACAGGGCGGACTTTGAGTATTATTCCGCGATGCGCTCACAGACGACGCTGGACAGGGCGGCCTATCTGATCGTGGCCAAGCTGACAGCCATTCTGAAAGTGACCAATGGTCTGGTACGCAGCTACCGTCCCAAGTTTTCCGGCGTCAGCGCGAGACTGCGCGACAGGGAGCTGACCATAGTCGTGGATACCAATGAGGATATGACGCTGGAAACCGGGCTCCTGGAGCCCAAAGAGGATTTCTTCGAAGAGGTGTTTAATGTACGCCCCGTGATCCGGCAAAAGAGGACTTATCAGTAGGACTGATCCGGAGGGAGGATTAGGGATGAACAAAAAATCGGAAACAGGAAAAGAAAAAGGAAAGAAACAGGAAAAGGCGGAAAAGGGTGAAAAAAAGGTAAATTACAGGGATGCGTCTTTGTATACCAACAGAGAGCTTTCCTGGCTGTCCTTTAACAACAGGATCCTGGGAGAAGCCAGAGATAAGAGCAATCCGCTTTTTGAGAGATTAAAGTTTCTGGGCATTACCTCCTCCAATCTGGATGAGTTTTTCATGGTGCGCGTTGCGTCCCTTAGGGATATGGTCGAAGCGGGTGTCAATAAGCGTGATATCGCAGGCCTTACGCCGGAGGAGCAGCTTGAGAAGATCTATGAAACAACGCACGAACTGGTGGCGCTGCAGTATTCCACCTACAACCGCAGCCTGCTGCCCCAGCTTGAGACCGGCGGACTGCATATCATCGGTCACCATGAAGCATTGACAGAGGAACAGAACGCTTACCTTGACAGGTATTTTGAGGATAATATCTATCCCGTGCTGACTCCCATGGCAGTGGATTCGTCAAGACCCTTCCCGCTGATCCGCAACAAGACCCTCAATATCGCGGCGCTTTTGAAAAAGAAAGGAAAAAACAAACAGGAGGTGGAATTTGCCACTGTCCAGGTGCCTTCGGTGCTGCCGCGTTTTATCGAGGTGCCTTCCGAGCTGTTTGATGACGGGATCAGAACGCATGTGATTTTGCTCGAAGAGATCATCGAGCACAATATCGACAAGCTGTTTCTGAATTATGATGTGATCTGCGCTCATCCCTACCGCATTATGAGAAATGCGGATCTGTCCATTGACGAGGATGAGGCGGAGGATCTGCTGGAGGAGATCAAGAAGCAGCTTAAGAAAAGACAGAGAGGGGATGCCATCCGCCTGGAGGTGGAGGAGGGGATCCATAAAAAGCTGCTTAAGATCCTGAAGCAGGATCTGGGGATAAGAGAAGAAGAGATTTATTATATTTCGGGACCGTTGGATCTGACATTTTTGATGAAGATGTACGGAATGAAGGGCTTTGATCATCTGAAGGTAAAACCCTATAAGCCGCAGGTCGTACCGCAGCTTCCGCCGGATTGTGATATCTTTGAGAGGATCCGCAGGGAAGATATCCTGCTCCATCATCCGTATCAGAGCTTTGAACCGGTTGTCAATTTTATCCGACAGGCAGCGGTAGACCCGCAGGTGCTTGCGATCAAACAGACCTTGTACCGCGTCAGCGGCAATTCGCCCATCATCAAAGCCCTGGCGCAGGCAGCGGAGAATGGCAAGCAGGTTTCCGTTCTGGTGGAGCTGAAGGCCCGTTTTGACGAGGAAAACAATATCGTCTGGGCCAAAATGCTCGAGCAGGCAGGCTGCCACGTGATCTATGGTCTGGTGGGACTGAAGACCCATTCCAAGATCACACTGGTGGTGCGCAGGGAAGAAGACGGCATCAGAAGATACGTGCATCTGGGT
>CAJOOZ010000080.1 GCA_905236705.1 uncultured Lachnospiraceae bacterium | reverse complement strand
TCTGCCCAGGGCACCCTGATCTGAAACTGCAGCCTCTCTTTGCTGACAGGATGCAGCAGACTCAGACTGTCGGCACACAGACACACGTTGCGCAGTGCTAACTTTTTACTCATCTTGCCGGATTCCGGGGAAGCGTATTTCAGATCTCCCAGAAGCGGCATTGCGGCATGGCTCATCTGCGCTCTGATCTGATGAAACCTGCCTGTTTCTATCTCGATCCGGCAGAGCAGTATCCGCTCCTGTCTGTGTTCAAGTACCCTCCCCTTCAGAATCGCTTTTCCGGCGCCCTGAAAGCCTTGCTCCACAACCTCGGACATTCTTGTTTTTGGATTTTTATACAGATAATCCGTCAGGACAAACTCATCCCGAAATACGGATCTTTCATCGAATGCAAGCGCCAGATACCGTTTCTCAAGCTCTCCGCTTTGAAGCTGACGGCTGATATCTGCCGCCGCTTTTTGGGTCTTGGCCACAGCCAGAAGCCCCTCCACGGGCTGGTCGAGCCGGTGACAAAGCCCTACATATGACAATCCTTTGGTATTTTTTAAATAACTGACCATATCCGGCCGGACAACGGATGCACTCTCCGTTGCCAGTCCCGGCGGCTTGTGCACGATCAACAGACTTTCGTCTTCATAAACGATCCCGATCTCCAATTTTCTCACACCTTGAAGCGATAGCCGACACCCCAGATCGTCTCAATATACTGTGGTTTGGAAGTATCGTATTCAATCTTCTCCCTGATTTTTTTGATATGCACCGTTACTGTTGCGATATCTCCCACTGATTCCATATCCCAGATCTCCCTGAACAGCTCATCCTTGGAAAATACATGATTGGGATTCTCCGCCAGAAACGTCAGAAGGTCAAACTCCTTGGTGGTAAAGGTTTTTTCTTCTCCATTTACATAGACGCGGCGCGCTGTTTTGTCGATCCTGATCCCACGGATCTCCACGATCTCATTCCGTTTGATATTGGAGGTCACCAGTCTTTCATATCTGTTCAGGTGTGCTTTTACCCTGGCCACCAGTTCACTGGGCGAAAACGGTTTGGTCATATAATCATCCGCTCCCAGCCCCAGGCCACGGATCTTGTCGATTTCGTCTTTTTTGGCGGAAACCATGATGATAGGGATATTCTTGGTCTCGCGGATACTGCGGCAGATTTCGAAACCATCCCGACCGGGCAGCATCAGATCCAGAATGATCAGATCAAATTCTTCCTCCAGGGCTTTCTGCAGTCCGCTTTCCCCGTCCCGCGCGATCTGTACCTCATAATCGCTCACCTCCAGATAATCCTTCTCCAGTTCCGCGATATCAGCCTCATCCTCAATGATCAGAATCTTTGTACTCATAATGCCTCTCCTTCTTCCGCCGTCTGGGAGTTACTTTTCCGATACAGATGCTTTTTCAGCAGAAAGTGAATACAGGTGCCCTCTCCTTCCTCGCTGGTAGCCCATATGCTTCCTCCGTGATCCTCTATCACTTTTTTTACAATGGATAAACCAATCCCGCTGCCGCCGGTAGACGAACTGCGGGAAGCGTCCGTCCTGTAAAACCTCTCAAAGATGTGGGGTAATTCTTTTTTTCCGATCCCGATTCCGTTGTCTTCAATCTCAAATTTGATGGAATCCTCATGATCCAATATCCGGATATCTATACGATCATTCTCTTTCCTGCGGTATTTTCTGCTGTTGCTGATGATGTTATTGACCACTCTGCGCAGCTGCTCCGGATCGGCAATGATCATGGAACTGTCCGGCACCTCACAATGATAGGTCAGATGAATGTTCTCCGCCTCCAGCTCCAGACCTGCTTCATCCACACAGTCCTCAAAAAAGCTGCAGACATTGACCGGCCTGAAATTGTAAGGCACGCGGTTCTGGTCTATGCTCGAATACAGGGTCAGCTCATTGATCATACCGTTCAGCTCATTGGATTTGTTGTAGATCGTGCGGATATAACGGTCCATCTTTTCCGGCGTATCGGCCACGCCATCCATGATTCCCTCCACATAACCCCGAATCGAGGTGATGGGCGTCTTCAGATCATGAGAGATATTGCTGATCAGCTCGCGGTTGATCTGTTCATTTTCTATGGCTTCCTCTGTTGACTCCTTCAGCCGCTGTCTCATATCTTCATAATGCCTGAACAACGCTCCCATTTCGGCAGTGTATTCATTTTCAAGCGTATAATCAAGGTTGCCCTCTGCGATATTACCCATCGCTTCCTTGAGCTCATCGATCGGTTGCACAAACCAGATCCGCAAAAGACGCTGCATGACAATAACCGTGATCAACAGGATCGCTACGATGCAGGTCACCATGTCGATCATAAAGATCTGCGCGATCTGCTGCCCTGCCAGTACGCTTTCGATCTGGAAATCCTCCGTCCTGTTAATAAATTTGACAACCATGATAAAGGATATTCCGGTTACGGCTATGGGAATCAATACCATAGCCACACTCAGACATACCAGCCTGGCGCTTAATGAAATGTTCGTCAGCTTCGTTTTCATGCGATTCCTCTTTACGGTTGTTACGCCATCGGTGCAAAGTGAACGGATTAAATCCGTACACCACAATAAACATTATAATGTTTGTTCCTTTTTTCGTCCACGCAGATTTTATGTTTTATTTTATTTTATATTTTTTTAATAATTGCTGCCTGACACAACCAAAAAAGCAGGCTTTCTCCGCCTGCTTTTCTGGTTCATTATTGTTTTAGCCAAAATATCTCTTCAAGAGTCCTTCAAATCCTTTGCCGTGTCTTGCCTCGTCGCGACCAATCTCATGCACAGCGTCATGGATGGCATCCAGATTCAGCTCCTTGGCTTTCTTGGCCAGATCAGCGCGTCCCTGCGTTGCACCGTATTCCGCGTCTGCTCTCAGCTCCAGATTCTTCTTGGTCGAATCCGTCAGGACTTCTCCCAGCATCTCAGCGAACTGTGCCGCATGCTCAGCCTCTTCCCAGGCTGCCTTTTCATAGAAAGCGCCAATCTCGGGATAACCCTCGCGGATTGCCACACGCGCCATTGCAAGATACATACCTACCTCGGAGCACTCTCCGTTAAACATCTCTCTCAGACCGTTCTTGATCTCCTCCGGTGCATCCGAAGCCACCCCGAGCACGTGCTCACAAGCCCATGTTTTATCGCCTTCCTGTTTGTTAAACTTCTCTGCCGGCGCATTGCAGACCGGACATTTTTCCGGCGGCGTATCTCCTTCATGAACATGACCGCATACAGTACAAACCCATTTCATATCTTCCTTCTCCTTTTTTGTTTGCTCGTCATCTCTGCGATGATCTTTGGTTTACGGGTTACAATACATCTGTCTGTTCCTCGCCGGCGCTGCATTTTTCTTTGGTACATTTACCGCAGAGTCCGTAAAAATATGTCACGTTCCCTGCGATCTGTCCGTCAAATCCAACATCTGCCAGCTGATTGATGTAATCAATATTATCCAGCTTCAGATCTATCACGCTGCCGCATTTCGTACACAGAAAATGATAATGCGGTGATGTATCCGCATCAAAATGATCCACCCCGTCTCCAAGTCTCAACCTCCGGATCTGTCCGATGTCGGACAGCAGCGTCAGATTGCGGTAAACGGTTCCGAGGGATATATTCGGATACTCCTCTCTTAATTGAGAATAGACCACATCCGCCGTGGGATGATCTTTTCTCGTCATCAGAAACGAAAGGATCGCATCTCTCTGTTTACTATGCTTCAATGCCGGCATAGCTGCCTCCTTAAACTAGTAATGATTACTGTTTTATTTTATGAAAAATATACGATTTCGTCAACTGTTTTCATACAGAAAAAAGCAACCGGTAGTCTGCACTGCCGGCTGCTCTGCCTTTCATTTATTTATCTGTTATGAATTCTCTCAAGCATTGGCCTGAGCACTCAATTCTGCCAGCATCGCGGGCAGATCCGTCTCCATATTGTCATCGGAGAACTGACAGGTCCCCACAGCCTTGTGGCCGCCACCGCCGTATTTGAGCATCAGCGAACCGACATTGACGGAAGAAGTTCGATTCAGGATACTGTATCCCACCGCTGCCGAACAGCCCACGCCGCCTTTGCCGCTGACGATCCACGCGGAGATATTCTGCTCAGGATACATGGAATAGATCATAAAACGATTGCAGGAATAGATAGGATCCACGCCCCTCAGATCAGTAATAATCAGATTGCCGTCTACTCTGGTATGAGCCGTAACCATCTCTTTAAACTTCTCGGTCTGCTCAAAATATACTTCAATCCTCTCCTTCACGTCGGGCATTGCCAGGATCTGTTCTGTCGTCATGGTCCTGCAGGCATCGATCAGCTTTTCCATGAGCTGATAGTTGCTGATCGTAAACTCTCTCCAGCGTCCCAGACCGGTTCTCGGATCCATCAAAAATCCGACCAGAACCCAGCCTTCGGGATTCATTACATCCTCGATCTCAAGATGACCGGAGTCCACCTTGTCTACAGCCTCCATCATATCATCAAACTGAGGGAATTTCTCTTTTCCACCGTAATACTCATAAATCAGTCTGGCACAGGAAGGCGTCACCCGGCTCTCACCTTTGAATTCAAAATCAAAATTGATTCTTTCCTGCTCGCTGGAATGATGATCAAACCAGAGTCCGCATCCTTTCACATAAGGCACATTAGCCAGACAGTCATTCTCATCCACCGGAATCAGACCGTCCTGCAGATCCTTGGGGTGGGCAAATTTCCAACTGTCAATGATACCGGCCTCTTTTAAAAGGGCCGCACAGGCAAGTCCGTCAAAATCGGATCGTGTAAGCAGTCTCATTTATCCTTCTCCTTTTCCTCACGTGAACTGTAGCGGAATAAGATCAAACCGCAACCTAATATATTATAGAGGAAAAAAACTGTTTTTTCAACAGGTTGTGATCAATAAATCGAAAACGGAATTATGCCTCCACGCCTTTACTTTTGAGATACTCTACTACTGCGCCTACCGTTTCAAGCTTTTCCAGTTCTTCCTCTTCCTCCGGAATCCCCACACCGTATTCATCATCAAAAGCCTGAAGCAGCTCATACAGATCCAGAGAATCAGCGCCGATATCGTCCTTGAAATTGGTATCTTCGTTGATATCCATCCCCTCTACATTCAATGTTTCCTTAATAATCTCAATAACTCTTTCTAACATAGTTAATCTCCTTTATTTAGCGGTTGCAGCCATGCTGCCCTCCGTTATTACTGAAACAGATCGTGCTCCTATCTGCCGTCATATTTCGAAACTGATTATAACCAAGGTTGTCCGACTTGTAAAGTATATTCTGTAACTGTTTTATTTTTCAGCGCTTTCATCATCCTCCAGCAGCATCCGGTAGACATCCCGCTTGCTGATGCCCCTGTCTCTGGCAGCCTGTTTCATGGCTTCTTTTCTGTCCATCCCCCTGCGCTCATAGCTTTTGACATGCTCGCTGATATCCATCCCATCGTAGGCAGCAGTCTGTTCTTCCCTGATCTGCCTTGGGCTTTTGCCTTCGATCACCAGGACATATTCTCCCCTGGGCTGCTCCGTTTCATAGCGCTCCATGGCGCCTGCCAGATCGGTAGGAATCACGGTCTCAAACTTCTTGGTCAGTTCCCTGCACAAAGTGATCCTGCGGTTGCCCAATGTATCCGATAACAACTGCAGAATCCTGCACAGATCATGCGGTGCGGCATACAGGATGATCGTCCGCTTTTCCGTCCTTAAATCTTCCAGAATCTCTCTGCGCTCTTTTTTATCATCCGGCAAAAAACCCTCAAATACAAACCGCCTGGTAGAAAGCCCGGACAGGGTCAAAGCTGTGATACAGGCAGCAGGTCCCGGCAGAGAAGTGACACGGATTCCCGCCTCATGGCACAGCGCCACCAACACCTCTCCCGGATCGGAGATGGCAGGGGTTCCCGCATCGGTGATCAGCGCAATGCTTTTCCCGCGTTTCATTTGAGCAATAAGATCATAGGCCTTTTCTGTCTTATTATATTCATGATAACTGGTCATAGGGGTATGGATCTCAAAATGATTCAGGAGTTTTCTGCTGTTTCTGGTATCCTCTGCTGCGATCAGATCCACTTCGGAAAGTGTCTCCCTGATACGGGGTGACATATCCCCCAGATTACCTATGGGCGTGGCACAAAGATAAAGTGTGCCTTCCTCTGTATACCTCTTTTCCCGTTCTGCTGTAGTCTCCATTTTTCGTTTCCCGAGCTGTGCATATCCTGCCTTATTATCTGTTACTGTTTCTTCTTTTGCACGGAAAAGCCGAACTTGCCCAGATATTTTCCAAGTCCGTAATATTCTCCGTGAGAATAAGTCAGAAGATTGGCCGCTGCCAGATCAAAACGTCCGTTTTCATCCAGATACTTTTCATCAATATCGGTGCTCAGCACTCTTGCAATGAACATGTCATGACTGCCGAGCTGAAGCACCTGTTCCACCTTACATTCCAGGCACACAGGGCTCTCCTCGATACCGGGGGAAGCCACATAACGGGAAGGGCTTTCGGTCAGCTTCAAATCTCCCTCCAGCGCAAATTTATCAATATCCCTGCCCGATTTCACACCCACATAATCCACTGCCCGTACCATTTCTTCCGTGGTCAGGCTGATCACAAATTCTCCCGCATCACTGATCAGCTCGTGCGTAAGCCTTGAACTTCTGATAGAAACCGAGACCATGACCGGATCGGAACAAACCGTCCCCGCCCACGCCGCTGTCATAACGCTTGTCCGGCCTCTGCTGTCCCGACAACTGACCAAAATCGCCGGTAACGGGTAAAGCATATTTGAAGGTTTCCAGTATTGTCTTGCCATATTGTCTCCTTTCATGTATCAAAATGATGTTGGGTCAAAAACCAATATCATCCAAAACCGTCGCGCCTGTAATCCGGCATCTTGTAGATCTCGTAAATTTCGGATGTGTAGTCGCCGTCATCCCCGTAGACGATCAGCGGCTTTTCCACAGTCACGCGGCTTTTTCCGTCCTTTACCGCTTCGATCAGAACGATGTTGGGTTCATCCTCAAGATGGGGGTACACAAACCTGATCCGCTTGGGTTCCAATCGATGACCGGTCAGTGTTACCATAAGTTCCGCCAGACGAAAAGGTCTGTGGACCAGAAAAAGTTTCCCTCCGCTAACCAGTAAGCGAGCGCTTACTCTGGCCACATCATCAAAGCTGCATGCGATCTCGTGGCGAGCAATCATTTTTGCCTCATTATCGCTTTTCTGACCGTGACCTCCGATCATGTACGGAGGATTGGAGGTGATGACATCAAAAGAGGCTGCCGCAAACAGGCGGTCCGCCTCTTTTATATCTCCCGTTACAATATCTATTTTTTCCTCAAGGCCGTTCAGCTTGACGCTGCGCCTGGACATATCCGCGCTCTCTTCCTGCAGTTCGAGCCCCGTCAGGTGCAAGGCCCCTGTTTTGGCCTCCAGCAGGATCGGCAAAATCCCCGTACCGCTGCCCAGATCCAGAACGCGGCTGCCGTCTCTGACCACAGCGAATCCGGATAACAGAACCGCGTCCATACCAAAACAGAAACGCCTGGGGTCCTGCAAGATCCGATAACCGTTGATCCCCAGATCATCCAGCCTTTCGCCCTCTCTGATCATACCGGATCACTCCTTATTATCCTTTTGTTCCCTGAAATCCCGACCGGTATCTTTTCCACCTTCTTTATTGTTTTTATTATGAAAGCGACCGCCTTTTTCGTTATAATTCCTGCGGTTCTTCGAATCTCCCCGGTTTCCGCGATTATCATTCCGGTTGCCGGCTCCTTTGCTCTGATCGCCATCCTGACCGCGTTGTCTGTTGTATCCGCCGCCTTCTCTGTTTCCCTGGTCTCTCCTGCGGTCTCTTTTGCCGTTGTTCCGGTTATCCCGATTCCGCCTGCCGGCGCCGTTTTCATCCTCCGCCTGCCGACTCTCGCGATCCTCCTCGTCCGCTTCCACCAGCTTTTCAAGCTCAATTTCTTCTGCTCTTTCCTCGGCAGTCTCGACTTTATTCTTTTTCCTGTCTTTTCGTCTGCCGTTCCGGTTTCCGCCCTTGCGGGGTTCGAAGGTCAGTTCCTCCACCTTATATTCGTGGATCTCTCTGTCGCCCTCTTCATCGTCCACATAAACCTTTACAGTCTGTCTGAGCACATTAACGGAATGTACTTCTCCTACAACAGCCCCATCCTCCGCCGTAACGGTATCGCCAACGCCGGGCAGGAGTTTATTCAGATATTCGTAGGTATCTTCTTCATTTTTCAAACAGCACATCAATCGGCCGCAGACGCCGGAAATCTTGATAGGATTCAGAGACAGGTTCTGCTCTTTTGCCATCTTGATGGAAACCGGCGCAAAGTCCGACAGATACGTATGACAGCAAAGCGGTCTGCCGCAGATCCCGATACCTCCCATCAGTTTGGTTTCATCCCTGACCCCGATCTGTCGGAGTTCGATCCTGGTGCGGAACACTCCGGCCAGATCCTTGACCAGCTCTCTGAAATCCACCCTTCCGTCTGCGGTAAAATAGAACAGGATCTTGTTGTTGTCAAAGGTATATTCCACATCTATGAGCTTCATATCCAGATTATGTTCAATGATCTTTTCCTTGCAGATCCTCAGCGCTCTTTTTTCCTTCTCCCGATTCGACTCCTCCTGTTCATCATCCCGCTCGGTTGCGATCCTGATGATCGGCTTGACCGGCCCGTTCAGCTCCTCCTCATCGATCTCCTTCAGTTCCCCTGCCACGGTACCGTATTCCGTGCCGCGGGCGGTTTCCACGATCACGTGCATCCCTCTTTTAACCGGCAGGGAACCGGGGGAAAAATAGTATACCTTTCCTCCGTTTCTGAAACTCACTCCTATTACCTGTATCATGTATCAGTTCTCCTTTATCGTCAGCAAAAGCAGCTCCATTGTCAATTCAAAGCTGACATTTGCCCGAAGTCTCGCTTTGGCCTTTTCCAGCGCTTCGAGGATCACTTCGATCCCTTCGTAGGCGCTCTGGTTTGCCACATTCTTAATATACTGGATCTCATCCTTGAAGATCAGGTGATTGGCATCATTCGTGGCTTTGAACAGCAATACGTCACGATACCACACCGACAGGATATCCAGATAATCGTTGATGTCGATCTTGTAATCTTTGATCTTGTTGATGGCGGAAACGATATCCGTAATCTCCATCTCTCTGATATAACGCAGCAGGCTGACTGCCTCTGTCTTGATATTGTCAAATTCTTCACTTGCCGCCAGTGCCTTGGCCTTGCCGAGATTACCCTGCGCAAAAGCCGTGCATACATCCGCCTTGTAATCCGGAATCTGCAGCTCGCGCATCAGATAGGACTTGATCAGATCGTCCGGCACAGGCTTCATATTCAGAACAACACAACGGCTCACGATCGTGGGCAGCATCGCTTCCAGATTAGAGGTCAGCAGCATGATCACGGCATATGCAGGTGGCTCCTCCAGGGTCTTAAGCAGGGCGTTCTGTGCCTGCACCGTCATTTTCTCCGCCTCATTGATGATATAGATCTTCCACTTGCTGGCATAAGGCTTGATCAGAATATTGTCATTGATCCCTGTCCTGATGTCCTCCACTCCGATGGTGGCGGGTTTTTCATGCATCACCCTGATAATGTCGGGCTGATTTCCGCTGTTGGCCTGACGACAGGAATGACATTCGTTACAGGGATCGACTCCCTCCGCCTCACACTGCAGTGCCTGGGCAAAAACTTTGGCAATAAACTCCTTGCCGCTGGAGCGCTCTCCGTTGATCATATAGGCATGTGAAATCTTGCCGGTAGAAATGGCATTTTTAAAATGATCCACTATCCGCGGCTGACCGTAAATCTCATCAAAGCTTGCCATGTTGACCTCCCGCATGAACAATCGGGCCTGTTCATTGTCTGCCCGCCGTCACTTTCATTCCGAATTTTTCTGCCGTTTAGGAACTGTTCATTACAATTTTGCAACAGATCCTTACTATCTTACCACAAATCCTGTCCTTACGTAAAGATATCCAGAATCAGTCCCTCGATTTCCCCGATCCTGCTCAGAATCGCAATATGATCCTTTTCATCCTTGCACAACTCCTGAGCAAGTGCATCCAACGTATCGTCAACCTGTTTGATAATGCCATAGACCCTGTGACGTCCCCGCCGGTCAAGAAAATTCTCCCTGGAAAACTTATGGCTGCGGTTAACGACCTCATTCAGAAAAGACTTGATCAGGGTGCGGTATTTCCGCATATCCTTGATATCCATCTTTTTGGAGATCCGCTTGCCCTGCTCGGAGATCTCTTCCATCATTCCAACAAGCTGTTCCTGCAGTCCGGCTTCATCGATCTTGCTGGCAAGCATGAATTTAAAGCCGCCGTCCGCCACCTGATTCTGTTGTACTTCCTGCGTCTGCTGCACCTGCTGCAGCTGATCGATACGCATACCCGTTAAATCCATTCGCCACAGCTCCTTACCGGGTTCCTTTGCTCCCTGCGCCCGCCCTGCATGAACGGATATATTCCTTCATATCAGCCAGACACACCCTCAGATCGTCATTACGGAACTCTCTCTCTATCCCAGCAGCCTTCTTTTTGGCAGGTGAAAAATCCTCCTCATCTGCCAAAAACCGCCTGCACATTTCGCTGTATTTCGGCTCTTTCTGCCGCCGCTCGCGGTTCAGCGCCCGCTGAAGCCTGTCTCCGTCATCCGTATCAAGCATCAGCGGAATGACTTTTCCGGCGCCGAAGTGATCCCTGATCCTGACAAAAGACTCCGGTGTTCCGATCAGAAGATAATCCCAACTGTCCAGCTCCACGCTCCCGTCATCCACGGTAAAATAATGCCAGTCTCCGTACATGGTAGGATAAGTCCTTTTTTCGATCAGGCGTCCTTCCTGTTCCATACGCTCCATCTCGTCCGCCGTCACAAAATGATATTCCTTCCCCTCTGTCTCTCCCTCTCTGATCGGCCTGGTCGTGTACATAACAAGCGTCCGCAGAGACAGCTCGGAATCCTCCATCAGCTTTTGATAGATCGTATCCTTTCCGGATGAACTTTTTCCCATCAAATAAAATATACTGCCCATAAGAGCAGTATATCATACCCACATCTTTTTATCTATAAAAACCTCCCCGTGGTATGTGTCATCCATGCCGGCTACACGACACACCTGATCAATCCCGCGGGACTTTCCCTTTGCAGATTCGGACACGCCCTTGCGGCTGTCAGGATCACTTCCATACTTTCCTTTGTCAGTTTTTCGCCCGGCACGATAAGAGGTATACCCGGTGGATACAGACTGATAAACTCTCCGCAGATCCTGCCTTCAGCCAACTCTTCTGCGACCAGCTCACTCTCTCTGTCCCAGGCATCTCGTATTGTCATCT
>CAJOOZ010000079.1 GCA_905236705.1 uncultured Lachnospiraceae bacterium | reverse complement strand
CATCTCCAATCGACGGTGTGACTGCCTTTGTCCACAATGAAACCCTGGCCTACCAGCAGACCGCCGTGATCAAGCTGATCGAGGACAGGGAAGCAATCTGAAAATATATTTGTTGACAAGGTGAAGAATTCATTTCACCTTGTCTTTTTTTGCCTCAAATGATACTCTTGATTCCAAAGAGGATACCATATAAGTGAAACAGAAAGAAGCGGTATCGGGAATATGAAAAATAAATTAATGACACGATCAGTCCTTTTGCTTTTGTGTGTGATATTGCAAACGGGATGCGGGATGAAGACAGACGAGAGCAAGTATCGGCAGCCGTTTGAAAATGCCGGACAGCCGGCGTACTTTTCCCTTGTGAATTTGAAAACCAACTGGATAGACAGTCCTGTAGGAGTAGATATTTCCACTCCCTGTTTTTCATGGGAAATTCAGATGGATGATAAGGAAATGATACAAAAGGCGTACCGGATTAAACTGTGGCAGGTTGGGACAGAGGAGAACGTGCTGCTGTGGGACACCGGCATGGTTCGGAGCAGTCAGACCACGCGGATTCCATATGAAGGGAAAAAGCTACAATCCCATAGTACCTATGAGTGGGAGGTCGTCAGCTGGAATCAGGAGGATCAGCCCAGCGACAGGGCGGCTTCGTCCTTTAGGACTTCCTATATTGAGAAGCAGCCTTTTGGCGATGCGCAGATGATCAGCATGCAAGCGGAGGAGAATGTATACGATGAAGGGCAGGCAGTTTTTATCAAAGATTTTGAGATCTATGACGATCAGGAAAAGAAACTGAGACAGGCGACAATCTATGCTTCGGCGCTTGGAATCTATGATGCCTATATCAACGGTCAGCGTGTGGGGGAAGAGGAACTAAAGCCCGGTTGGAGCAATTATGAGAAGAGCCTCTATTATAACACATATGATATTACGGATCTGCTAAAGACTTCCGATCCGTCTGCATCCGGGGAAGCCGTCAAAAACCGCATCGCAGTCATGCTTGGAACAGGGTGGTGGTGCGGCAGAGTCGGTTTTGGCACCTACGATTACCACAAGCCGGCTTTTATCTGCACCATACGTCTGGAATATGAGGATGGACAGGTGCGGGAGATTCATACCGATGAAAGCTGGATGTATGTGAAGGACACCTCGGTTGTATGGGCGGATATTTTTAACGGGGAGGTCTATGATGCAAGAAAGCCGGGAGCGAAGGAGCTTTCGATGATCGATGACACCCCGGAGCTTTTGGAGAAGAAACAGGTCGTCATCAATACGGATTTTAACGGTGTCTATCACTCCTTTTACGGGAATCCGGTCAGGCATATGCCGGAATACGACCAAAGTCCGGTCAACGTGGTTGTCTATGACAGTGTGAGTGAAAACGGCACCACGTATGGAGAAATCTCCGTAAAAAGAGAAATGCCATACTCCGGAGATATACGGCTTTGCAAGGGTGAGACCGCAATCTTTGACATGGGACAGAATATGACAGGGGCTGCGTATATCAGCTATGAGGCCAAAGAGGGCACGGAGGTTTTGGTTGATTTTGCTGAAATGTTAAATGATTCCGGTCGGGAGGACAGAGGAAATGACGGCCCCATGGGAAGTCTGTATACGGCAAACTATCGATCCGCGCTGTCTGACCTTAAACTGATTTCCGATGGAAACGGAGTGCAGGAATATCAGCCTGTCTACACATATTATGGTTTCCGATATCTGTCCGTCACCGCAACGCAGGACATCGTTCTTCACAAAATCCAGGGAAGATTTATCGGCAACAGTTCGGTGGAGACCGGTTATCTTCACACCGATCTGGATATGCTCAATCAGCTCTATGAAAACGTGAAATGGACACAACGCAACAATTTTCTTTTGGTGGCAACCGACTGCCCTCAGAGAGATGAGCGGTTGGGGTGGACGGGTGATTTGCAGGTGTTTGCCAAAACATCCCTTTACAATCAGGATCTGATTTCTTTTTATCAGAAATGGATCAAAGACTGTATGGAAAGTCAGACGGAGGAGGGTGCGTACACGGATACCGTACCGCGCACAGTCATAACGGGGAGCGGCAATGCCGGCTGGTCAGATGCGGGGATCTCCGTTCCCTATGATGTTTATTGCATGTACGGCGACGAAAAGCTTCTGGAAACCTCTTATGACTCCATGCGCAGATATATGGAATATCTGGCGTCTATCAGTAATTTTGATGTGGAAGAAGGCAGAGTCGGCCCCCTCACTACCTACGGTGACTGGCTTGGCTTTGAAGATTCGGATAAGGAACTGGTTTCCACTCTCTATTATGCCAAGGATGCAATGCAGATGGCAGAAATTGCCAAAGTTACGAATGACAAAAAAGGCAGGCGCGATTATCAGAAACTCTTTAAAAAGATAAAGGAATATTTTCAGCAGAAATATATCAGGGAAGGTCATATTGCGGAAGAATACCGCTCACAGACAACGCTGATTCTGGCCATGGAGTACGGGCTTTTGAGCGAGCAGCAGGAGCAGTCGGCATGTGAGGATTTGCTTCATAAGCTTGAGCAGTCGGACGGGAAACTGACAACCGGCTTTCTGGGAACACCGCTTATTCTAAAGTGCCTTTCGGATCACGGCTTTTTAAGAGAAGCCTATGAACTTCTTTTGCAGACGGAGAACCCTTCGTGGCTCTACAGTATTGCGCAGGGCGCAACCACCATATGGGAACGCTACGATTCCTATACTTTGGAGAAGGGCTTTCAAGATGCCGCAATGAATTCCTTTAATCATTTTAATAACGGAAGTGTGGTCGCCTGGATGTATGAAGATATGCTGGGAATTCGCATAAGACATGGAGGCGCGGGTGATGCGTGTATAGAATTGAAGCCGGGAATCCTTCCGGACTACGGGGAGGCCTTGGTGCATCAGGTGCAAGGAAGCTGTCACTGTGTTTATGGTGAGATCCGTGCATCCTGGCAGGTAGGCGATGAGGAGATTTCCTATATGGTAACGGTGCCCACAAACTGTCAGGCTTCTCTCTTCCTTCCGATTTACGATACGAAGGGGAATCTGACCAGTCAAAGCGAAAGCATCGGCGGCGGAACACATGCCTTTTATTATGATAAACAGGCAAACGAGTGGCTTACGCGTCCATGAGCAAAGCAGATGAAAGTGCAATCGCAGCTGATGAAGATGTATTAGCCATTTCGAAGAGATTATTGGCACAGAATAAAGAGGCATAT
>CAJOOZ010000078.1 GCA_905236705.1 uncultured Lachnospiraceae bacterium | reverse complement strand
GCGTATCACCACCGGCTCCACGGCAAATCGGTAATTGAAGATCCTAAGCAGCATGTACAAAAGCATCAGAAAAGCCGCGCTGAGCACGTGCGTTCTGACGGCAGATGGAAGCAGCCTGGTCCGGACGTACTGGATCCAGAACAGCAAAAGTCCGGTCAGGATCACATAGTTCAGGGCGGTCATCAGGCTGGCCGGTCCGGGGCTGAATACTCTGGAAAGGACATTGGCGACCCCGGCCAACAGCAGGAAGGCAAGAAACAGCCAGGTATTTTGATTCTGTTTTAAACTGCTCATAGTGCATCCTCCTATCCTACTTTATAGCATATACGGCAAATACGGTAAAGTCCGGTGCCGGTAATTGCACATAAAAACAACTCCTGTTTCCAGGAGTTGTTTCTCAATCAAAGTATCATTATGATGTCCGATTCCAAGCCTGATATCACGAATCAAGCATTTTACGCCGGATAAGCGCCGTTAGCTGTGTCAGCCTTGGACAGATCCACTTTGTCCTGCTGTGCTTTACGATACTTGAAGAAATCCATCGCAACCTGCGGGAACAGTGCATAGGACAGAACATCCTCATCCTGCTGCTTCCATTCCTTCATCTCAGCCTCAAGCTTGTCCATCTCGTTGTCAAGGGTATCCGCAAAACGACAGGTGATACGCTTTTCGCCCGGGATAACCTTTTTGATGACGTCCTTGTTCATGGGCTTGACGGTCTGACCGTAGTTACCGCGGAGCATATCCTTGGTCTGGTCGGTAGCCATCTTGTAACGCTCACCCATCAATACGTTAAATACAGCCTGTGTACCAACGATCTGTGAAGAAGGTGTAACCAGAGGCGGCTCACCCAGATCCTTACGCACGCGGGGAACCTCTTCGAGAACATCATAATATTTATCCTCTGCGCCCTGCTCTTTAAGCTGGGATACCAGGTTGGAAAGCATACCGCCGGGTACCTGATAAAGCAATGTCTTGATGTTGACACCCATAACCTTTGGATTGAGCAGACCGTTCTCCAGACACTCATCACGGAAAGGACGGAAGTAATCGGCAATCTCTGCCAGCAGATTCTGATCGAATCCGGTATCATACTCTGTTCCCTTGAAGGTCTCTACCATAACCTCTGTTGCAGGCTGGCTGGTACCCAGTGCAAAAGGACTCATAGCCGTATCGATCACATCCACACCTGCTTCCACAGCCTTCAGATAGGTCATGGAGGCCACACCTGATGTATAGTGGGTATGCAGCTGGATCGGCAGCTTGGTGCTCTCTTTTAATGTCTTAACAAGCTCTGCAGCCTGATAAGGACAAAGGAGACCCGCCATATCCTTGATACAGATGGAATCTGCGCCCATGTTTTCGATATCTTTTGCCATCTTGGCCCAGTAATCAAGGGTGTATGCATCACCCAGAGTATAGGAAAGAGCGATCTGCGCATGACCTCTGCCTTCACGCTTTTTGATCTCGTTGGTGGCATTTACGGCTTCCTGAAGGTTTCTCAGGTCATTCAGGCAGTCGAAAATACGAATGATATCGATACCGTTGGCGATGGACTTTTCCACAAAAGCATCTACCACGTCATCTGCATAGGGACGATAACCGAGAATGTTCTGTCCGCGGAACAGCATCTGCAGTTTGGTATTTTTTGCCTTGTCCCTGATCTTGCGAAGACGCTCCCAGGGATCTTCCTTCAGGAAACGAAGGGAGGCATCGAATGTAGCGCCGCCCCAGCACTCCAGTGAATGATAGCCGACCTGATCCAGTTTTTCAAGGATCGGCAGCATCAGATCGGTAGGCATTCTGGTGGCGATCAGAGACTGATGCGCATCACGCAGAATGGTTTCCGTTATTTTAATAGGTTTCTTTTCAGCCATTATCTTTTCCTCCTGTAATATTGTTTACTTCGCCGTATTAATCGAAATCCGCACGGCTCTCAGAATACTCCAAAGACTGCCATAAATGTACCGGCTACAACGGCCGTACCGATAACGCCGGCTACGTTCGGTCCCATGGCGTGCATCAGCAGGAAGTTGGAAGGATCTTCTTCCGCACCCACTTTCTGGGATACACGGGCTGCCATAGGCACTGCGGATACGCCTGCGGAACCGATCAGGGGATTCACCTGACCGTGGGTGATGACGCACATCAGCTTGCCGAAGAGACATCCTGCGGCTGTACCGAAGGCAAATGCCACCAGACCCAGCACAACGATCTTGATGGTGTCCATGTTCAGGAATGCTTCTGCGGAAGTCGTGGCACCAACCGATGTGCCCAGCATGATAACAACGATATACATAAGTGCATTGGATGCTGTTTCCTGAAGCTGACGGGTTACACCGCACTCGCGGAACAGGTTACCCAGCATCAGCATACCAACCAAAGGAGCTGTGGTGGGCAGTAACAGACATACCACAATGGTAACGATGATGGGGAACAGGATCTTTTCCAGCTTGGAAACAGGACGAAGCTGTCCCATCTTGATCTGTCTTTCTTTTTTGGTTGTAAGCAGCTTCATGATGGGCGGCTGAATGATAGGCACCAGTGACATATAGGAATATGCTGCCACGGCAATGGGGCCCAGCAGAGCTGTCTGTCCCAGTTTGCCTGCCAGGAAGATACTGGTCGGGCCATCGGCACCGCCGATGATGGAAATGGCTGCTGCCGCTTTGTCATTGAAGCCCATGGCAATTGCGCCAAAGTAAGCTGCGAAAATACCGAACTGTGCTGCCGCACCCAGAAGGAAGCTCTTGGGATTGGCGATCAAAGGACCAAAGTCCGTCATGGCGCCGACACCCATGAAGATCAGGGACGGCATGATGGACCACTCGTCCAGCAGATAGAAATAATACAACAGACCGCCGGTACCATTCGGAGAATCCTCAATGCTCATGATGATATCCGGATAGATATTTACCAGCAGCATGCCAAAAGCGATCGGAACCAGCAGAAGCGGCTCAAAGTCGTGCGCGATCGCCAGGTACAGAAAGACAAGCGCCACGCAGATCATGACCACATTACCGATGGTCAGATTGAAAAACGCTGTCTGGTGTACCAGATTGTCAAGCGTGTTTGAAATATACTCCATTGTAAGGCGACCTCCATTTTTAGTTCAAAGTTGCAAGTAATGCTCCTGCCTCTACCGGATCACCGACTGCAGCATCAATGCTTGCAATGGTACCGTCCTGAGGTGCTACGACAGGAATCTCCATCTTCATAGCCTCTACGATCACTACAGCGTCGCCCTTCTTAACAGCGTCGCCTACATTCTTTTCAATCTTGAAGACCTTGCCTGCCGCACCGGCCTCGATGCGAACGGAACCTGCGCCTGCTGATGCAGCAGGAGCTGCGGCTACGGCCTTGGGAGCTGCCTTGGGAGCTGCTTTTGCTGCAGGTGCTGCGCCGCCCTGACCTTCATCTACTGTTACGTCGTATGTGTTGCCATTTACGGTAATGGTATAGTTTTTCATTTTGATATCCTCCTATATTCAGGCATTCTGCCATTTACTTTTATTGATCTTGCGAATACTCCGAATGACAACGCCATCCGCACTCACATATCCGTTATCCGCTTCATACGCTGCGATCGCCGCAGAGATCACTGCGATCAGTTCATTGTCGTCATCCGCCTGCTGTTCACCGGCTACGATCTGACGAACTGCATTGTCCACACCGGTATCTGCCGCCGGTGTATCTTTCCCTTTGGATTTGTTTCCGATCTTGCCGATCAGAGTAAAGCAGGAAATGATCAGGCTGATCAGGATCAGGATCGTAAAGGTGACACCCATACCCAGCAGCGTGTTCAGCCCAGCCTTGGTCATCAGCTCCGAAGTGGTATACTTGGGATTGACCGCCAGATCCATCTTGCCGCTGTCAAGGGAAACGATAATCTCTACCGTTGCGGTACGGGGATTGCCATTGGGATCCGATGCGGTTCCGGTGATCGGAACATCCACGATCACAGTCTTGCCGTCCATCTTGGATTCAGGCTGACCGAAGGCAGCTACCTTGCCGACATCCTCCATACCACTGATATAGTTGTTGATCAGTTTATCTATCTCATCACTCTGCCCAAGATATTGTTCGAGACCGCCCTCTTCCTGCAGCTGTGCCAGTTCCTCGAGCAGACTGGTGGCAGAGCTCTCGCCCATCTGCAGATTCTGAAGCTCTTTTTCAGCCTCTCTGGCTGCCTCAGCCGAATTTGTATTCTGACCGCAGGCTGTCAGGGCCAGCATACTGATGAGAAAGAGTCCCGCTATAAAAACTCTCTTTTTCATAAGCTTTTCATCCTTTCTCTTTCTCATACTGTGCCATGCTTTCTGGAAGGAGCAGTTACTCTCTTGGCATACAACATCTCCAGGGCACCTATCACATATTTGCGGGTATCGTCCGCCTCGATGATACCGTCCACATAGCCTCTTGCGGCAGCGCTGTCAGCACTGTTCTGAAGCTTGGCATATTCATCAGCCTTTTTATTTATGACATCGTCCTTTTCTCCGTCATAAATGATCCTTGCCGCATCCTTGGCATTCATGGTGCCCACTTCCGCATTCGGCCATGCCAGCGTTACGTCGGCGCCGATGGAACCGGAGTTCATGGCGATGGCTGCGCTGCCCAGTGCCTTGCCTACAATCACGTTCACCCTGGGAACGGTTGCGGATGCAAATGCAAAGGTCAAATCCGCAACTGCAGCGGCGATTCTTTTCTCGCACTCAATGCAGGCGCCATACCCTGTTACATTGGTCAGTGACAGGATCGGAATATCAAATGCATCACAGAAGGAAACGAAGCTGCTTGCCTTCCTGCAGCCTGCCGGCTTCAGAACGGCATCAAACTTGTCTTTTGCCTTGCCGTCATCACCGAGGATCTCGGTACGGTTGGCAACGCATCCCACCGTCTGTCCGTCCAGACGGATAAAGCCTGTTACCATGTATGGAGCATAGGCTTCTTTTACCTCTACAAACACATTGTCATCGGCGATCTGTGCCAGGGCTGCTGCGGTATCACCTGCATAAGCTGCCATGTTGGCTACTGCTCTGTTCAGATCATCCGTGCACTCTGCAATGGCTTCATCCTCGTTGTTGGCAGGAAGGATGGAAACCAGCTCGCGCATCCTGCCATAGATCTCTGTCTCGTCCGCCACGAAATCAGCCAGTCCGGATTCCTCACTCTGGAATTTGGCTGCCGCAGTATCCAGTTTTTCAGTGTAGTTGCCTGCAAGCGCATTGGGTGAGTTCACGAACAGCTTGCCGCCTTTTTCCTCGATAAAGGTAAAGTCGGAAAGACCGGCCAGTACGGCAAGTCCGCCGCCGCAGTTACCGAACACCGCTGTGATCTGGGGAATCACGCCGGATGCCTGGGTCATCTTGCGGGAAATCTTGCCGAAAGCTGCCAGTGCGTCGGTAGCCTCCTGCAGACGGATACCCGTGGAGTCCAGCAGACCGATCACGGGAGCGCCGGTCTTGACTGCCAGATTGTACAGATGCGCGATCTTCTTGGCATGCATCTCACCGATGCTGCCGCCCAGTACGGATGCATCCTGGCTGTACACGTACACCAGATTACCGTCGATCACACCATAACCGGTGATGACGCCATCCGCAGCCGCCTCTGAGGGCTTTAAGTTAAAATCGGTGGCTCTTGCTCTAACCAGGGCGCCGATTTCAACAAAGCTGTTGTCATCGAGCAAAGATTCGATTCTTTGTCTCGCTTTGGATGAATTACTCATTTTTCAGACCTCCATTGTATTTTTGAGTAAAATGTATATAAATAAGTATTTATAACAATCTTAAAGAGTATAACATAAATAAAAAAACGGTACAACCTCATTTTGCTTGTATTTTTATTGAATTTTGTATGTCTTTGCCTGTTTTGACATTCCCGCCTTAACAAGCAGTTTTTTGTACCCTGTTTTTTTACTGCCCGGGGCTGTCAGAGTCCTGACCGCCGTTTTTGAAAAGGCTCCTTTTCCGACCTTTTTCAGCTTTTTGCCTCTGATCACGACATTTTTCAGCTTTTTACAGCCATTGAAGGCCCCAGCCTTTATGGTCGTGACATTGCTGCCGATATACAGGTTCTTCAGTTTTTTTCTGCCCTTCAGCGCCTTTGCGCCGATCTGTGTCACCTTATAAGTAATGCCGTCGATGGTCACGGTAGCCGGAATATCGGCCGAGACCACGTTTTTATTCCAGGAAACCAGCATGACGGTTTTGGAGGCCGCGCCCGAAGTAAGGATCTTGTAGGTGGCATTTCCCACTCTTACCCTGGTCTTCTTTTTGGCGTAGCCGGTCTGTGCGTCGAGGCTCTGATCCGAAGACATTGCCAGTGCCCTGTATCCGCTCCCGGTCCTGCCGACCGCGATCACTCTGAAGGTCAGATATGCAGGGGGACTGATGACAATATCGGCATTGGCCGCCGCCGTGCTCCTTAGCCAGATAAAAGAGCCCTGCGCCTCTGCGGCATAGATATCATACCTGACAGCTCCTGCTACCGGCGTCCAGGCAAGACGTACGGTTTCGTTGCTCTTTCGGCTGACAGACAGTGCAAAAGAAGCAGGTGCCGTCGCGTCGGGCAGATTGAGAAAACTTCCCTGCATGCTCTGTCTGTAGGGGTAAGATATCTCCGCCATGGGATAGGCCGCCATGAAATCCGCAGTAGCATATTTCTGAAATCTGGTATGATCCGCAAAATCACTCATATTCTGCAAAAAGAATGCATAAGGATATCCCTCGGCAGCGATCTGCGCATCCCAGGTGGAATCAACATTGTAATACAGTCCTCCGATCCTGACGATATTCCAGCCGTGGCTTTCCTTTTTGCCGGTGCCTGCGATCATTCTGACTCCGACTCCCGCTTCCTTCATCAGACGATACATAACAAGCGCATAGCCCTGACAGACAGCCAGTCCGTCATGTAATGCACCGTATGCGGTGTAGATCCTCTCATTAGGATGCTCGGCGGCAGCGTTCAAAAAATCATAGCTGACATTCTGGGTAATATAACGATATGCAGACAGGATCTTTTCCTGATCGGACAGGCTTGGGTTATTCAGTCCCAGCCGCGGGATGAGAGCCGCTACAGTCTGATCCACATAGTCTTCCTGCTCCCGGGTGGAATGGTACATACACAGCATCGCGACCTGATATCCGCCGCTGATCTTCTTGATCTTGAAATAATACCTGTCCATGCTCCAGTACAGATAATCTCCCTCATAGCTTTTCCCGTTCTCCCGCTCCGTAAACGCCAGGGAAACACTGTCTTTCAGGTACTTTAAATAATTTTTTTCACCGGTGATAATATTAAAACTGATCAGCATCTTGCGCTGGATAAGTCTTTTTCTGACATAATCCGCCGTTGTCTCGGGCGTGGTGAGATTGGCCGCCCCTTCCGCGGACAGTTCGTCTGCCTCTGCCATTTCGGCAGCGAGCTCATCCTGATCGCAAAGGGATAAAAGGCTGTCAAAGGTCTCATCGTCTACGGTGGCATTTTGTATTCCCTCTTCGGAGATATCAATACCTTCGAGCATATCCGCTCCGCTATGACCCTCCGCGGTCACTTCCTGCACTTCGGCCAGTTCCTGCGCTTCGGTTGCTGCCTGCTCTCCTTCGGCCAGTTCCAACCCGTCGGCAGAATCCTTGTCTCCCTCAGGCGCTTTTTGTCCGTTGTCAAAATCCTCCAAGGTCCAGGCCAGCTGTGCCGAATCGGCCGTCTCCTGCATCCCGCCGGCCTTCGGGGCTCCTGCTGCCGCTTCTGCAGCTGCCTGCTCTCCTTCGGTTGTTTCCTGTCCGTTGTCAAAATTCTCTAAGGTCCTGGCAGGCTGTGCCGAATCGGCCGATACGGACTCAGGCAGATGTACCTCTTTTGCTGCCGGCGTCGCCGCAACAGGCGTAAGAGAGCCCGCCACCAAAAAAACAGCCAGCAGAACAGACAAAAAACGTCTGCTCCGTCGGCTTACAGTTTTCAACATTTTATCTGTTTGTCCGGTCTGCTTCATTTTCCACCTCTTTTTTGAATTGCGGACACCTATGATTTCATCAAATGATGCCGGGGGCTAAATCCGATATCATCAGATCCCCACCACCACAGGGTTTTCTTCCGATGCCTCCCCGTCAGCCTCCTGCTGAGCCTCTTCCATGAAACGGGCTCTGGTATCGGCACCGGGCATGGGCAGATCCGTCAGGCTGTTGACGCCGAAAGATCTGAGGAACTGTTCCGTCGTTCCCAGCAGAATCGGGCGTCCCGGCGCATCCTTTCGCCCCACTTCGCAGATCAGATCAAAGTCCAGCAGCTTGTTTACGGCATGCTCACAGCTCACGCCTCTGATCTTTTCGATCTCCGCCTTGGTCACGGGCTGCTTGTAAGCCACAATGGACAGTGTCTCCAGAAGGGCTTCCGTCAGATTGTATTTACGCGGCGCCTTCACCACCCTGACCAGATCCTCATAGTACTCATGTCTGGTACACATCTGATAGGAGTCCTCCAGTCTGGTGATCATCAGCGCACTTTTTCTTCTGTCATAGTCTTTGGCCAGCGCCTCAAGCAGCTCCCTTGCATGCTCCGCATCGTCCTCAATGACCTCAGCCAGCTTAGCAAGTTCCACGGATTCCCCCATGGAAAAAAGCACCGCCTCCAGCACGGCTTTTTTTCTTTTATCTTCCATCTTTTATCCTCTGCTCAACCCTCGGCGAAGGACATACCGCTCAGCAGCTCTTCCTCCCAGCCGTCATGGTCCTCCCTTCCGGTGATCTCGATCTCCCCGAAGGTCTCTTCCTGTCTGATATCCACTGCGCCGACCTTCATCAGCTCCAGCACCACCAGAAATGTAACGATGACCTCCTGTTTGGAATCCGCTTTTTCCAGAAGATCCCGAAAATTCATCTTTTTGTGGCTCTTAAGATACCCTACGATGTAGCCGGTCTTTTTCTCAAGAGACACCTCTTCCCTTTCGATACGTCCGAACCCTGCGCGGATGGGATCGATCTTGTCCTCCTGCCTGCGCATGGCCGCCTCAAAAATCTCCCTGAGCCGCTTCAATGTCACCTGATCCAGCAGATCCGAATAATCTACCGGCGGTATAAACTCCGCCACTTCCTCCGGGATCGTTTTTTTCTTGTACAGATTCCTCTGCGCGTCCACATGCCGATCCGCAAGCTCTCCGGCCAGATGTTTATACATCTTGTATTCCAGCAGCTGCTGCACCAGCTCTTCCCTGGGGTCCGTTTCCTGCCCCTCTTCATCGGGCTGTCTGGGCAAAAGCATCCGGCACTTGATATCGATCAGTGTTGACGCCATGACCAGAAATTCACTCAGGGTGTTCATATCCCGATCCTTCATCTGTTCCAGATACTCCATATACTGATCCGTGATCAGCACGATGGGGATATCGTAGATGTCCACTTTATTCTTTTCAATCAAAAAAAGCAACAGCTCCAGAGGTCCCTCAAAGACCTGCAGCTTGACTTCCATCGGCATCTTTTTTACCTGTTTTAACTCAGGATGATCTCCACCAGTTCTCCGGGATTGAATAACCGAAAGGGTATCGTATGGGAACCCAGACCCCTGGATACGATCATCGTACTGCCTTCCTCATCAAATTGTCCACCGTCATATTTCGGAAAAAGGGTCAGCTTGGGGGAAATGACGCCACCCAGAAACGGAACCCTGATGATACCGCCATGCATATGTCCGGCCAGTACCAGATCCGCGCCCCATCCGGCATAAGCCGCAAAGTGCTCCGGATTGTGTGCCAGCAAAAGCTGCAGCCTGTCAGACGCGCCGGACGCCGGCAGCAATGCTTCCATATCCTCTTTTGTCATGGAAGGTGTCCTGCTTCTTTTATAAAACTCCCTGCCTATCTCCACGGAAGAAATGTCCATCGGCAGATCCGGCAGGGAAACCCTCTCATTGATCAGCCTTCCGGCGCCGCTGTTTGCGATTCCCTGCTCCAGTCTCTCTCCCGCATCCCCATAGTTCTCGGGATAAAGCTTAAACCTTTGTTCATGATTACCGGAGCCGTAATAGACGGGATACCGTTTTACCAGCTCCTCAAGCAGGGGAAAAATATTCTCGACTTTTTCCGTCCTGCGGGCCGTCACCATATCTCCCCCGATCAGAACCAGATCCGGCTGTATCAGCTCCACGGCCGTCAGGATTTTTTCATTGGCGGTCCCGTATTTTTTATTGTGCAGATCCGATAAAAAAGCAATCTTTACGGTTTTGGGCAGCTTGCCCGTATCGACTCTGTAGCAAACCGTATGAAACCTGTTCGAATCCACTGCGATCATCACGATGATGAAAACCGCCAGCAGAACGATAACATCTACCAATAGATTCATCTTTTATCTCCAACGATGCCTTCTGTACCAGTTCAGGACTGCATGTTGTTTCTCACTCATCTTGTCTTTGGCGTTGACATATACATCCGCAGTACGACCGATCGCATCGCTGGTCTTTTCCCTGGCCGTCTCCACTACCATTGCCGTTCTCTCCCTGGCGTTCTCATAAGCTCCGGCCGTTCTCTCACGGGCACTTTCCACCACCAGCGCCGTCCTCTCCCTGGCATTCTCATAAGCTCCGGCTGTTCTCTCACGGGCGCTTTCCATTGCCTGTATCGTTCTCTCATGCGCTCTCTCGGCGGCATCCACATGCAGCGCCAGCAGTACATGATACACAAAATCAAACATATACAGAAAGAGCAAACTAAAGCATAACACAAACCCCTCTCTTCTGGGAAAGAGAAAGGTCTGCATCAGCACAAAAGGATGCAGAAATCTCACCACGATGATACCATAAAGCCCCCATCCCAGTGTACTCTCCAGGCAGATGATCCCCTGATAATTAAATGGTTTTTCACAATAATCCCACCAGAAATCTCCCAGTGTCAGTTGCATCAGCCTGCCAACGATCAGTTCAAAAACAGTGGCCGACACCGCAGAGACTACATACAACAAAGGCACTGAACGCCTGAAAGGGCTCAGTACAATGGCTCCGATGGTGGCTCCAAAGCCATAGATCGGGCAAAAAGGCCCAAAGCCAAAACCTCTGTTGGTCAGTTTGCCGGTACATATACTCATATAAGCTGATTCTACCAGCCACCCCAGAACACTGTAGAACACGAAGCATTCCAACATCTGTAATCTGGAAACTTCCAGGAATTCCGGAGCAAAATGCAGATCAAACATATTACATTCCTCTACGAAAAACCTCCGGCAGAGCCGGAGGCTTTTTCGACTTAGTTGTATTTGCGCTTACGAGCCGCTTCAGACTTTTTCTTACGTCTTACGCTTGGCTTTTCATAGTGCTCTCTTTTGTGGATCTCCTGCTGGATCCCCGCCTTGGCGCAGCTTCTCTTGAAGCGCCTAAGTGCACTATCCAATGACTCGTTCTCTTTTACGATGACATTTGACATAGACTAGCCCCTAACCTCCCTTCAGTCCCTTCGTGATTCGACTGTGGGTTATTATGCTCAAACGCACAAGTACATTATAGCAGATAAATTAAATCCGTCAAGAAATTTATTTGAGTTTGTGCCCAAAAGGCAGGGGCTTGAACTTCTAAAAAAGTAGTATTATAATCAAGATGAAAAATGATACTAAAAATAATATGGCTTTATAAGGAGGTATCGAGATATGGTAGCGGTAAAAAGTACAACGGTAAAGAACGATTTTAAGAATATATGTGATCGGGTATTTAAGGGAGAGGTATTTATAATATCACGCCCTAAAGATGAAAATGTTGTAATGGTATCCGAACGGGAATATACGGAACTTGAACGGATAAAAAAGAACTCTGAATATTTAGCCAAGATAGATAGAGCAATAGCCCAAAAGGCAGCAGGCACAATGCAGGAACACGAACTGATTGAGGTATAGGGGCTATGCGTAAATTATGGAGTGATGAAGCATGGGAAGAATATCTAAACTGGCAGGCGACCGATAAAAAGACCACCAAGAAGATAAACGACCTGATAAAGAGTGTAGAGCGTGACGGGGCTATGAAAGGAATAGGGAAGCCCGAACCGCTGAAATACCGTAAAGGTTATTCAAGACGCATAAGTGAAGCTGACCGCCTGATATACGATATTGAGGACGGAATACTTTATATATACGCTTGTAAAGGACACTATGACAATAAGTAAATGCAAAGCGAGTCAGGTAATCACCCTGACTCGCTTGCAGTGTCTTCATTTCTTCGCTGCCGCCGTCTCCGGTAAAATGTATCTCTGCCGAAGCATTTATCTCCAAAATAACAACACCTCCATCCGTCATTGCCGAGGAGCACTTCATTGAGGACGAGAGCGATCCGGAAAACTACCGTGATATTTTTGAGCGTATCTTCCGGGCAATGGATCAACAACAGCATTTTGATATGATGATGGAAAGCGCTAACTGGAATAAATCATGATATGTATATTCCACGGCTTACCTATACAGAGGAACTTGCTCCTGCGTTTCGGTCGGAACACGGTTCGTTTTTCCTGACGTTGAAGAACCTGAATTATTACCAAAATTCTATTGACGCCATCAATGGTGGGATAAATGGTGGAATAAATGGTGAGATAAATGGTGGGATAAACCTTTCCGAAACAGAGAATCAGATCCTTGCCGCAATTATTCAGAATCCACATATTACCCGATCCGATCTTGCTGGCAACTTAGGGTTTGGAACCAGTACCGTTGATCGGACAATAAAGAAGTTAAAGGATATGGATATCTTAACTCGCATCGGATCCAACAAATCAGGATACTGGGATGTACAAAAATCCCCTACTGATTAATTTGATCCCGTCAAGCAGATTCCCTAAAGCACGCACCGTCAAAGAAGGAAATTGCTCGACGGGATTTATTTCACCATTGGCATCATTACCACCATCGATGACGATGGAATAACTGGTGAAATAAAATCCCACTCACCAGCAAAAAAGTATATCACTCGACTGTCACCTTTACCGTCTTGGCATATCCATTTCTTGCATATACGTAGATGGTACACGTTCCTGCGCTCACTCCGGTGATCTTACCGCTCTTATCAACGGTAGCGATTTTCTTGTTGGAAGTTGCGTATCTGAACTCTGCCGCATGTGCATCCGAAAGCTGTTTCTTTTTCTTATTAACAAGAACTGTCTTTGCCTTGACATTAACTGTCTTGCCAACCTTAACAGAATACTTGCTCTTGGAAAGAGTGATCTTTTTGACGTTAGAATACCTGGTATTCTGTTTGCCTACCACATGTCCCATGATGGTCTTGGCAAGTCTTACCTTCTTTCCGTCTACAACCTTGTAAGCTGTTACATATATCTTGTAGTTCTTCTTCAGATTAATCTTTTTGCCGTTAATCTTGGTGATCGTAGTAGATACGGTTGTGTTCTTCTTAACTGTCTTAGCTGCTTTACCGAATTTCCTGCCACAGTATGTTACATATACCTCATAGCCGTCTGCTTCCTTAACCTTGCCCCACTTAACAGTTATCTTGGAACCGGTCTGGGATATCTTCAGTCCGGAGTTCATGGCGATCTCTATCTTTTCTTTCTGTGTCTGCGTGACAGGTGCAGGCTGCTCAGGCTTCGGCTGTTCAGTCTTTGACTGCTCTGATGTTCCCTGTTTCTGTACATCCGGTATTGCCACAGTTATGTTAACCGTTGCGGTCTTAGCTCCGTCCTCTGTAGTTACGGTTATGGTAGTCGTACCATTTGCAACAGCGGTTATCTTACCGCTCTCATCAACAGTTGCAACCTTTGGATTGCCTGACTTATATGTTACCTTCTTATTAGCTGCATCATCCGGTGTTACCGTTACATTGATCT
>CAJOOZ010000077.1 GCA_905236705.1 uncultured Lachnospiraceae bacterium | reverse complement strand
CTATTATTACAGGATCAGAACCTATGTCCTCATCGGTAAGACCAGAATCTGGGGAAGGTCCATGAGCGCAATTGCGGTAAAGGCCCGTTAAAAAGGAGAATGCCAAAATTGCAACAAAGCGCAACCCTTTCGGTTGTGGAAACCGTGAAAATAAGGTATACTCGAAATGAAAAAAAATATCAAGGAGGCATCATGAGAACTTATCTGATAACAGGGGGCGCCGGATTTATCGGCTCCAATTACATTCATTACATGTTTGGAAAATACGGGGATGAGATCCGCATCATCAATGTGGACAAGCTCACATATGCGGGGAATCTCGAGAATCTGAAGGATATCGAAAACAGGGAAAATTATACATTTATCAGAGCGGATATCTGCGATAAAGAGGCGATCCGGGAGATCTTTGCGCAAAATGACATAGACAGGGTGGTACATTTTGCGGCGGAAAGCCATGTGGACCGCAGTATCAGAAATCCGGAGGTCTTTGTCCAGACCAATGTGCTCGGAACGGCAGTGATGCTCAATGCGGCCAGGGAAGCCTGGGAAAAAGAAGACGGCACCTACCCCGGAGACAAGAAGTTTCTGCACGTTTCCACGGATGAGGTTTACGGCTCTCTGCCGGAGGGGGAAGGGTATTTTTACGAGACCACTCCCTACAGCCCTCACAGCCCTTATTCCTCCAGCAAAGCAGGTTCGGATATGCTGGTAAAGGCATATATGGACACCTATCATTTTCCCGCCAATATCACCAACTGTTCCAACAACTACGGACCTTACCAGTTCCCTGAAAAGCTGATCCCGCTCATCATCAATAATGCGCTGCAGGGGAAAAAGCTTCCCGTTTACGGGGACGGCAAAAACGTCCGTGACTGGCTCTATGTGGAGGATCATGCCAAGGCCATCGACATGGTGCAGGAGAAGGGCCGGCTGTTTGAGACCTATAATGTGGGCGGACACAATGAAAAACAGAACATAGAGATCGTAGAGATCATCCTGGATACCCTTAGGGAGATGCTGCCGGATGACGATCCGAGAAAAGCCCATGTGAGCCGCGATCTGATCACTTATGTGGAAGACAGGAAGGGACATGACAGGCGCTATGCCATCGCACCCGACAAGATCAAGGCAGAGATCGGCTGGGAGCCGGAGACGATGTTTAAGGAAGGCATCAAAAAGACCATCCGCTGGTTCTTTGAGAATGAAGAATGGATGAAGAATGTGACAAGCGGCGACTATCAGAAATATTATGATGCGATGTATAAGGTATAAAGGAGAGGCAATATGAAAGGATTGATTCTGGCCGGCGGTTCCGGTACCCGGCTTTATCCCCTGACCAAGGCGATTTCCAAACAGATCATGCCGGTCTATGACAAGCCCATGATCTATTATCCTTTGTCTACGCTGATGCTGGCAGGCATCCGGGAGGTAATGATCATCTCCACACCCCGGGATCTGCCGGTGTTCAGAGAGCTCCTCTCGGACGGTTCGCAGCTTGGGATGGTTTTGGAATATGCCGTACAGGAGAGTCCCAGAGGGCTGGCGGACGCCTTTATCATCGGAGCGGATTTCATCGGTGATGACAGCGCGGCACTGGTACTGGGAGACAATATATTCTACGGGCAGAGCTTTTCACGGGTTCTCAGAGCCACAAAGGAGAGGATCGAGAAGGAAAAGGGAGCCACCATCTTCGGGTACTATGTCCGGGATCCGAGAGAATACGGCGTGGTGGAGTTTGATGAAAACAAGAAGGCCGTTTCCATCGAGGAAAAGCCCGAGCATCCCAAAAGCAACTATGCCGTTCCGGGGCTGTATTTTTATGACAATGACGTTGTGAATATTGCAAAGAACGTCAAACCCTCTGCCCGGGGAGAGATCGAGATCACCAGTATCAACAATGAATACCTGAGCAGGGGCGAGCTTCAGGTAGAACTGCTGGGAAGAGGCTTTGCCTGGCTGGATACGGGCAATCATGACTCTTTGCTGGATGCCTCTGATTTTGTGGCGGCTTTCCAGAAGAGGCAGGGACTCTATATCTCCTGTATCGAGGAGATCGCCTACAAGAGAGGGTTTATCGACAGAGATCAGCTTTTGAAGCTGGCAGAGCCGCTGATGAAGACCAATTACGGTAAGTATCTGACTGAGGTAGCGAATGGACTCTAAGCTGAGAACCACAGTGATCTTTTTTGCCGTGCTGATGGTAGCGCTTGTGGTAGGAGTGGTGGTCATGGTGGATGTCTCGCGCCGTGATAATCGTTCCCGTAAGGCCGCCGATGACGGAACCGATGCAGGAGCTGTGACGGCGCAGGAGAGTGTACAGATCGTGGATCATGAACTGGTTGAGAAATACCATCTCAATCCGGCCCGTGATCCATACTCTTTTTTGAAGGATGAGACTTTCTTTGTGACGGAAAAAGCGGAGGATGAGACGGAGGATATCAAGAGCCTTTCGCTGCTTGCTTCGAGTCTGCAGAAAGATCTGAGGGTGTTTGTGGTGGACGGCAGCGGCGCTGTCTGCAAAGGGCAGGATTTTGAAGTGACCGTGACAAGCGCAGACAACAAAGATACAAGGAGCCTTCATGATACTGACGGTGACGGGATACTCTATGCGGACGGTCTCGGAGCCGGTGTCTATGAGGTGAGTCTGTCGCCCATCGGAGACTTTACGGTGCCTTATGAGCCTTTGGAGGTAAACATTTCGGATCAGATCTCATATACGCAGCTGTCGGATATTTCATTTTTGATCCATGATGAGTCGGAAGTGGATGCGGCCAAAGAGGATACGGCCGCAAAAGAGGCGGAAAATGAGGCGGACGGCACCGAGACCAACGTGCGGCTGCAGGACGGTGTCAGTATCTTCGGGATCGATGTTTCCAAGTGGAACAAAACCATCGACTGGAACAAGGTCAAAGCCGCAGGAGTGGATTTCGCCATTATCCGCTGCGGGTACAGGGGGTCTTCGGGGGGATACCTCATTGAAGATCCGTATTTTGAAGAGAATATCAAAAATGCCACGGCGGCCGGCGTCAGAGTAGGCGTGTACTTTTTCACCCAGGCTACCACTGCGGCGGAGGGAGTTGAGGAAGCCAGCATGGTGCTGTCTCTCTGCAAGGATTACGCACTGGGGTATCCCATGTATATTGACACGGAGGGAGCCGGCGGCAGGGGTCGGGCGGACTCTCTTGGCAGGCAGGAGCGGACCGAAGCGGTGAAGGCTTTCTGTGAAACCATTGAGAATGCAGGCTATACGGCAGGGGTCTATGCCAGCAAATACTGGCTTTTGAACAATCTGGACATGGAACAGCTTGACGGCTACAGTATCTGGCTGGCGCAGTATTCCTCCAAGGCGACCTATGACGGCGCCTACGATATGTGGCAGTATACCTCCGCCGGACGGGTGGACGGTATCGATACGCTGGTGGACTATGATCTGAGTTATGTGGATTTTGTCAGCGGCAAAAAGACGGAGCAAAATGAGATCGAAAAGCAGTACAACCGGTAAAGCAATATGGATCCTGTCTCTTTTCTGTTGTCTGGTGCTGACGGCGGCGGGACTGTGGAAGACGCTCTTTATCAGCGCGGACATTGATGAGGCCTATGCCCTGGCCATAGCCCAGCGGCTGGCAGGAGGAGACAGACTGCTTTTGCAGATGTGGGAGCCCCATCAGTTGTCTGCTGTTTTATATGCCCTGCCGGTGGCATTGTATCAGATGGTGGCAGGTCCTTACGCCAGGGGGATCCTGTTGTTTATGAGAACGCTGGGCTTTCTGATCCAGCTGATCCTGGCAGTATGGATCTACCGCGAGCTGTCCGGGAAAGGGCGGAGTCTGACGGCTCTTTGGATCGCCTTTCTGTATCTGAATTTCACGCCCAAGCAGATCCAGTCTCCTGAGTTTAATATCCTGTTTTACTGGGCGCTGACGGCGCTGATCCTGCTGCTGGCAAAAGAGGGTACAAAGGTCCGGTATGCCGGTATGGGACTGGCGCTGTGTGTGATGGTTCTGTGCTATCCCACCGCTGTGCTGGTGTTTTTATACGTATTTGTTTTTATTTATGTCCGCGGGAAAAAGGAAGGCGCTAAAGGGATAAAAAATCCGTCTTTTCTGTTTGGCGGCGTCTGTATATGCGCTGCGGCGCTGCTGCTTTTGGCAATGATCCTGACGGGGGATTTCGGCGCGGCGGTGTCGAATATCGGAAATGTTCTAAGCGACGCCTCCCATGAACAGAGCTTTAGTCAGTTGTGGCTCTGGCATGCAGAAACGCTGTTTGGCATTCTGACCGTTACCGGCGGTATGCTGGTGGTGATCCTGTCCGGCAGCAGGGTGCTGGACAGAAAAGGAAACAAAGAATGCCTGTTTTGGGGCGCTGTCCTGCTTTTGCAGGCGCTCTGGATGATATGGCAGTTTCATTCCTGGCAGGAAAAGGTCTATTATGATTTTCTGCCGCTGTTGTGCCAGCTGACGCTTATGGGCATCGCCCTTGGCATGGGCCGAAACGCCGCTTTAAAGGGCAGGGGACTTTTTCCCGTGACGCTGCTTTCCATGTTTTCCGTCATGTCACTGTCCAATCTGCCGGCTGACTATTCCTGCGGGATGCTGATGCCGTATCTTTTGCTTGTGGTGCTGCCGCTATTGACAGAGAGGGTAAGGCGCGGCGTGCAGGAGAAGGAAACGGGGGCGCTGTTTTTCAGATGTTCGGCGCTTGTACTGTTTTTGGTGCTGACTTTGCAGGTGGTGACGGTGCGATGTGTGCTGGTACGTTTTTCCGGCAATCAGCGCAGAAATATCTTTGAAACCTACTACCGGGAAGAACACGGTCCCGTGGCGGGGATCCGTCTGAGCGGCGATGAGTGGATGCATTATGACGATCTTCTGCATGCCCGCGTGGAGGGAGTGAAAGAAGATGACAGGGTGTTGTTTGTGGGAGCGAGCTTCTTTTTTTACAGTCTGTTAACGCCCGAACAGATCGCAACCGGCAATACGATCTCCTCACCGGTCTATGACGGGCAGCTGCTGGCTTATTATGAGGCGTTTCCGCAAAGACTCCCCACTGTGCTGGTGCTGGATGGGGGCTATGTTGAAAACTACGCCTCGTTTATGGAAAAAGAACCCTTTGCCTCTTTTGTAAGGGAGCGTTTTGACCTGGAGGATCCGCTTGTCTGCGGTTCGGTCGTGGTCTATCACTTAAGGTGAAGCATATGAATGTTGTCATATCGGCAGCCTGTTTTCTGTTTTTACTGGCTGCGCCGATCATGTCAGGAGTACTGCTGGAATTGCTCTTTGGCATCAAAAAATATATATCGAGTCTGTATCTGACGGGATTATTGTTTTTCTGGGCTGTATTTTCCCTGCAATATCTGGCGGCTGCTGCAACGGGCGCAAGTGTGGAAGAGATTGGCGGAAGGCTCATGATGCCGTGGATCATTGTACTTCTGGCGTTTGTGCTCTGTCTCTTTTTTCCGGGGAAAAGAAAAAAACTGACGTCCATGCCCGCTGCGGCGGCAGAGAAGCTGAAGGAGAAAAAAGAGCTGTATCTGTGCTGCGGAGCGGTTTTTGTGCTGCTGGCGGTCTGCATGATGGGGCAGCCGTCACAGATGCATGAGCCCATGTATGACGGGGCGGAGAGAACGGCTTTGCTGGTGACGGATGGCAGGCAGACCCCCATCAGGGAACTGGCAACGGTGGATCCGCTGACGGGTCTGCAGAGCCCCGATGCAGATGCAGGGTCTTTGAGCGCCTGTATGCTGCCGGCATTTTATGCGTCTTTGTGCTATATCACGGGCATGTCACATACCGCTCTTTTGGGGACTATCATCCCTCTTTGGGTGTTATTCGTGACGATCCTCGGCTGCTGCCATGGGGTGAAGGCTTTGCTGGGCAGGGTTTCTTTATGGACTGTCGCTATCTTCGGATTGGCGGCTTTGTTTGCGGCGTCCGCCTACAGGAATCCTTTTTTTGACCTTTTGCATCTGCCCTATGAAGCCAGAACCTGGGTGGCGTTTTTTCTCTTGCCGGAGGTCATTGTGATCCTGGACAGGAAAGGGGAGCTAAAAAGGGGATCTGTCATCGCTATGGCGGCAGGCTGCATGGTATTGCTGTTTGTGGCCCGTAGTATGGGAGGGCTGTATGCCGGCGTTTTACCGGTGGCTTTGACCGGTCTTTTGTGGGAGATCTGCAAATGGATATCATCGCGCATTTTCTGAGATGGGAAGATAAATACTGGGGTCTTTTTCTGATCGGGCTGTTTGTGCTGGCTGCATTCTGCCAGGGCGCGGCAGGGGATTGCCCACGAGAAGAAAAAAGGCGGTATATGACTGCTCTTTTGTTTGGGCTTGTGTCTTATATTGTCCTGCTCTGTCCGCCGGTGTACGATTTTTTCATTGCCCGCGGCATAAACGATTTCCAGTATGAACAGTTGTTTCACATCTGGCAGTATCCGCTGTTTCTGCCGGCTGTCGGTGCTCTCGCAGGCGGAGCGGTCTGCCGGAAGGGGGAGAGAAGAAGGGCTCTGGCTTTTTTTGCCGGACTGTGCCTGCTTTTCTGTGTAGCAGGAGACGGAGCGATGTTTACGTTTTCCCGGGATGATCTGACAAAAGAGCTGATGAGCAAGGCAAGGCAGGAGAGTTACCAGCTGATCCTGGCGGATTCGGATGTCAGGGCGGAGAAAGCCGTGATCTGGGGACCGTCTGACTGGATGGCGGACAGCAGGGCATTTAACGGGGATCTGTATCCGGTTTACGGCAAGGATATCCTGTCTGAGCCTGCAAAATATACGGAGCAGTCCAGGAGCATGAAAAGCGGGTATGACAGTCTTGAAAAGGCAGATGAGACGGTGGTCAATCTGGAGGATCTGACAGGTGCCGTTGCCAATATGCCGAATGTACTGCCGGAGGTTGGATGCAACTATGTAGCCGTGCCCGCAGAGGCTTTGCACAGGATCGATACGGATGCGATCTTTGAAGAGTGCGGTTATGAATTTACGGGCAGTGCGGACGGTCTTAGGATCTATCACAGGGACGGACAGGCCCTTGAAGCGGGACAATGAGTGACGGAGATTGGGATGACGGTGGCAGGGATATTTCTCAGTTTCATATGGATGTGCGTACTCCCTTTTTTAACGGGAGCTCTTTTTCTGCCTTATTTTGCAAAAAGAGAGTGCAAAAATCCCCTCACGATGATGGCCTGTGCCGGATTGATGCTGCATTACCTGCTGTATGAGATTCTGGTTTTGGCGGGCATGGCTGCGGGGCTTGGCATGCGCGCCGTAAGCGTGATCTATCTGACTCTGGCACTGCCGATTTCTGCTGCAGGACTTTTCATTCTGGTCAGAAACAGGGCGCTTTTGACAAGGCCCCATCTTCCTTCAATGCGCCGGAACGCGGCTTTTTGGATCGCGCTCCTTCTGATCGCAGTCCAGATCGGAGTGTCGGTATGGATGGCCACGCCGGATCTGGATGATGCTTTTTATTCAGGACTCTCATCCATGAGTATTGCGCAGGATTATCTTCTGGAAAAAAATGCTTACGGCGGACTGATGGCCTCGGCCATCGAGAAACGCTATATCCTGAGCGGACTGCCGGTCTATCAGGGGGCTTTGTCCTGGCTGTCTCTGGGTCTGCATCCCCTGATCATCCAGCATGATCTGTTTCCCCTCTTTTATCTGCCTCTGACTTATGCACTGTACTATGCCCTGGGCAGGAAGCTGGCGGGAGAAAAAGCCGATGGGGGAGCGCTTTTGTTGACCCTTGCGCTTTTGCACATGTTTGGCAATTACTATGTGTTCAGCCCCGAAAATTTTCCCGTGACCAGGCTGTGGCAGGGGAAGGGGCTGTTTGTGGCGATCGGTATCCCCATGCTTTGGCTTTTGACACTGGAGGCAGCATCGGGGCAGAAGGATAAAAGGGACGCGGTGACAGGGTGGCTGCTTGTGGGTGCGGCGCTGATGGCAGTGACCTTCATGGGGGAGACGGGACTGTTCCTGGGGCCCGTGCTGGTAATGTTGCTGACGCTGTCCGTCTGTATCGTGGACAAAAAGATAAAACCGCTGCCGTGCGCTTTTGGCAGTGTTTTGCCACAGGCTGTTATGCTGCTGTGGCTGATGATGGGGTAGTAGGATGCTGACCGGTTATGCTGATGTTTTTGACAAAATAAAAGAATACAGCGGATTTGGTTCCATCGTCATCCTGTTTCTGTGCGCCGTTTTATTTCTGTGGATGAGCCGCGAAAAAGAAAGAGTGACAAAGATCTATCTGGTATATTTTGCGCTCATGCTTGTGGCTGTATTTAATCCGGTCACGATCCTGGTGCTGGAAAAGACCAATAATCTGTCGGTGTTTGAACGGTTTTTGTGGCTTTTGATCTCGCCGGTTCTGCTCTCTGCTCTCTCGGGACGGATCGCGCATCAAAAGAAGCTGCTGCTGGTCGCAAGCTCGGTGCTTGTGATCCTCTGTGGCCGGACGGTCTATACCGATATTGAATTTGCGAAGGCGGAAAATGTCTGCAAGATCCAGTCGGAAGCCATAGAGGTTTCGGATATCATCATGCGCGATTTCGAGGGTCTGCCGGAAACGGCACGGGTCATACCAAACAGGCGCGGATTTGATGACGGGTGCCGTCCGAAGGCAGCCATCACGGAGCCTTTATGCGAAGATGTGAGAATGTATAATGCCAATATCGATCTGTGGTATGTCAGGTCTCAGTTTGGCAATGCCAAAAAGAAAAAATACCAAAAAGTGGCAGGGTGGCTGTCACAGTCTTGCAGTGAGATACCCGTAAAAAAACTGTTAAAACGCATGAGAAAGCACGGATTTCGCTATCTGGTTCTGGGGGACTGGCAGACATTGACCGGTAATGTGGGAAAATATGATCTGGTCCAGATAGGACAAACGGAGCATTACAGAGTCATCAGGTATACGCCCAGGTCGGAAGTGAAGGTCTCTCATTTTTCCGGACAGGAGGATCTGGGCTGCATGAGTTATCTGCTGGAGACCTATGACGGAGAGCTGATCGTCGTGGATGGCGGAAGGGCATCCATGTCTCTGGATCTGACGGAAAGGATCAAAGAGAAGGGCGGCCGTGTGGGAGCCTGGATCATCACCCATCCGCATGACGATCATGCAGGAGTGCTGGCATCGATCCTGGAGGCTGAGTGGGATAAAAGTCAGATCCTGATCGACAGGATCTATATCGGGGACTGGGACTGGGATGCCGTTAATGAGCAGGGAATCCGGACCGATTTTGTCTACTATCTGCGCAAAAACCTGGAGATGAGAGATAATGTGACGGTTTTGAAAAAGGGTGATCTGGTCAAGGTGTGCGGCATGAATCTCAGGGTACTTCATACCTGCAACGAAGAGGTGACGGAGGGCTCTGACAATATCATAAACGACGGTTCCATGGTCTTTTTGCTCAATTCCTCCTGCCAGGGGATGCTGTTTCTGGGTGACATCGGAGACAATAATCCGCAAATCCGCAGCGACGAGGGGATCACGGATGACAAGATATCCCGTGGCAGCAAAATGGGACGCAGTATTGCAAAGGAAGTGCAAAAAGCCCTGAAGGAGAATAAAAAACAGATCGTGGCTGTTCAGATGGCGCATCATGGAAACAGCCTGCTGCCGGATTCCTTTTATGAATCCATTGCGCCCGAGGTGGCCTTTTTCGATGCCCCCGACTGGCTGATGGAAAACAGGGATCCGTCCACCGGAGAGAAGAGCTACTATACCACCGAACACTACCGCCGGCTGATGGAGGAAAACGGGGCAAGGATCATCACCTTCAGCGACAATGCCCAGATTACGCTGTGGTAGAGAGACAGAGTAGGGCAGCGGAGAGTGGCAAAGAAAAATGAAAAGGTGGAAATCAGGGGTATTTTATAGTATACTTATGAATGTATGGGCAATGAGTCCAAATCCCAAAACGGAAGTAAGTTCATGGATGAGAAAAGATCGCTTCTGGCAGAACTTTGGAGCAGCAGGGCACTGATCTGGAAGCTTGCAAAAAATGATTTTAAGACCCGGTATGCCGGCTCTTATCTGGGTATCATATGGGCCTTTGTCCAGCCGGTGATCACCGTGCTGGTATATTGGCTTGTTTTTGAAAAAGGGTTTTCCGCCAAGCCGGAGCTTTTTGCTTCGGGACTGCAGGTGCCCTTTGTGGTCTATCTGACCAGCGGACTGGTGCCCTGGTTCTATTTTTCGGAGAGCGTGACCCATTCGACCAACGCCCTGATCGAATACAATTACCTGGTCAAAAAGGTGGTGTTCAGGATCAGCATCCTGCCGGCGGTAAAGGTTGTGGCAGCCTGCTTTATCCATATTTTTTTCATCGGGGTGCTGTATCTGATCTATCTGTGCTACGGTTTTGGTGCGCATCTGTATAATATCCAGCTTTTGTATTACAGCTTCTGTATGATGGCACTGGTGCTGGCGATCAGTTATACGTTCTGTTCCGTGGTGGTATTTTTCAGGGATCTGACCCAGATCGTGGCTATTGCGCTGCAGATCGGCATGTGGGCTACGCCCATCATGTGGTCGGTGTCAAATCTGTCCGGACATCCATTGCTTCTGACTGTATTTAAGCTGAATCCCCTTTACTATGTGGTGATGGGATACAGGCAGGCGTTGTTTGAAGGCACATGGTTTTTCCATGACTGGAAGATGACCCTGTATTTCTGGGGTGTGACCGTAGTATTGTTCCTGTTCGGGAAGTGGGTTTTTACACGATTAAGACCGCACTTTTCGGACGTGCTATAAGAACATTACGTGCAAATCGTAACGTGCTTCGTAAACAAGAGCGAGGGTATATATGCAACCATCCTCAACTGCCCCGACTGTGATCGAGGTAAAGAATCTAAGCAAAATATACAGGCTTTACGACAAGCCGTCTGACAGGCTGGTGGAATCGCTGGGTCTGTGCCGGCGTCCGCGCTCAAGGGAGCACAGGGCGCTGTCAGGCGTCTCTTTTTCCGTGAAAAAAGGCGAAAGTATCGGTATCATCGGAACCAACGGCTCCGGCAAGTCCACGATCCTGAAGATCATTACCGGCGTGCTGGCCAAAACCGACGGAGAGCTTTACGTGGACGGCAGGATCTCGGCACTTCTGGAGCTGGGAGCCGGCTTTAATATGGAGTACACGGGCATTGAGAATGTCTATCTGAACGGCACCATGATGGGCTTTTCCAAAGAAGAGATCGACGCCAGGCTTGAAGGAATACTGGAATTTGCGGATATCGGAGATTTTGCGAATCAGCCGGTCAAGACGTATTCATCCGGTATGTTCGTCCGCCTTGCTTTTGCCGTGGCCATCAATATCGATCCGGAGATTCTCATTGTGGATGAGGCGCTGTCCGTGGGCGATGTGTTTTTCCAGATGAAGTGTTTTCACAAATTTGAGGAATTTAAGGAACAGGGCAAGACGATCCTGTTCGTCAGCCATGATCTGTCGTCGATCGAAAAATACTGTGACAGGGTGATCCTGCTGAATCGGGGCGTAAAGTTAGCAGAGGGCAACCCTAAGGACATGATCAATATGTATAAAAAACTGATGGTCGGTCAGCTTGATACCGATACGCTCGAGACGGTCTCCGAAAAGAGCGCCCTGACAAGTCAGGCGGCTCCTGCCGGAAGCTGGAGAGAGCATTTTACGGTCAATGATTCCGTGATCGACTATGGGGAGAGACAGGCGGAGATCGTGGATTTTGCCGTGATCGACAACGGCGGTGGATTTTCCGATATGCTGCAAAAGGGACAGCCCTTTTCGGTCAAAGCAAGGATCAGGTTCAATGAAACGGTGAAGGATCCTATTTTTACCTTTACCATCAAGAATCCGAAAGGAACGGATATCACGGGCACCAACACCATGTATGAGAGGGTGGAGACCGGTGTCTGCGAAAAAGGGCAGGAGCGTATCGTTACATTTTCACAGAATATGGATCTTCAGGGCGGGGATTATCTGATCTCACTGGGATGTACGGGCTATCGGGGGGATGCCTTTGTGGTGTATCACAGATTGTACGATCTGGTGGCAGTGACGGTAATATCGGACAAGAATACGGTAGGCTTTTTCGATATGAACACCCGTATCACCGTGGAGGGAGGCAAAAATGAGAACTGAAAGATTGGGGAATCTGGAACATTTTTTTGACAGCTGCAGCGTAAAAGGGAATTTCTGGAAACTGACAGAGCTGCCTGAGATATCCGAGATCAGATCCCGTCTGGCGGGGCTGGGCAGTGATGAAGTGCTGGCACTTTACTGGAACAATCCCTACGGACTGCACGCCATCTGCAGCGGGGAGTTCGGCTTTGCACAGCCCGGGGCATTGCAGCTTTCCAGAAGCAGGATGGAAGCACTGATGGAAATGACCGGGGCAGAGGATGAGGCGCTGTCAGGGATGGCTTACAAGTGGTATTATCCGTATCCGGCAGTGGAATTTCCCGTGGCTGTCTTTTCCGACAACCGGCTGCCGGTGGGCGGAGAATGTGATGACAACCGTTACAATTTTCATGATGCGGCATTGGAGCTGTTTGATGAGCGCGAAATGACGGACCGGCTTCTGGAGACGGGGCAGTATCCGTTTTTGGCACATGCTTACATGCTGGTGATCTCACCTGATGAAGGCAGGATCGATGCGCTTCCCGAATATACGCGTTTTTCCAATGAACGCAGGGAGGAAATGAAGGTCAGGACCGATCTGTATCGGGATAAGGTGGTAAAAAGTGCTTTTTCCAGTCAGTCCGCACTGCATGTGGGTCATCTTCTGGAGCATGAGAGAAAGCTGTCGGGAGAGATGCTGGGTCTGTCGCTTCTGGGACTGGAAATGACGGTCAACCGGATCAGGTACATGCAGGAAGACGGCATGAGGGCGGAGTTTGATTATGTGGACGGCGAAAGCCTGGAGACGCGTCTGGACAGGATGGTGAATAACGGCGAGGGCAATACTGCAGCCAATCTGATGCTTTCCTTTGTGGAAAGACTGCGCAGCCTGCCCACTCTGGTGCCTTTTGAGAGCAGCTATGATTTCAGGAGGTGGTTCGGAGACGTGCGCCCCGAAAATATCACCCGCACGGATACGGAGGGAAACAGGGCGCCGGTAATGGCTCTGCCGGTAGCGGATATCGATATGATTCCCCAGAATATCCTGCTGACGGATACCCAGGCTGTGCTGATTGATTATGAGTGGACCTTTGATTTTCCCGTACCCATTGACTATATCGTGTTCCGGTTTTTGTATTTTTATCTGGAAGGAAAGTACCGGACGATGTACAAATGGGATGCCTTCGAGGATCTGTACAAAAGAGCGGGATTTACGGAAGACCTTCGGCAGAATTTTATGATGATGGAGACTCATTTCCAGGAATATGTACAGCAGGCGGCGCTGGTTCTGAGAAACGAGTATGATATACACGGTCAGCCACTGATCCGCCGCTGGCAGATCCAGTCCATGCTGCTGGCCGAAGACGACCATGCCATTAATGTGATCTATCCTTCGAAGCATGAGGAGAGCATTTCTTCCGTGCAGATGGAAAGAGGCAATGATGTAGCGGGCACCCGTCAGGAGGTCTATCATTACAAGATTCCGGTGACGGAGACGGGGGAAATGATCGTGGTCCTGCCACAGGTCAGGCTCCTTCGGATCGGGATTCTGTCCGTTTCGGGCGGTCGCAGCCGCGAGCAGGAGTTTCTGGTGAACGGTAATCTCCTGGCAGGTTGTGTTTACAGCTTTGAAGATATCCAGCCCAAGCTGTCCGTGGAGGTGTCCACCAACCAGAGCTCTTATCTGATGCTGAGTCTGGAGGAGATCCCGTCTTCCGCAGATGCGTATACGGAGATCAGGACTGCCATAGAGGATTATAAATTCCTGGCAGAGAACAGGGACAAACAGCTGGAGGCACTCAAATCATCCGCCAGCTGGAAGCTGACACGGCCGCTTAGGTCACTGCGAGGGGAAAAAGAAGGCAAATAGGGGATCGGCTTGCGATGGAACCGAAACAGGAAGAAAATCTCGAAAGCTATTACAGGGATCTGTACGAGAGAGAAAAAGAAAAAAATGAAAAACTTGCATACCGCCTGGCAGACAGCCAGAGGGAAGTGGAGGATCTGACAAGGAAGCTTGACAAGATCAAAGGCTCTGTCTTTTGGAAACTTGCCAAGCCCTTTCGGGTTGTGATCAATTTCCTGCTGGCCACCAGGGCGCGGGTGCTGGCCCACGGCAACCCCAAGGGTATCGCACACAAGGTGCTCAGCAAATACAGGGAAAAAAGATCCATACGGATCCATGGCAAAGGGAGTTTTCCCACAGCAGCGCAAAGGCGTCAGCAACAGGAGCATGTTTTTGAAAAAAAGATCACCTTCAGCATTCTGGTGCCGCTCTATAATACGCCAAAAAACTTTTTGAAAGACATGATCGCTTCCGTACAGGCTCAGACCTATGGGGGATGGGAGCTGTGTCTTGCAGACGGTTCCGACGATGAGCATGCTTATGTGGGGCAGTACTGCCTCTCTCTGGCTGAAAAGGACAGCCGGATCAAATATCACAAGCTGGAAGAGAATCGCGGTATTTCCGGAAACACCAATGAATGTCTGAAAATCGCAGGCGGAGAGTATATTGCGCTCTTTGACCATGATGACATATTGCATCCGGGCGTGCTGTATGAATACATGAAGGAGATCTGCCGGCAGGATGCCGACTATCTCTACTGTGATGAGGCGACATTTAAGGGCAACAACATAGATCATATGATCACCATGCATTTTAAGCCGGATTTTGCCCCCGACAATCTGAGAGCCAATAATTATATCTGTCATTTCAGTTGTTTTGCCCGAAGACTTCTGGAGGGAGAGGAGCTGTTCCGCAGTGAGTTTGACGGCAGCCAGGATCATGACATGATATTACGCCTGACGGATAAGGCAGAGCATATCGTTCATGTGCCGAAGATGCTGTATTACTGGCGGTCTCACAAAAATTCCGTGGCCTCCGGTATAGAGGCCAAGACCTATGCGGTGGATGCAGCCAGGGGCGCCATAGCGGATCATTTAATGCGCCATGGCTACAGGAATTTTGAAATCGAGTCCACCAGAGCTTTTGCCACGATCTTCAGGATCAGATATGCGCTTGAAAAAAGACCGAAGGTCAGCATTATCATTCCCAATAAGGATCATGTGGAGGATCTGTCCAGGTGTGTGGAATCCATCATCGATATTTCCACCTATGACAATTATGAGATCATCATTGTGGAAAACAATTCCGAAACGGAGGAGATCAGGAAGTATTATCAGGAGATTTCGGCGCATCCCAGCGTCAGGGTTGTTTCCTATGAAGGCGTTTTTAACTATTCAAGGATCAATAATTTCGGGGAAAAACAGGCAGAAGGGGAATATGTGCTGCTTTTGAACAATGATACCAGGGTGATCACGCCGGACTGGATCGAAGAGCTTTTGATGTACGCCCAGAGAGAGGATGTGGGCGTGGTAGGAGCCAAGCTGTACTACGAGGACAAGACGATCCAGCATGCGGGTATCGTGATCGGACTCGGAGCACACAGAACAGCCGGACATACCCATTACCGGGTGCCGGAAGCCAATGTGGGTTATATGGGCAAATTGTGTTATGCCCAGGATGTATCGGCGGTAACGGGAGCCTGTATGATGGTCAGTCGCTTTCTGTATGAAAAGCTGGGAGGGCTGGACGAAGATTTTTCCGTTGCCCTGAACGATGTGGACTTTTGTCTGAAGGCAAGGGAGGCAGGTTATTTGAACGTCTTCACGCCCTTTGCCGAATTGTACCATTATGAATCCAAATCCCGTGGGGCGGATAAGGCGTCGAAAAATGCTGTCCGTTACCAGCAGGAATCCGACAGGTTTAAGGTTAAATGGCAACACCTGTTATCCAAAGGAGACCCGTATTATAATCCCAATTTCTCGCTGGATCACTCTGATTTCACGGTAAACTGGCGGATGGATACGAAAAGTTAAAAGGAGATTTAACAATGAAAAAGCTTATGCAGCAGATCCTGAAATTCGGCGTAGTCGGGGTGGTCTGCTTTGCGATCGATTATCTGATCACGCTGGTGATCGCCGCCCTGCTGCGTGGCGGCGGTATGTCCACGGGTCGTGCGGCTCTGATCGGGGCGTTTTTCGGCTTTACGATATCCGTGATCATCAATTATTTTTTGTCCATGAAATATGTTTTTGTCAGACGGGAGGATATGGACCGGAAACGTGAATTTATGGTCTTTGTCATCCTGAGTCTCATCGGACTGGTATTAAACGAGCTGATCATCAAGGTTTCGATCGATGTGATCTATGAGGGAAGTGATCTTTTAAAGGGCATGATGGGACCGGGGCTTGTGACGGCGGGAGCCAAAATAGTTGCGACAGGCATTGTGATGGTTTATAATTTTATTACCAGAAAGATCTTTTTGGAACAAAAACAGGAAAACGCCTGAAAAACGGAGGTCGGACATGAGTGAAAAAATGATGCTGTTCATACCGGCATATAATTGCGAAAAGCAGATCGTCAGAGTTCTGGCGCAGCTGGATGAGGAAGTGTGTGCGTGGTTTGAAGAGATCCTGGTGGTCAACAATCGCAGTACGGACAATACGGAAAAGGCGGTTCTTGACTATCTGAAGGAACATCCGAATCCAAAAGTCAGGCTGGTACGCAATGATGAAAACTATGGTCTCGGCGGTTCGCAGAAGATGTCATTTCATTATGCCGTTGACCACGGATATGACTATGTGTGTATGCTTCATGGAGATGATCAGGGGAATATCCATGATTTTCTCCCGATGCTGAAAAAGGGCATTTATAAAGATCATGATTGTGTGCTCGGTGCCAGATTCATGCGAGGCTCACGTCTGGAAGGCTATTCGCTGTTTCGGACCTTCGGCAATGTGGTATATGACTTTATCTTTGCCTTTGTGACCCGCAGAAGGATCTTTGACCTGGGCAGCGGTCTGAATCTGTATTCCACCGCTATGCTGAAGGATTTCTTTTTTGAAAAATTTCCGGATAACCTGATGTTTAATTATGTGATGATCCTGGCTTCCCACTATTACGAACATGATATCAGATTCTATCCGGTATCCTGGCGGGAGGATGATCAGGTTTCCAATGTCAAGATGGCTTCACAGGCTGTCAGGGTGCTCAGGATGGCATTTGGCTATCTGAAGGATCATGAGTCGATCCATCAGGAATACAGAGAGGCGCCGAAAACGTCCTACACCTGTCAGGATGTGGAAGAGGAAAGGATGGTGTGATGCAGTATCTGCTTCTTCTTATATTGGGTTTTTGCGGCGTGCATCTGTTTAAGATGATCAGACTGTATCTGGTGCTGATGGAGCACAGACTGCCCTTATGGAAATTTGTGCTTCTGTATCTGCGAACGACTCTGGTGAATCTGATCATTCCGTATAAACTGGGAGAGCTGTACAGAATAGAGGAGGTAGCCCGCCTTACCGGTATCTGGCAGGTAGGTGTACTCAGCGTGGTAGTGGACAGGTATTTTGATATACTGGCTCTGTTTATCTGGCTGCTGCCTCTTGGTTTTCTGCCGGGCGCAGGATTTTGTTCGTGCCTGCCCCTGTTCGGGATTCTGATCCTGCTGGGAGGGCTTGTCTATGCAGCGGTTCCCGGCAGCTTTGCTTATCTGAACAGATTTCTGATCAAAAGAAAAGCATCTGCCCGTTCCATGGCAGCCCTGCATGGTCTGGGGATTGTCAAGGGCTGGTATGATTATGCGGCAAGACTGGTGAGAGGAAGGGCGTTTCTGATCACTTTTACATCTGCGCTGGGCTGGGGGCTGGAGATGCTGACCCTTTATGCGCTGGGTGGCTATCTGAAAGAGAGCTTTGTCATACATGATTTCGGGAAATACATAGATGCCGTGTTTTTGGGAAAAGAATTCATGCCGGTCAAGGACAGCTATGTTCTTTTGTCGGTGATGATCATTGCGGCAATGACGCTTGTGGGATATCTGCTGCGGCTGATAGTAAGGCCTGCCTGTCGGCATGACCGGACAGCCTGACGGAAAATAGATGAAAGAGGTGCCAGATGAAGACGATCACAGTCATATATGATGACAGAAAAATGCCGGGCAGACAGGTGAGAGCGATCACGGGAGACAAAAGCTTTGGCGAGACGATCCTCAAGAGGGTGGCGTTGTCAGAGAGAATGCACAGGATCAGTCTGAAAAGCAAAAACGTATATGATTTCATCATTCTGAAAGATGACGAAGATTTTCAAAAGTTAAATCAAAAGTTAATAAGTTCAAAAACGCCGGAAAATAGCGGGTTCTTTTACCTTTATTCCAATTTCGGTGTAAAGGATGAGAGCGAATATCTGAGCCTGCTGGCGAAATGCTCCTATGTGGAGGATGTCTACAGGGCGCTTTGCACAGAGGCCGTGGCCGCGTATCTTCTGCCGGACAGGGAGACCCTTTTTGCACAGGAAGAGAGGCTGACCTCACGGGTGCTGGTGGCGGATGACATAGACCAGGACGCCTTTACGGATCTGTCCCTGCAGAGCAATTTCCTTGCTTATATCACAGGGGGATTTGATGCCAGATTCTTCAATGCGCTTGAAGGGGATTCCTACACCGTTACCAAGAAATCTGCCAAGATCGACAAAATTAAATCAGAATATAATTTTTACGGAATGCTGCCGGATCACATGAAGAAGTGGTTTGTCATGCCCTATGACTACAGGGAGGATAAAAACGGCGCTTCCTATACGATGGAAAGGATTCATACGACGGATATCGCGATCCGTTTTGTGCATGGCGCGGTAGGTCCCAGAGAGATGGAGGACATACTTGAAAAGCTCTTTTATTTTCTGGGCAGCAGGCAGCAGAAACAGGTTTCCGGTCAGGAGTCGGTGGCGGTTTCCGACAGGCTGTATCTTGAAAAGGTGAGGGAGCGTATGGAGGAGCTTGAGAAGTATCCCCAGTACCGGCAATTCGATGAGATGATCGCCATGGGCACGTCCTACGGCGGGATCAAAGAGCTGACGGATGCCTACGAAGAGCTCTTTATCCGCAAGCGGGATGCTGCCGGCAGGGGTAAAAAAACGAAAAAGGATGTTCTTGTCATCGGACATGGGGATCTGTGTTTTTCCAACATCCTCTATTCCCAAAGCGCCGGACTGATCAAACTGATCGATCCGAAAGGGGCAATGACGGAAGAGGAGATGTATACCGATCCCTATTATGATATTGCCAAGCTTTCCCATTCGGTTTGCGGCGGGTATGATTTCTTTAACAGCGGTCTGTATCAGGTGTCCCTGGACAGGGATCTGAAATGGAATCTGAATCTGGATACCTCACTGGAGCCTTATCGGGATATTTTCTACAGCTATCTGGAGAGGGACGGTTATGATGTGGCATATGTCAGAATCTGTGAAGCGGGTCTGTTTTTGTCCATGCTGCCCTATCATATCGACCAGCCCGGCAAGGTATTTGGATTTTTGCTGAATGCGATCCGCATTATGGAGGAAGTGAAAAGTGTTTGAAGATCTGACATTTTGTTTTGATATCGACGGGACGCTGTGCCCGATCAAGAAAAAGGATGAGGAGTATATCGATCTGGTCCCGTATCCGGAGATGATCGACAGGATTCGCGAATACAAGGCTTCGGGAGCCAGGATCGTTCTGTTTACATCCAGAAATATGAACAGCTACAAGGGGAATATCGGCATGATCAATGCCAATACGGCCAAGGTGCTTCTTGAGTGGCTGGATAAGTGGGAGATTCCCTATGATGAGATCATATACGGCAAGCCCTGGCCGGGACACAGGGGATTTTATGTGGACGACAGGACGGTGCGACCGGATGAGTTTCTGAAGCTGAGCGTAGACGAGATGGATGCGCTTTGCAGAAATTCAAGATGTGTTCAAAAAGAAGATTAACGGCGGAGGAGATGCGATGAAACTGACGATTCTGATCACAATGGCGGGGCTGGGTTCCCGTTTCAGAAAGGCCGGTTATACTGTGCCGAAATATCAGATACCGGCAAAGGGGAAGACTCTTTTTGAGTGGTCCATGGAAAGCCTTGAGGGGTTCAGGGCGCCGGAAAATGACTATATTTTTGTGGTCAGAGCCGAGGACCGGGCTGGAGATTTCATCACGGAAACTTGCGAAAGGATGGGGATCGGCAACGTGAAGGTGATCGAGCTGGATTATGCCACTGACGGACAGGCGACCACTGCCATGCTGGCGGCCGATGTCTGGGATGAAGACAGCGGACTGCTGATCTATAATATCGATACCTATGTGGAGGCAGGGCAGATGCGATCCGATCAGATCGAGGGAGATGGATTTATCCCCTGTTTTCATGCAGCAGGAGACCACTGGAGCTTTGCAAAACTGGATGATAAGGGAAACGTGACCGAGGTAAGGGAAAAACAGAGGATTTCCGATAACTGTACCCTGGGAGCCTATTATTTTAAGAGCTGCAGATTGTATGCGGATCTGTATCATGATTATTACAGCAGTGACGACAAGCTGGAAAAGGGCGAGAAGTATGTTGCGCCGCTGTACAACCATCTGATCGGAAAGGGCAAGGATGTAAGGATATCCATCGTGGACTATGATAAAGTGCATGTACTTGGGACGCCTGAGGAGCTGGAAGCCTTTTTGGAGGCAGATTGATTTTTATGAAGAATATGATGCAGCAGATCAATAAGAAAGCGGTAGCGGTGGCGCTGGCTCATTTTCTGGTCAGTCTGTTTACTGACCGGATCATATTCCGGTATGCCGTTTTCGATTTTTCTGATCTGAGAATGACATTGAAATCCATAGAGACAATAGGAGTGAAGCTGGGATTCCTCCTATTGCTTCTTTTTTTATGGCAGGGGATCTTTTGGTTTGTTAAAAAAGCGGACGTTACATTTAAAAGAATGAGCGTGGGATATTTTCTGATCAATATGTTACTGCTGCTATTGATATGGCCGGGGATCTGGAGGATGGATGAGTTCGGGATCCTTTCGGGAGCGATCAACCTGATCCCGAAGTTCTGGCAAAATTATCTGACAAGCGTTTTTTATATTTTTTCCCTCATGCTGATACCGATACCCTCCGGCGTGATCATTTGTCAGGCGGCGGTCATTTCCCTGCTTACCACACATGTGTTATCATTACTTTTGGAGGAAGAAAAACACAAAGAACGGATTGTGGATAACTTTTCGGAAATGAAGGCCGAAACGGTGGCTGAACAGCAGGATAATCGTGTTGGTCAAGTGAAGGGTGTTATAGAAAAAAATGCAGGATTCGTTTCAAAAGCCGCCCTGCTACTATTGATACCGTTAGTTATGTTTCCGACGCTGGATTCCAACCTGTACCCGATGAGAATGAATATATGGGCGTTTCTGGAGCTGACACTTTTGTCGGAGTGCTATTTTCTGTCCGGACTCCCAAATAGGAGAAAAAATCGGAAAATGAATCCGCATCCTGCAAAAAGCGAGATGAAAGCCCTGTCTGCGCAAAAAAAAGAATTGTCTGAAAATTTTTCCACAACTGCCGTTCTGAATGGTGGAAAACTTCGCCTCAGACTGATTCTGACATCTGTGCTGGCTGCTGTGATCACGGTATGGCGGACGGAGGCGGTTTACTATCTGGTGCTCTTTCCAATACTCCTGTTATTGATTGAAAGAAGATGGAAAAGGGAAAATGTTAGAATTTCAGACACAAGTGTTTTTGAAATAAAAAAAGAAGACCGTGGAAAAGAAAAGAAAAATAAGAAAACATATGAATTTAAAATGTGGAGATATGTTGTTTTATATATCTGCTGTTTTGTTATTCTCTTTCTGCCACAGAAGATCGGAGAAAAATTTGAGAGCGGGAGCCAGTATGAACTGACGGGAATGGTACTGCCGCTGGTTCCTCTGATAAAAGAGGCAAGCGAGCATGGAAGTAAAGAGGACAGAGCCATATTGGAGCGGATCGACCCCGTGATCAATATAGAAGTGACGCTGGAGGGCGAAAAGGAAGGTAAAAACGGTATCAATCTGTTCTGGGGAGAGCCGGATTTTCAAAGAGATTATAATGAGGATGAATTTGCCGCCTTCAGAAAAGCCTATTACGAACTGGTCCTTAGGTATCCGCTGGTATTTTTGAAGGAACGGTGGCAGACATTTACACAGAGTCATGATCTTCTGATGGATACCACGAAGCTTTTCTCGGATGCCGGCAATCCCAACTATACGGACTTTTCAGGCTATCCCTGCAGCCACCCTTTATCTGAGGAGCTGAGAAATACCGTGATCAGGGTGCTGGAACTTCGAAGCGGGGAGGATTATGAGATCAAAATGGGGGCTGCCGATTTGGTATATTCGGCTTATCTGCCCATTCTGGTCATGGCCTTTACATTTGTGGTGCTGCTTTTTAAAAGAAAATGGATCGAAAGCCTGATCCTGCTTAGTGCCCTTGCAAAGGTACCGCTGATCTTTCTGACGGCCCCCAGCCGTTTGTTTATGTATTATTATCCGGCATACCTGTTTGGGTATTTCTTATTGTTTTATATCTTTTATATTATGATGCCGGTCAGGGTCAAAAGTCAGACCCGGCATTGAACATATCACCATCTTGCATTTGGAGGATTAGGGATGAAATATTGGAACAGAACACTGTCCTATTTGAAAAGAAACGGTCCGGCAGCCACTCTCTGGGCAGTGGCGGAACGCAAGGATGCCAGCGGCATTGACCAGTGGCAGAGAAGGACGATGCGTTATGATCATGATACATCGGAAAAAGCGCTGATCGGCAAAAGGCGAAGGCTGCCGGAATCCCTGACAAAAGGGTATGAGAAGAAGAGCTTTACCGCCCCTGTGGCAACATCCGAAAGGGAGCCGGTCTGCATCTCGCTGCTGGTTCCGGCATACGAGACGAAAACAGAGTATTTTAAGCAAATGGTGGAAAGCGTGCTGGGGCAGAAGTATCTGAACTGGCAGCTGGTGATCGCGGATGCGTCTGCAACGCCGCGTCTTGAAAAAGTGATCCGGACTTATGATGATCCCAGGATCACTTATGTGAGACTGACCATGAATGACGGGATCTCCGACAATACCAATGCCCTGCTTCCTTATGTTTACGGCGACTATGTGGGATTTTTGGATCATGACGATCTGCTGGCGGAGGATGCCATCGCTGAAATGGCCGGCTGCATAGCGGATACAGGATGCGAGATCGTCTATTCCGACGAGGACAAGGTGACAGGAGATCTGAAAAAAGGATTTGAGGCGAATTTCAAGCCAGCATTCAATCTGGATCTGCTTCTGACAAACAATTACATCTGTCATCTTACCATTATGAGAAAGGAATTGTTTGAAAAGCTGCAGCTAAGGCATGAATATGACGGCGCGCAGGACTACGACCTTTTGCTGAGAGCCGTGCTGGGCATAGAATGGGAAAGGGTTGAAAAGCTGGAAGAAGATGGAAAGGGAGCCGGCAGCCCCGAATACGGCCGGTTTCCGGCGGACTATTTTAAAGACAGGATCAGACATGTGCCCCGCATCCTGTATCACTGGAGAGCGCACGAAACATCTACCTCCGACAATCCGGACAGCAAGCGTTATGCATATGAGGCCGGAAAACGGGCGCTGGAGGATTTTTATGCCCAGCTGGACTGGGATACAGAGGTGAGTCATACAAGGCATCTGGGGTTCTACAGGACGGAATATTATCCGGATATCCTGACCGTAAGACAGGATATCTGGGGATTGTGCGGGCGAAAGGTGAAGCACGGACGCGTTGTGGAGGGACCTGTCCTCGGAGGTGTCAGACTGTTTGAAGGGATGAATTATCATTACAGTGGTTATCTTCACAGGGCGGCACTGCCCTTTGATGTGGATAAAGCGCCTGCGGGGCTGATCAGAGTGAGAGAGGACTGCGAAAAGATCACTGATGAGATGAGAAGAAGCGGCAGACTGTTGTATCAGCCGGACCTTAAGTTCAAAGGATGAAAAAGTATAGTCGAAACAGCGGAAATAAGGGGCGGGAGAGGACCTGGTGAAAGAGAAAGAGATAAAGACAACGGTTGTTATACCAAATTATAACGGCAAGGAGCGGCTGCGGGACTGTCTGACTTTTCTGGGACGGTGCAAAGGAACCGGATTTGTCACGCTGGTGGTGGATGATGCCTCCACGGATGACAGCTGCCGTATGGTAAAGGAGTTTTTTCCAAACGTCCGGCTCATCCGCCGGAAAGAAAACGGAGGGTTCGCCAGAGCCGTTAATACGGGGATCAGGGCAGCAAAGACGGAGTTTGTGCTGCTTTTGAACAATGATACGATACCCGAGCCCGGTTTTGTCAAAGCCCTGGAGGATATGCTTATAAAAAACAAGCGTTTCTTTTCGGCTTCCGCCAAGATGCTCTCGATGAGCGAGCCGGAGAAGATCGATGACTGTGGAGACAGGTATTCGGCGCTGGGTTGGGCGAGATCCATCGGAAAAGGGGAGAGCAGCAGCAGATTCACCGCGCCGGCAGTGGTCTTTTCCGCCTGCGGCGGCGCTGCTATCTACCGCAGGGAAGCGCTGATGGAGATGGGGCTGTTTGATGAGCTGCATTTTGCCTACCTTGAAGATGTGGATGTGGGATATCGGGCACAGCTCTACGGGTGGAAGAATGTCTTTTGCCCTGATGCTGTCGTTTATCATGCCGGCAGTGCCACCAGCGGCAGCCGCTACAATGCCTTCAAGGCCCGTCTCTCGGCCAGAAACAGCATTTATCTGGCAGTGAAGAATATGCCCCTTTTGCAGTTTTTACTGAATTTGCCACTGCTGATCATCGGATTTGCTCTCAAAACGGCTTTTTATCTTATGAAAGGGCTGGGAGGAGCGTATATCAGGGGCTTTTGGCAGGGGGTGGCACTCTCGCTGTCTGCGGAAGGCAGAAAAAAGCGTGTTCGTCTGGGAATGAGGGGATTTTTTACTTACCTGCGGATACAACTGGTCCTGTGGCGGAATATACTTGCCCTTTGAGATAAAATAAGGTAGAATGTCTCTGAATGTATACTATGTATACTGATGTGGTGACTGAATATGATCAAAGACAATCAGAAATATTTTAACAGGCTGCAGGTGGTGCTGGATGCGCTGATCGTCGAACTGACGTACATGCTGGCCTGGTTTTTGAAATTCAGAAGCGGCATCGCTTTCTTTATGCGTGATGTTGCTGCCGGAACACTGACGATGCAGACGTATTTTTCAGCGCTGCTTGTCATTGTACCGGGGTATCTGATCTTATATTATCTGTTTAATCTGTACACAGCAAAGCGTGCGAGTAGCGTGCGGCAGGATGTATGGAACGTGATCAAGGCCAACTCTGTTGGTCTGTTTCTGTTCCTCGGCGTCCTCTATGTGGCGAAGCAGCCGCACTTTTCCCGTACCATGCTGTTTTATTTTTATATTCTGAATATTATTGCAGATTCTCTGCTTCGGCTGGCGCTTTTTAAGATCCTGCAAAAGCTCAGGGCCAAGGGCTATAATGTCAAGTATGTGCTGCTGGTGGGATATTCCAGGGCGGCGGAGCAATATATCGACCGGATCCGCCACAATCCCCAGTGGGGATATGCCGTAAGGGGAATCCTGGATGATACCATCCCGAGAGGTACGGAGTATAAGGGGATTCGCGTGATCGGACAGATCGACAATCTGTTTTATATCCTGCCCCAAAACAGGCTTGATGAGATTGCCATTACTTTGGCGCTTGAGAACTACGGCAGGCTGAAGGAGATCGTGAATCTCTGTGAAAAATCCGGAGTGCACACCAAGTTCATACCCGATTATAACAGTCTGATCCCCTCCAGGCCTTATACGGAGGATCTGGATGGACTGCCGGTTGTCAATATCCGGCATGTACCCCTGACCAACAGCATCAATAATGCGATGAAGCGCACCTTTGATCTGGTGGCGGCGCTGTTGATCACCATACTGGTTTCACCGCTTCTGATCGTGATAGCGGTGCTGGTTAAGCTCAGCTCACCGGGGCCTGTGATCTTTAAGCAGGAAAGGGTAGGTTTACATAACAAACCATTCCAGATGTATAAGTTCAGGACGATGCGGATGCAGACGGCGGAGGATGAAGAGCAGGAATGGACGATCAAGGGAGATCCCAGAGTAACAGGGATCGGCCGTTTTTTGCGCAAAACGAGCCTGGATGAGTTCCCGCAGCTTTTCAATGTGATCGCCGGAGAGATGAGTCTGGTGGGACCGCGTCCCGAGAGACCGTTCTTTGTCGAGAAATTCAAGGAAGAAATCCCACGCTATATGATCAAGCATCAGGTCAGACCGGGCATGACCGGCTGGGCCCAGATCAACGGCTTCAGAGGCGATTCATCGATCCGCAAGAGGATCGACTGCGATCTTTATTATATCGAAAACTGGACGATGGGGCTGGATATCAAGATTCTGTTCTTAACGATATTTAAGGGTTTTATCAATAAGAATGCATATTAAGGAGAAGAGAGATGAGCGAAACATCAAAGAATCAGAGGCGGAAAACGGCATCGACGGGCCGGAAAACCACCGGCAAAAAGAGCGGCGCTAAAAAGCGTCTGACCAGGGAAGAAAGGGCCAGAAAAAACCGTAACCGCATCATTCTGATCGTTGTGGAAGTGTTTGTGCTGATCATGCTGATGATCGCACTGTATGTAGTCAGTCTGTATAAAAAGATCGACCATGAGAATATAGACGAGAGCCAGATCGTGATAAACGACGGACTCGAGGATCTGGATGAGAACGGAAATCTGATCACCACAAACGAAGGGGTGAGCACCGGCCATATGAGCGGCTATCGGAATGTGGCGCTGTTCGGCCTGGATGCCAGAGATAAATCCCTGGGCAAGGGCAACCGTTCGGATACCATCATCATTGCCTCCATTAATGAGCAGACTAAGGAAGTTAAGCTGGTTTCGGTTTACCGCGACACTTATCTGAACCTGGGCAACGACTCCTACGGCAAGGCGAACAGTGCATATGCCAAGGGCGGAGCGCTGCAGGGGATCAATATGCTGAATATGAATATGGATCTGAATATCAAAGACTATGTGACGGTGGGATGGGCCGGTGTGGCCGATACCATTGATGCATTGGGCGGCGTGGAGATAGATGTGGATAAGAGTGAGATCGAGCATCTGAATAACTACCAGGTGGAAACCTCCAAATCACTCGGCAAGTCCTATAACCGCGTGACAAACACGGGGTTACAGAATCTGGATGGTATCCAGGCGGTTTCCTACTGCCGTATCCGCTACACGGCCGGAGATGATTTCAAGCGGACGGAGCGCCAGAGAGAGGTGATCCAGGCGATCCTTGACAAAGCCAAAAAAGCGGATTTTGCAACGCTGAACAGGGCTGCCAATACCATTTTCGAAGAAATTTCCACGTCCCTTACCTTTACGGAGATCCTGGATCTTTTGAAGGATGTGAACAATTACAGTATTTCGGCAACGGACGGATTCCCCAATGAACAGTACCGGACTACCGGTATGGTGCATGGGGGCAGTACCGTAATGAGTACGGATATGCTCAGTGACGTAAAGCTGCTCCATCAGTTCCTGTTTGAGAACACGGGAGATTATACGCCTTCTTCGCAGGTGCAGACCATTGCGGCCAAGGTGCATGCAGATACGGGAGCCTGACGCGATGCGGGATAAAAGAGTTGATGTGATCATCCCCACCTACCGTCCCGATGAGAGATTTTTGGAGCTCCTTTTGCGGCTGGAGAGACAGACGCATCGTCCGGAAAAGGTTGTGGTGATCAATACGGAACAGGCAGGCTGGGATGAATTTGTCAAAAAGCATGGCGGCGCTCTTTCGCATCTTACCCTGCCGCTGGAGGTTTCGCATATCGAAAAGGCGCAGTTTGACCATGGAGCCACCAGAAACAGGGCGGCCCTTAGATGCAGCGGTGATTATCTTCTGATGATGACGATGGATGCCCTGCCGGCAGACAGATACCTGATAGCGGTGCTTTTGGACGCTTTTTCGCATCCCGGAGTAGCGGTGTCCTATGCCAGGCAGTTACCCCGGAAAAATGCCGACCTGCTCGAACGCAGGACCAGAAGCTTTAATTATCCCGACAGATCCTGTATCAAAGGGATGGAAGATCTGGCAAAAATGGGGATCAAAACCTATTTCTGTTCGGATGTGTGCGCCATGTATGACCGTTCTTTGTTTGCAAAGGCCAAAGGATTTGACGAGCCGAGCATTTTTAATGAGGATATGGTCTTTGCGGCAGGTATCATGAAGCAGGGATATAAAGTGTATTATCAGGCGCAGGCCTGTGTCTATCATTCACATAATTACGGAGGGCTGAAGCAGCTTTCCCGAAATTTTGATCTGGGGGTATCCCAGGTCTGCCATCCGGAGGTGTTTGGCTCTGTCTCCTCCGAAAAAGAGGGGATCAGGATGATCCTGACGCAGGCATCACAGCTGGCCGCAGGAGGACATTATCTGACAGTGGTCAAACTGTTCTGGATCAGCGGCTGCAAATGGATCGGATATTTTCTGGGAAGACATTACCAAAAGCTACCTGAATTTCTGATCCTTCGGATCACGATGAATCCGGAGTACTGGCAGAAAAAGGGCTGAAGATATCACACAAAGGAGAAATGAGAGTATGTGCGGAATAGTAGGATATGTTGGTAGCAAACAGGCTGCGGAGATCATTCTGGAGGGTCTTGCCAGACTGGAGTACAGGGGCTATGATTCGGCCGGAATGGCAGTCTATGACGGGGAAAAGATCAGGATTTCCAAGACGGCGGGCCGGCTCAAGGTGCTCGAAGAAAGCACCAGGGGCGGGGAGACCATGCCGGGAGTGCTGGGAATCGGCCATACACGGTGGGCGACTCATGGGATTCCCAATGAAACGAATGCACATCCTCATTTTAACAAAGACGAGACCATTACCGTTGTGCATAACGGGATCATCGAGAATTACATTGCACTGCGCGATCTTCTGAAAAAACATGGCTATGAATTTCAGACGGAAACGGATACCGAAGTGGTGGCACATCTTCTGGACTACTATGACAAGGGAGATCCGCTTGAGACGATCACCAAGGTTTTACACAGGGTTGAGGGCTCCTATGCGCTGGGGATCATTTTTGCATCCCATCCGGATACGCTCTATGCCGTGCGCAAGGACTCTCCGCTGATCGTGGGACGGGATGACAGCGGCTGCTTTATCGCATCGGATGTTCCTGCGATCCTGAAACACACAAGACGGGTGTTTTACGTGGATGATCAGGAGATTGCCGTAATGAAGGCGGATGATCTGGCGTTTTATTCGATCTACGGCGAACGGATAGAAAAGGAAGAGGTCTATGTCGATTGGGATGCCGATGCGGCGGAAAAAGGCGGCTATGAGCATTTTATGCTAAAGGAGATGAATGAGCAGCCCAAGACCGTAACGGATACCCTTTCCCCCAGGATCAGGGACGGCCGGATCGTGATCGAGGAGTTGAATATGAGTGATGAGGAGCTGGCGGCGGTCAAAAAGATCCATATCGTGGCGTGCGGCAGCGCCTATCATGCCGGCGTGACCGGTAAATATGTGATAGAGGGACTGGCCAGAATACCGGTAGAGGTGGATCTGGCTTCGGAGTTCAGATACAGGGATCCGATCCTTGAGGAGGGCGCCATGGTCATTGTGATCAGTCAGTCCGGAGAGACGGCGGATACCCTGGCGGCGCTGAGAGAGGCCAGAAACCGGGGCTTCAGGGTGCTGGCGATCGTCAATGTGGTGGGCAGCTCCATTGCCAGGGAGGCGGATGCTGTCATGTATACATGGGCAGGACCCGAGATCGCGGTGGCAACTACCAAGGCGTATTCCGCACAGCTCATCAATCTGTACCTGCTGGCGCTTAAAATGGCACATGTGCGGGGCCGGCTGGATGATGATGAACTGGTCGATATGATCGAGGATCTGAAGTGCCTGCCGCAGCAGATCGAGCTGCTGCTCGGAAACCAGAAGAGGATACAGCGCTTTGCCAACCGTTATATCGGGGCGAAGGATATCTTTTTCATCGGTCGGGGGATTGATTATTCCATCGCACTGGAGGGATCTCTCAAACTCAAGGAGATCAGTTACGTACACTCGGAGGCCTATGCGGCAGGAGAGCTGAAGCACGGGACCATATCCCTGATCGAGGAAGGAACGCTGGTAACGGCCATTGCCACCCAGCCGGAGCTTTTTGCCAAGACCGTAAGCAATATCGTAGAGGTCAAATCCCGCGGTGCCTTTGTGCTGGCAGTGACCACGGAGGGAAATGACGAGATCGAGAAAAATGCGGACTATGTGATCTATGTTCCCCAGACCAATCCGTATTTTATGAATTCACTGGCCATCGTGCCGCTTCAGATGTTTGGGTATTATGTATCCGTCGGCAAGGGTTATGATGCGGATCACCCCAGAAATCTGGCCAAGTCGGTTACCGTGGAGTGATATCCCACAGCAGAATTGAGGGGAGAAAAGAGGAAAGGTCATGTATGAGCAAAATGACAGGAGCGACTTTGGATATGGTTATCCGGACAGGGAGCAGGCTAATGCCGTGCCGCCTGCATCCGGGGAGTACGTTGTAAAGGAAACGAAGAAAAAAGGCGGATTGACCGGATTTTTCGGTCTGGTCTTTTCGGGGCTCTTATTCGGTATCTGCGCCGGTCTTGCAATTGTTGTGATCATGAGACTGTTTCCGGCAGAAGAAGACTATTCCTATCCTGTGACGGAAAGCAAATCCGTTGAGATCGAAAAGACGGATAAGATCGTTCCGGAGTCTGAAGCTAAAGAGGCGGACACATCAAAGGATGCCCAAAAGGCAAACGCAGCAGATGCCGCAGAAAACGTGGCCGCGGGCGGTACGCAGGAAGGAGACATAAGCGAAGGTGGAGAAGAAAGTCAGGATCAGGAGACTCCCCTGACTGTGGTGACGGATGTTACAAAGGTTGTGGATAACGTGATGCCTGCCGTGGTTTCCATTTTCGGAACCTATGAAGTGACCGAGAGCTATTGGGGATTTGAGATGCAGCGTGAGGAGGATGGCAGCGGCAGCGGCATCATCGTGGGAGAAAACGATGAGGAACTGCTGATCGTGACCAACAATCATGTGGTGGCGGATTCCACTGCGCTGACAGTGCAGTTCATAGACAATGAGAAATATGATGCGGTAGTCAAGGGGACCGATGCAGACTCGGATCTGGCAGTGATCGCCATCCGCAAGACAGAGCTGAAGGATGCCACCAGAGGAAGGATCAAGATCGCCACCCTGGGGGACTCCGACAAACTGAAAGTAGGAGAACCGGCCATAGCCATCGGGAATGCCCTGGGCTATGGACAGAGTGTGACCAGTGGCGTGATTTCCGCTGTCAACAGGGCGTATTCCCAGGATGAGAATGGGAAAGAATCCATGCTGATCCAGACGGATGCGGCGATCAACCCGGGCAACAGCGGCGGGGCGCTTTTGAATATTTACGGTGAGGTCATCGGCATCAATTCCAACAAGATAGGAGGTATGGTCATAGAGGGCATGGGTTATGCGATTCCCATCTCCACGGCCAAACCCATATTGGAGGATTTGATGAGCAAAAAGACCAGAGTGCCCGTAAAGGAAGGACAAAAGGGGTATCTGGGCATTTCCGGCATCAATGTCACGGAAGATGTAAAGACGACCTACGGTCTGCCCATCGGCGTGTATATCGCACAGGTATTTGACGGCACGCCGGCCAGAAGAGCCGGACTTGTCAAAGGCGATATTATTACCTCCTTCGACGGAGAGAACGTAAAGACCATGGAAGAACTCTCCAAGCTGCTGGATGCCACGCCGGCGGGAACTGAGGTGGAACTGACGGTCATGAAATCGGTATTGGGCGGATATGAGGAAACGACAGTTACCGTGGAACTGGATGCGCAATATTGAAAAGCAGGTAAAGGCGGAAGGCATGATGTCTACCATTCCAAAGAGTAATGTCTGAGAGCGGAGAATAAAATGACAGACTGGGAAGATAAACAGGATCCGAAGGACGGAGAGGACCAAAAAGAGCAGCAGCCAAAAGAGCAGCAGGCGAAACAGGTCTTTGATTTCAGAGAAGTGACGGCGGATGGAGCAGTCACGGAATCCTCCGGGGCAAAAGGCGCGAGATACGAAAAGCAGGATCAGGACGGTGAAGACGCCGGCAAAGAGGCTCAAAGTGGCGCAGATCCGCAGGCAGAGGGCGAAGCGGCCGATAGGGAAGATCATATAGAAGATGATGAATATGAGGATGTCTGCTTTGTCTGCCGCAGACCTGAGAGGATTACAGGCAAACAGTTTAAGCTGCCGAACCACATCTGTGTCTGCAATGACTGTATGCAGAAGACCATGGACACCATCAGCCAGTTTGATTATCAGGGAATGCTGGATCCGCAGATGAATGAAAAGACCACGGGACTGGATCTGAGAGATCTGGCAAAACGGTTTCCGAACATCAGCTTTGTGAATCTGGCGGATCTGAAGGGCGACGGTGGCATCCCCAATAAACAGAAGCTGAAGAAAAAGAAGAAGGCGGACGAGCCGCTTTTGGACATCAAAAACATCCCTCCGCCCCACAAGATCAAGGAGCAGCTGGATGATTATGTGGTGGGACAGGAATACGCCAAAAAAGTGATCTCGGTGGCGGTCTATAACCATTATAAAAGGGTGGCGACCCAAACGATGGAAGAGATCGAGATCGAAAAGTCCAATATGCTGATGATCGGTCCCACAGGCTGCGGAAAGACATATCTTGTAAAGACGCTGGCCAGGCTTCTGGATGTGCCGCTGGCCATTGCGGATGCAACCTCCCTGACGGAGGCGGGATATATCGGTGACGATATCGAGAGTGTGCTCTCCAAGCTGCTGATGGCAGCAGGAAATGATGTGAACAGGGCGGAGATGGGTATTGTTTTTATTGATGAGATAGACAAGATCGCCAGAAAAAAAGAGACCCACAGCCGCGATGTATCGGGCGAGTCGGTACAGCAGGGAATGCTGAAGCTGCTGGAGGGCGCCGATATAGAGGTGCCGGTGGGTGCAGGAAGTAAAAATGCAATGGTGCCCATGACCACCATCAATACGAGAAATATCCTTTTTATCTGCGGCGGGGCGTTTCCGGATCTGGATGAGATCATCAAGCAGAGACTGCGCAAGAGAACATCCATCGGATACGGCGCCGAGCTGAAGGATCAGTTTGACAAAGATAAGAGCCTGATGTCCAGGGCGTCGGTGGAGGATTTGAGAAAGTTTGGGATGATCCCCGAATTTCTGGGGCGTCTTCCCGTGATCTTCACACTGGATGCGCTGGATCGCGAGATGTATATCCGCATTCTGAGGGAGCCGAAAAATGCAATCCTGAAGCAGTACCGGAAGCTTTTGGAGCTGGATGAGGTGGATCTGATCTTTGATGACAGTGCCATCGAAGCCATAGCAGATGAGGCGATGGAAAAAGAAACGGGTGCCAGGGCACTGAGAGCCATCATTGAAAAGTTTATGCTGGATATTATGTATGAGATCCCGAAGGACAGAAATATCGGCAGAGTTACCATTACGGGAGATTATATCCGTGGCAAAGGCGGACCGGTCATCGAGATCCGCAATTGATACCGCGGCGGCAGCATTTTGAACGGGTGCGGGGCGATTGCAAGGGACGCCGGCCCTTTGCGTGCCGGGGAGCTGAGTTAATAAGAAAAAAGTGAAGAGGCAGAAGTTAGGGGAGGATGTCGGAAATGTGATAAAAACCGGCCTCCTCTTTTTTTTCGGGGTTCAGATATTCGGTGAGCCCGCCCAGGGGCAGGGACAGAATCTCGCCGCCGCCCTCATCAAGCAGTCGGACGGTGACAGAGCTGTGATCGGTGTTTAGAAGCCAGTGCGGATTCATTCCCAGAGGGATGAGCAGATTGCCGTCTCCCGTCAGGCAGGAAACGGATGCATTTTCGCCTGTAACGCAGCTAAAAGAGATCTCGATCCGGCTGCATTGAGGCAGCACCCCGTCGCCTTGTGTATCGCCGAAGGTCAGGGGGAGATATAACAGGTCGTATGCGCTGCCGTTTACGGACATTTCTCCTAAAGGATTGAGCCAGGATACATCAAGCGCCGTCAGGGGCAGAAAGATTTCGTCTGTCTGCTGATCCAGCAGCGTCTGTGAGGAGTCTCCGAAGCTCTGACATACCCTGCGCAGATCCAGATCCCTGGCATACCCTTCTGTGCAATCGGAAAGTGAGGCAGGGGCGGAGCCTTTGTCAGTGAACTGTGCCCATATTTCGGCAGGATAGAAGCAACCGTCATCCCTGTCATAAATGTAATCCGCCTCCTGCGACAGCAGCCAGCGGTACAGATAGTAGCTTTTCTCCGGATCAAGAGGAAAAATGACAGGCCTTTCATCTATGGCATTTTCAAGGATCCGCTGCTGTGCCTGACGGCTTCTGGCAACCGGCAGATAACCCGTAGCACAGGCCTGTGTGTTCAGGTAATAATAGAAGCCCTGACCGTCATAGCCCATATAGGAAACATCATCAAAGCCATGGCGTTTCATTCTTTGAAGAACCTTGTCATACTTTTGCAGATAGGAGAACTGATCCGCAACCATAAAGCCGTCTCCCAGTCTGGAAGGGTCGCTTAAAAGCTGTTCATCGGACATTTTTGCAAAGGTATCGGGAACCTCATAATAGGAGAACAGCTTGGAGGTATCATCTGCGACAAGGGCGTCATTTCCATCCGGATAGGTCCACAGAGCGGGATTTTTCTCATCTCCGACGCGGGCGTAGCAAAGGAAAGGAAGACAACAGAAGATAGCTGCAAGGATAGCCGCCAGACGGCCGGAAAAGGGTGAAATGCCGCCGGGCGCGGATTGAAGACGGACCAGAGCGGTTAAGAGAAACAGACCGCCCACGGCGATCAGAACCGGCGCCGTTCTGGCCAGATAAACACCCACATCTGCTCTGACCAGTGTATAGGTGTAGGAGATTCCCAAAGTGAGTATGACGGATAACAGAGAACAGCAGAACAGACGGAGTGTTTCGTTTTGCAGCGCTTTTTTGCCCATGGTCAGGCAGCAGATGAGCAACAACAGAAACGGAAGCCACAGCCAAAAGGCGGGCAGGAAAAAGCGGTAAAGCAGGTACAGAGAGCTTCGTAACTGCGAAAAACCGGAAAAAAGCGATAAAAAGCTTTCGGGCGGCTGCTGGGAAGCCAGTGAGATCCCGTCCGCCAGAATGGTTTGTGACGAGTATGTCAGCGTGTGAGATCCCATCCTGGAAAGCAGGGGAAGACAGAGAGCAATGGGGATCAGGCAGAGCAGCCAGCCGATGTAAAAGGAGGCTTTTTTCAGGTCATCCTTCAAAGCACCGCTTTTGATGTAGCCGGACAGCTGCAGGAGGAACAAAGGGAGCGTCCCCACAAGGACGGCCGCACCGAACAAAGGATAGTATAAACCGCCCAAAAAGCAGGAAAACAGCCAGAT
>CAJOOZ010000076.1 GCA_905236705.1 uncultured Lachnospiraceae bacterium | reverse complement strand
CGAGGATGCGCACGGATTCGGTTAGGAATTTGTCAGCTAAAGCTGACCCGAATCCGGCGCGCAAGACTCGCAAGCGAGTCTTGACTACCAATACCATACATTCAGGAGCAATACTATGCCACGCATCATTGAAACCAATTTAACGCAAGAGGATATTCCGTCAGAAGAAAGCCTGCGTCCGCAGCTTTTGGCGGATTACATCGGTCAGCAAAAAGCCAAGGATACAATGAAGATCTATATCGAGGCTGCCAAACAGAGAGGCGAGCCGCTGGATCATGTACTGTTGTACGGACCGCCGGGACTGGGCAAGACCACCCTTGCCGGTATCATAGCCAATGAGATGGGCACCCATATCAAAGTCACCAGCGGTCCGGCCATCGAAAAGCCGGGAGAGATGGCGGCCATTCTCAACGGTCTGGCAGAGGGGGATGTACTTTTCGTGGATGAGATACACCGGCTCAACCGTCAGGTGGAGGAGGTACTCTATCCTGCCATGGAAGACTATGCCATCGATATCATGATCGGCAAGGGCTCCGGTGCCAGATCTGTCAGACTGGAGCTGCCGCATTTTACATTGGTGGGAGCTACCACCAGGGCGGGGCTTCTGACAGCCCCTTTAAGAGACCGTTTTGGCGTGATCCACAAGCTGGAGTTTTATAATGTCAATGAACTGGGGCAGATCATCATGCATTCTGCCAAAGTGCTGGATGTACAGATCGATCCGGAGGGGGCGCTGGAGCTGGCCAGGCGCAGCCGCGGTACGCCGAGGCTTGCCAACCGCATCCTGAAGCGGGTCAGAGATTTTGCCCAGGTGAAATATGACGGGATCATTACGCCCGAGGTGGCCAATACGGCGCTGGATCTGTTAGATGTGGACAAACTGGGGCTGGATCACGTGGATCAGAATCTGATGCTGACTCTGATCGATAAATTCGGCGGCGGACCGGTGGGACTGGACACCCTGGCTGCTGCCACGGGAGAGGATGCGGGTACCATCGAGGATGTTTATGAGCCTTATCTGATCCTGAATGGTCTCATCAACCGGACACCCCGGGGCAGAGTGGTGACGGAACTGGGGTACAGTCATTTTCACCGGAGTGCTCCGAATTGAGGAACTGTATTCAAATAATATGGGGAATTTTGCAACCAAACGGGAATAAGATGTGTATTATGGGTATAATGGATAAACAAAAAAATCTGTAAAGGGGGAGCTGAAATGCCAAGAACAAAATATACCAAGGCGGGTAATGAAGAAAGATATCAGGATATGCTGGATGATCTGAACATTCAGGAGCCGAACGTTCCGGAAGAGCAGAAGGTTCTTGCGGGAAAAGTATTAACGGATAAATGTGCAGCTGTGCTTAGGACCTTTGATATTAAGATACGCGCCGCATGGAATGATGGAAAGACAGTACACAATATGCGCGAGATTGATGCTACCGAGGCGGATCAGATCAAAAGAACCTATCTCATGGATTATATAGGTTCCCGTCTGTCAGATGAGCAGTTTGAACAATTTGAAAAAAATGTTTCATCCAATGAAAAACTGAATCAGATGATAGATGAACTTGTGAAGTTTACCCAGGGCGGCGTCATCGTTGAGAAGCTGAATTTAAACGATTTGGAAAATGTATTCTGCAGAGATATTCTTGGCAAAAACGAGGCGGAAATTCAACAATCAGAATTAGAAATAAATAATTTCCTGAGACAATTTGGCTTTGACAAAAATTTCAGGGAACAAACGGCATATAACCTGAAGCAGAATGATCTAAAAGCAGAGGAAGGAAAGCGTACATCTGCTGAATTTACTTTACGTTCCTCCGTCTATGACAGGAAAACCCAGAAGGATCCCGCCGGCAAAGAAAAGCAGGCGGAATATACAAGGGCTGCAGCCGAGTTGATTTATTACCAGGCGCCCGCGGATAAAACTAAAAAAGAGGAAGATATTAAAAATCCATATCTGTCCAACGTACCGTATCCGAAAATTGAAGACAGCAATTATGATCTTGAGAATTATAACAGCCAACGGGAAGTGCGTAATGAGCTGATAAAGGAAAAGATCGATTTTCTTGCTGCGGATCCGGTTTTTCATGCCTTTGTTCAGATGGAAAGATCCCAGAACAACCGCGATAACATGAACTCCGATTATATGAGAATTCACTGGTCATCTTTTATGGAGAATTATACGATGTCGTATCAGACGGCGAAGGATGATTATCAGAGAAAACTTGCTGCGTATAAAGATGATCCCAATGCAGCAAGAAACGACGGATTTTTATTCCTGGACAACCAGATTCCGGAGGAGGCGATCGACAGAGATGAGTATCAGACCGCTTCCAAAGAAGCGATCAGGGAAAAGTGCAAACAGATTCTTGCTGCGGATCAGAACAAACCACTCGGACGCAATGACTTTTTGAAGGCTGCCAATCTTATTGTGGCAGATACCCTGCTAAAGTCCTCTTCCGACATGACTTTCTTTGATGCGGATAACCTGAAAGCAAATAAAGGCTATGATATCAATAAGGTCAATGAGGCTATTGTGAATATGCGGGAGCAGGTGATCAATGATCCTCTTTTCCAGGAGGTGATGCAGAAGTATACTACAGGGGATCGGATCGTCGCCGACTACAAAGCCGCCGTTAAGGCTGAGATCAAAGAAAAGATCAAAGTGCAAAAACAGCTCGATCAGAAAATGAAAAAGGATAAGGCACAGGCTGAGGCGGAGAAAAACAAATTTGACGAAACAAATGTTACCGTCGAAAAAAATGATCTTGAGTTGATCCGTGATATTTATCAAAAGATCGAAAAATACAATAAGGGAAAAGACCCCTCGGATGAAATGAAACGTCTGACAAAAGCGCTTGGGGATGTTACGGAAAATGCCGAGAACCAGGGTGAAGGCTATACAGTGAATGCTGCCAAGCTTGATGAACTCAACAAGGCAACTTTGGGCTATTACAGCGCTCGGCAGGGCAAGGTCTTTTCACCGTTCACCGAAGCAGGTAAGGCCAGACTCGGCGCAGTGGAAAAACTGGCTTTTACAACTGACAGGATCATGAAAGGCGTGCGGAGCAGAGAAGCGTCAAAAGCGATGCTCAGCGAGAACAATGTCAGGCCCAATCCAAGAGGACTTGGAAAGTGACACAATATGTGGTATTTGTGCTTGCCTTTTGAAGAAAATGTTGTATACTAGGATGTGCAGGGATTATCGTATGGAGCAGGGCCGCACATATCCGTATAGCTCCATAAGCAAGTGCTATTAAGTCACCTGCACTTGATGAATGATATGCAGGGCCGCGCATATCCGTATAGCTCCACAAGCAGGTGCTATGGAGCCGCCGGTCCTTGATGAGCAGCTTGCTGCGAATCTAGTACCGCTGCGAGCGACATGCAGCGAAAGCGTGCCTGCGGTGGAACTGT
>CAJOOZ010000075.1 GCA_905236705.1 uncultured Lachnospiraceae bacterium | reverse complement strand
GAGGGGAGTTTTCTGACATATCCGCATCCCGTGCTGGAACAGGAGATAGAAACCTGGATCGGGGGAGAAAAGGTGGCAACGGTAGATGCTCTTATGGTGGACAGTGCATACCGTAAGAGCGGAATCGCGGGACAGATGGCCGCTCTGTGTACAAAAGAGCTGAAGGAACGGGGGTTCAAATTGTTTCTGGTGGAGATCTGGGTATATCCGGACGGCAGTTCTCCGGCAAAGAGGATCTATGAGCAGATGGGAAAAGTACTGTGGGAGAAGGATGTACCGCTGTTTTACAAGGATGCGCACCGGTATGGATTGTCCTGTCCTATTTGCGGTGATCATTGTAAATGCGGCGCCATTCTGGAGTTAATCGGTATCTGAAGGCGGCCCTGAGAGGATGAGGAAATAAAGATGAAGGAACAGCAGCAGGAACAGCAGAAGGAACAGCAGCAGATTCCAAAGGACAAAAAGCTGAAAGAGGGACTGAACAAGCGTATCATTGTCGTGTTGTTGTCGCTGATGGCGGTTATGGCCGGCGTCATTATTTTCATCAGCGTTTATTCCCTGAGAAAAGTATATTATCAGCAGTATAGCGAAAAAGGCCAGGATCTGGTCCGAATGCTTGCGAATGAGATCGACGGAGACTGGCTCGGGGAATATGCCAAAACTCTGGAGCAGGATGAGAAATACCGGGAGTTGAAGGAATTTCTGGATCAGATCAAGAAAAACTATGCCGGCATCCAGTATTTGTATATTTATGCTCCGGGAGAGACCAGTTTTGTATACCTGGTGGAGGCAGAGACAGGGTCCGAAGAGGCAGGGCAGGCTTCCGAGCCCGGGGATGTTTATGAATATATGGAAAAGGACTATGAAAGAATGGTGCCGGACATCAGAGCCCGGAGAGAATCGCAGGGTGTGATCTTCGGACCGGATGCGGGATACGGCAGGACGGTCTGTTCCTATGCGCCTGTTTTCGATTCAAAGGGTCAGATGGTGGCCATGGTGGAAGCGGACTATACAGTCGAGGATATCGGAAAAAGAATCACCGGTCCCATTACCTCGATCGCAATCGTGCAGGCTGTCTTCATTCTGCTTGTTCTGTTTGCCACGATTCTGTACATTCGCAGGATCGTTATCAGTCCTTTGGGATGGCTTACCGGAATGGTGGACTCCTACGAACACGGTCAGCTATCCGGAGAAAATGACCGTTTTAATCCCGAGGATGAGATAGGCTCCCTGGCCCGCTCCTTTAGTGATATGACGGTCAGGATAGAGCGGTATATCAAAGAACTGACCACGATCACGGCTGAAAAGGAGAGGATCGGAGCGGAGCTGAGCGTTGCCACCAATATTCAGGCGGATATGCTGCCCAGGATCTTTCCGGCGTTCCCCGACCGGCATGAATTTGAGCTTTATGCCACGATGGATCCGGCCAAGGAAGTGGGCGGGGATTTTTATGATTTCTTCATGATAGACGAAGACAGCCTCGGCATCGTAATGGCGGATGTGTCCGGCAAGGGTGTGCCTGCTGCTTTGTTTATGGTCATTGCCAAAACACTGATCAAAAACAGGGCGCTGACAGGGAATTATTCCGGTCCCGGGGAAGTACTTGAGGATGTCAACAACCAGCTCTGTGAAGGGAATGATGCGGATCTGTTTGTAACGGTATGGTTTGGGATCATGCAGATTTCGACAGGTGACATTGCCTTTGCCAGCGCGGGTCATGAGTATCCGATATTCTACCGCCGCGATAAAGGTTATGTGATCGAAAAAGACAAGCACGGACTGCCGCTGGCTATTTTTGAGGATCAGAAGATCATCGACAATCACACCAGGCTGGAAAAGGGTGAGGTGCTGTATCTGTATACGGATGGTGTCACCGAGGCAACCAGTGAGAAAAAAGAGCTGTTCGGGGATGAACGGCTGCTTGCATCCCTTACATCCCACAAGGATGATCAGGTGGAAGAGCTGCTCAAGCACGTGCGCAGTGATATTGATGCCTTTGTGGGGGATGAGGCGCAGTTTGATGATATGACGATGCTGGCCATCAAATATTTAGGATAGGATGAAAAATGAGAGCGTTTAGATTCAAATATGCAGGCTGTCTGCTTTTGCTGTCGGGGATATTGATGTGTCTGCTACTGACAGGATGCGGCAAAGAAACAGACGAAGTTCAGGTGGTTCAGATCTGGGAGACGAGGGATGGCGCCGACAGTGAAACGAAATCGGCTGCTCTGTCGGATGTTGATGGCGGAAAAAAGATTGGTATGGTGACGGATTTCGGCGGTATCGATGATGAGTCTTTTGCCCAGGGAGCCTGGGAAGGTCTGAAGAAACTGGAGAAGTCAACCGGTGTTGCTGTGTCTTATATAGAGACACAGGAGGTATCCGATATGCCGGATAATTTTCAGAAAATGATAGAGGATGACTGCAGCCTGATATGGGGGATCGGATATAGCTGCGCAGATGCAGTGCTTGAATGTGCCGGGCAGAATCCGGATTTGTCCTTCGCCGTGATAGACTATGCTTATGAAGAGACACCGGACAATGTGACGGGAGTTGTGTTTCGGTCCCAGGAGCCATCATTTCTGGCAGGTTTTGTCGCCGGCGCTGTGACCAGAACCGGACGGCTGGGTTTTATCGGAGGAGTGCAGAGCGAGGTGGTGGATTCCTTCAGATACGGATTTGAAGCAGGGGTGGCTTATGCAGGTGATATTTACGGTAAAAAAATCGAAGTGAGTGCAGATTATACAGGCAGCTTTGATGATCCGGATAAAGGAGCCGAATTGGCGCGCCAGATGTATGGGAGCGGATGCGATGTGATCTTTCAGGCTGCCGGCGGCAGCGGAGTCGGCGTGATAGAGACCGCCAGAGATAAGGATCGCTTTGTGATCGGAGTTGACAGAGACCAGTCTTATCTGGCTCCGGAGCAGGTGCTTACCAGTGCCATGAAGAAGGTCGAAGTGGCGACCGAAAGAGTATCCGAATCCTTTCTCAAAGATGAGCAGATCGGTGGAAGGACACTCAGTCTCGGTATGACGGAGGGGGCAGTCGGACTTCCCACCCTGCACGATAATTACAATGATGAGATCTATGATACAATGCTCCTGATCGCAGACAGGATCAAGTCGGGACAGATCGTACCGCCGTCTACAAAGGAAGAGTATGAGCAGTATATCAGGGGATTATAGGAGGATAACAAGAGGATGGCGAAGATAAAGAGGGAAAAACTGTCTGTTTATGACGATTTTGAGTGCAGGGGCAATACCACCTGCATTGATTCCTGCTGCTTTGCATGGGATCTTCCCATGGATTCCGAGACTGTTGAGTATTATCTGAACTATGAAGGAGAGTATGGAGATTTCCTGCGGCAGAATATGTTTCAGGATGAAAAGGGCGGCTGGTATATCCGCCAGAAGGAGCACGGCCGGTGTCCTTTTCTGACAAGTGAAAAACTGTGTGATGTCCGTCTTCATGCGGGAGAAAAAGCACAGATCAAAATCTGTGATATCTATCCCAGAGAGCGGAATATCACAGTCGGTGATTACAGGCAGGACAGAGTGCTGCTCGCCTGCAGTGAGGTGGCTCGTCTTTTATACACGCAGACAGGTGACAGACTTGAGAGTGTGATCACATTTGAAGAGAGCACGGCAGAGGTCAGCGAGGAACTGAAAAGCCGCACGGAAAGTCTTCTGGCCTTTCGGGACGGCATGGTGGAGGGCCTGCAGAACGGAAGCTTTGACAAAAGCCTGTTTGAAAGCTATGAGACAGCCGCAGAGCTTGAAAAGTTGTTGGACGATGCCCTGTATTTTGAGGGGCATGAAGCATCGGAGGAAGTATTCAAGAGGGTCAGAAGCATTCTGCCGAGGGTGGATGAGCTCAGAGCCGGATTTTATGATGCCACAAAGGAGGCGAAAATTTGGCTTAGAAAGACCGCGGCTTATTTTGCCCACAGACAGCTTTTGGATACGATACAGGATGGATCGATCCAGGGACCTCTTCTCTCGGTCTTCAGGAGTGTGCATCTGCTGGAACTGATCTGTCTGGAAGAGTTTGATAAAAAAGGCACATTCGATGTGGAGGATATGATATTCAGTGCACATATCTTCGGCCTGATCTTTGAAGTGTCCATGCACAATATTCTTTTGTTGAAACAGATTCGCAATACGGCAAAGGATGAAGAGTATCCCGAAGGGGAGAATTCAGAGCTCAGACCGATGCTGTATCCCTGATCCATCAGGTTGGGATCAGGCGAAAAGGGCATCCGGAAGAGTGCCTGCAGGAAGAGGACGGCCGAAGAGATGGAATTAAAAAAAGAGATCGTTTTACCACTGCTTGAGTGGTATGACGCCAATCAGAGAATACTGCCCTGGCGGGGCAGCAAAGATCCCTATCACATCTGGGTATCGGAGATCATGCTGCAGCAGACCCGTGTGGAAGCGGTGCGCCCGTATTTCGGGCGCTTTTTAGATGCCTGTCCGGATATAAAAACTCTTGCCGGCATGGATGAGGAGCGTCTGCTTAAGCTGTGGGAAGGACTGGGATATTATAATCGGGTCAGAAATCTGCAAAAGGCTGCGCGGCAGATCATGGAGGAATATAACGGCCGGATGCCTGCCTCCTATGAGCTGTTGATCAAGCTGCCGGGGATCGGGGAGTATACGGCCGGCGCCGTCGCTTCGATTGCCTTTAATGAACCCCGTCCGGCAGTGGATGGGAATGTGCTGCGTATCATAGCCCGTCTGACAGGCGATACAGGAAATATCCTGGAGGCAGGGACCAGAAAAAACTACAGGGAATCCCTGGAAAGGATCTTTCCGGCGGACAGACCGGGAGATTTTAATCAGGCGATGATGGAGCTGGGAGCCACTCTCTGCCAGCCTGCCGGAAAACCGAAGTGTGAAGGCTGCCCCTGGAATCGGGAGTGCGTTGCACTTAGGGAGCATCTGACAGATATTCTGCCCGTCAGAAAGAAGAAGGATGCAAGAAGGATCGATCGCAAAACGGTTCTGGTGATCCGTGATGACAGGTATACCCTGATCCGGAAGAGAAGCGAAAAAGGGCTCCTGGCCGGAATGTATGAGTTCCCCATGCTGGATGGCAGGATCAGCAGAAAGGCAGCGCTTGACTTTGTTGAAACCCTGGGGCTGCAGCCTATCAGGATCGAGAGTCTGGGAGAAGCCGTTCACATCTTTACCCACCGCGAGTGGCACATGCAGGGTTTTTTGATCAGGATCGCGGATACGGATAAAGAAAAAACCGGCAGCCTGAAGCTGCCGGAGCATTATCGATTGATCCTGCCGGAAGAGATAGATGAGACCTATCCCATTCCTTCCGCTTATAAAGCCTTCAGATCACATTTGTTCTGACCGGTCGGCGGATGAGCAGTTTTTCATCTCCGCAGGTGTAAAGAAGCTGTTTCTGATTGCCCAGGATCTCCCCGTCCGTATGTGTACAAAGAGGTCTGTCGGTCACGATCCTGATACGGGAGGCCCGATAGTGGTGTACGCCGGGCTTGCCGTAATGCCGGCCGAGCAGTACAAAAGGCAGGATAAAGGGAACCGCCCATTTGCTCAGGTTCCCTACCAGACAGATGTCAAGCTTTCCGTCATTGAAATCGGCATCGGGGGCAAAAGGAAATCCTCCGCCCTCATGTTTCAGATTCATAAAGGCTGCCAGTAAAAACGTGTCAAACCTGATGGGAGGCTCATCATCCAGATAGAGATCGCATCCGCAGGGACGCAGGAATAAAAACTGTTTGAGAGCCACTGCCGCATAGACCAGCTTGCCGAGCCCGATCCGGTTAAGGGGCTCTTTTAAGGGAGAATGGAGCACCTCGTCGCAGACAGCGGCATCATAACCGATGCCGGAAGAGACTGCAAAGCGTCTCTTTTTGGTACCATAGGAAACATTGGGAATATCAATTTGCGTTGTTTTTCCATGCCTGCCGGCAGCGGCGATGGCTTTTGAAGGTGCTTCGGAGAGCTTTAGGGAACGTGAAAAATCATTGCTGGTGCCCGAGGGAAGATAAGTCAGTGTGGTGTGCTCAAGGTCATCGATACCGTTTATACAGTGATTGAGCGTGCCGTCTCCGCCGATCAGCAGCAGATTGTTACAGGTGGCGTTGTTTTCATACAGACGCCTGTCCGTTATGCTGCGGGTGATACGGGTCACGTGCCCGGCGCTGGAGGTGGGATGCTCAATATAAGTGATTTTGGCTTGATCCATCAGTTGTTTCAGGACCCTTCGGTTCTGCCTGCCCCGACCCGAACCGCAGGCGGGGTTTATGATCACATGAAACATATTAAATGCCCTTTCTGTAAAATTTCTGTAAAACCTTTTTTATCATACCACAATTTTTCGCAATTTTATACATAATTTACGCCTTTTTATTGAAAAATAGTATTCACCTTACAGATAAAAAGTGCTATAATATTCGCCGTATAGCGTGCGAAAAGAGGCGCTTTGACCGAAGAAGCGGCTCTTTCGCGAAAACACGAGAAAACGAGGAGGATGTTAGGATGTATTCATTAGAGCAGGTTAGACTGGTTGATCCTGAGGTGGCTGATGCGATCGTAGCGGAAGAGAATCGCCAAAACAGCCATATTGAGCTGATCGCTTCCGAAAACTGGGTGAGCAAGGCTGTTATGGCAGCGATGGGCAGCCCTCTGACCAATAAATACGCGGAAGGATATCCCGGCAAACGCTATTACGGCGGATGCGAATGTGTGGATGTGATCGAGGATCTGGCAAGAGAGAGGGCCAAGGAACTGTTTGGCTGTGATTATGCCAATGTACAGCCTCATTCCGGCGCACAGGCCAACATGGCTGTCTTCTTTGCAGTTCTTCAGCCCGGTGATACCTATATGGGGATGAACCTCGATCAGGGCGGACATCTTTCCCACGGCTCACCGGTGAATATGTCCGGTAAATATTTCAACTGTGTCCCTTATGGTGTTAATGATGACGGATTCATCGATTATGACGAGGTACTCAGGATCGCAAAGGAATGCAAGCCCAAAATGATCATTGCGGGTGCATCTGCTTATGCGAGAAAGATTGATTTTAAGAAGTTCAGAGAGATCTGTGATGAGGTGGGAGCCGTATTGATGGTGGATATGGCGCACATAGCAGGACTGGTTGCAGCCGGTGTTCACGAGAGTCCTATTCCCTATGCGGATGTAGTGACCACCACTACCCACAAGACGCTGCGCGGACCCAGAGGAGGTCTGATCCTCTGCAATCAGGAAGCAGCAGACAAATACAACTTTAACAAGGCTATTTTCCCGGGGATCCAGGGCGGCCCTCTGATGCACGTGATCGCAGCCAAGGCGGTCTGCCTGAAAGAAGCCCTTTCCGATGAATTCAAGGCATACGGAAAAGCGGTTGCAGATAATGCGCAGGCTTTGGCAGCAGGGCTGATGAACAGAGGAGTCAAGATCGTTTCCGGCGGAACCGACAATCATCTGATGCTCATAGACCTGACCAATTTCGGGCTTACCGGCAAGGCAGTGGAGAAGCTGCTCGATCAGGCGCATATCACCGCAAACAAAAATACGATTCCCAATGATCCCCAGTCTCCTTTTGTGACCAGCGGTATCCGTCTCGGCACGCCGGCAGTCACATCCAGGGGTATGAACACGGAGGATATGGATCGCATCGCAGAGGCCATTGCGCTGGTCATCAAGGGCGGCGAGGAAAAGGTACCGGAGGCGACCGCCATCGTGAAATCCCTGACGGATAAATACCCTTTGATCTGAGATGGTGATGATCGAAAGCAGTAGGTAATTGTGAACTCTAAAAGATCGGATTGCCGGAGTAATATAACGGAAAGAGGAATACATTATGATAAAGATAGCTGTACTGGGTTACGGCACCGTGGGAAGCGGTATTGTAGAAGTGATCAAAACAAATCAAAAGCTTATTGACGAGAGAGCGGGAGAGCAGGTCGATATCAAATACATCCTGGATCTGCGGGATTTTCCGGGAGATCCTTATGAGAAGCTGGTAGTGCATGATGCTGAGGTGATCTTAAATGACAGCGAGATCCGCATCATTGCAGAGGCAATGGGAGGGATCGAGCCGGCCTTCACTTTTACAAAAAGAGCCCTTGCGGTCGGTAAAAGTGTCTGCACCTCCAATAAGGAACTGGTGGAAAAACACGGAGCCGAGCTCTGTGAACTGGCAAAGGCCAACAACTGCAGCTATCTGTTTGAGGCCAGTGTGGGCGGAGGAATTCCGATCCTGAGGCCCCTGGTCAACTGTCTTACGGCTGATCATATCGATGCCGTGACAGGTATCCTGAACGGCACCACCAATTATATTCTCACCAGGATGGATGAGGACGGGGCAGACTATGAGACCGTTTTAAAAGAAGCCCAGGAAAAGGGATATGCCGAGCGCAATCCGGAGGCTGACGTGGAAGGATATGATGCCGGCCGCAAGATTGCCATACTGGCATCGCTGATCACGGGAAAGGATGCGGATTTCGAGCATGTTTACACCGAGGGCATTACGGGCATTACGCCGGAGGATTTTGTATATGCCAGAGCCATGAAACGGGTGATCCGTCTGCTGGCTCTGTATCGTGAAAAAAACGGCAGCTATTATGCCTATGTGGCACCGGCCATGATTGGCAGGGACAATCCGCTCTACGGTGTCAGGGATGTATTCAACAGCATTCTGGTACACGGCAATATGCTGGGCAATGCCATGTTTTACGGAGCCGGTGCGGGCAAGCTTCCGACAGCCAGCGCTGTGGTATCCGATGTGGTGGACTGCGTCAGGTCTGTGGGCGAAACGCTTCCCGGCGGCTGGAGCAGGGAAAAGCTGCCTTTGACAGATCACAGATCCAGAGCAAAAAGGTTTTTTGTCCGCGTATCCCAACAGGATGCGGCCTCCTTTACGGAGGTGTTCGGAGAATGCGAGAAATATGAGTCTTTGGTAGAGTCGGAGACGGGATTTGTCACACCCGAGATGGATGAAAATGAATTTGAAGAAAAAATTGCCGGAATCAGCGGCTATATCAGCAGGATAAGGATAGAGGACTAAAAAAGGACAGACGGCAACCGGCCGCCTGCAGGATCCTGCGAGAGGAGAGGTTATGAAAAAAGTAGTAAAATTCGGAGGCAGCTCACTGGCGAGTGCCGAACAGTTTGAAAAAGTGGGAAAGATCGTCAAAAGCGACAAGAATCGGGTTTTTGTGGTACCTTCCGCACCGGGCAAGCGCTATGACGGTGATACCAAAGTGACGGATATGCTGTACGGAGCTTATTCCCTTGCCAAAGAGGACAAGCCCTTTGAAAAACAGTTATCCGCCATTAAAGCCAGATATCAGGAAATCATCGACGGGTTGAAGCTGTCTGTGTCACTGGATCGGGAATTTGAAGAGATTAAAAAGAATTTCATGGAAAAAGCCGGAGAAGATTATGCAGCCAGCCGTGGCGAGTATCTGAACGGTATCCTGATGGCGGCCTATCTCGGATATGAATTTATCGATGCTGCAACGGTCATCTTTTTTAAGGAAGACGGCAATCTGAACAGCCCAAAGACCCAGGAGCTTCTTTCAGAGGCATTGAAAAAAGCCCCCAGGGCTGTTGTGCCGGGGTTTTACGGAGCCTATGACAACGGCGTGGTACACACTTTTTCCAGAGGAGGCTCGGATATCACGGGTTCCCTGGTAGCCAAGGCGTGCAAGGCGGATGTATATGAGAACTGGACGGATGTGTCAGGCTTTATGGTGGCAGATCCCAGGATCATCGATCATCCCAGAAGCATAGAGACCATTACGTACAGAGAGCTGCGGGAGCTGGCTTATATGGGAGCCACGGTGCTTCATGAGGAGGCGATCTTCCCCGTGCGCAAGGAGGGAATTCCCATCAATATCCGCAACACCAATGCACCGGATGACGACGGCACATGGATCGTGGAGAGTACCTGCCAGAAGCCCAAGTACGTGATCACCGGTATCGCGGGAAAGAAAGGCTTTTGTGCCATCAATATAGAAAAGGACAAGATGAATTCCGAGATCGGTTTCGGACGCAAAGTGCTGCAGGCCTTTGAGGAACAGGAGATTTCGTTTGAGCATGTACCTTCCGGCATTGATACCATGACGGTTTTTGTTCACCAGGATGATTTTGCCCAAAAGGAGCAGCGTGTTCTGGCCGGCATTCATAAGCTGGCGCAGCCCGACTACATCGATATGGAAACGGATCTGGCGCTGATCGCCGTTGTAGGACGGGGAATGCGTGCTACCAGAGGAACAGCGGGCAGGATTTTTTCCGCCCTCGCCCATGCCAATGTCAATGTCAAGATGATCGACCAGGGCTCCAGCGAGCTGAATATCATCATCGGCGTGAAAAATGAGGATTTCGAAGCGGCTATCAGAGCAATCTATACGATATTTGTGGATACGCAGCTCTGATGTCCAAAGAGCAGTCATATTGATCTATCACAGTGATCCGCCCCCTTTGCATGGGGGCGGATTGTGTTTGTGCCCCTGGCGGCGCACAGTTCCTAACGGGTGAAAGTCCTGAATCCGCCCGACGTAATGCGAAACAATAAGGCTAGCGAAATCGTTTATCTGCCGAATTGTATAAACAATTAAACGGTTTCGAAGAAAGTAGCAGAAAATAATAAAAAAATTTAAAAATTGTGTTGACAAAACTCTTTTCATGGTGTATATTCTACTCATACAAAACATTTACATAGATGAGCTTTACAATACTGGAGGAAGGAGGTACACTCCACCGGCAACTGAAGCTTAAACTCAAATGTTCAAGTCGTTGTAGCAAGTACAGAAAGGTTGAGCAGCAACGGACAAAGGATCAGAGGCAGAGTTCTCCGCCGATCGTACGCTAGGCATATAAGAGAGAACGCCGGAATGATCGACCTGCTGCGGCATGTAGGATGCAGAGTACAAAGACTGGAACGCGAACAACAGAATATGGAGGTAGGTCCCATGGATCAAGTAGTTATTTAGCGGGTGTCTTTCGTAAGGATTGATGCCCGCTAAATCGTTTCTGTCTGTGAGATGTTCTGCGGGCTGCGAATCGTAACAGCCGTAACAGAACAGCCAAATGACAACAAAAAATAAGGTTGACATAATTGTTGTTTCGCTGTATAGTATTCTAGCACAACAGTGCGCAAATATTGTTCAGAGGATTTTGGCTGTTACAGTCTGAGGACTGGGAACTGAGAGAGGTGTGACCCGTGGACAGGGATGCAGAACAGAAACAGAAAGCAGCGCTTCGCAAAAAACGACGCCGGAAGGAAAGTATAAAGGCACTGGCCATTGTCGGCGGTGTTGTGATTGTGGGGCTGGCGATCGTGATCGGGATCATAGCAGGACTGGTTCATCTTTTTACGGCGGATAGCAAAAAGAAAGCGGAAACAGCCGTTGTGGCAGAAAAGGCCGTTGATGACGAGCCGGATTCCACCGGCGGAGAAGAAGCTGCGGATGAGGCTGATGCTGACAAAGAGGACGCGGGCAGCGGGGCGGATTTAAGCAGCGTATCGGACAACGAGGCACCTTCGCAGGAGCAAAGCGAGGATGAAGACAGCGGGCAGACCGCAGGCGGAAGCATAAAGGATGAAAAGGAGATTTCCTCCTCGGAAAATGACAGGCTTCTGGCTGCCGGAGGCAAGGAAAAGACCGTAGCGGGCGCAGCCGGAGAAGATGCCGAAATAGAGAAAAGGATCGACGATGAGATCGAAAATATGTCCATAGAAGAAAAGATCAGCAAGCTGTTTATTCTGTCGCCGGGCCAGCTTGCCGGCAACGGAATAGAGAGCCCTGCCATCGGAGGAAAAGCGGGCGATCAGCTTGCCAAATATCCCATAACAGGCATTTTGTTTAAACCGGGTAATCTGAGTACCGAAGAAAATCTCCTAAGCTCCCTTGATCATCTGTCATCCTATGGCGGCGGCAATCAGTTGAACGTGATTTCCGAGCAGGGCGGAGAAAAAAGTCCCTTTGTACTGAGCGGGATCACCGAAAATGTCATCGCATCGGAAAAGGAGATCGGCGAATCTCTGGGGACGGCAGGGGCGTACAGTGCCGGCATCTCCATAGGAAGCGAGCTCAAGCATTATGGAATGCAGGTGAATATTGCTCCTTATGCGGATGTTCCCAAAACGTCCGGCAGCTTTGCGGCAGCCAATGGTTTCAATCAGGATCTGGAAACAACGACGGAGCTGGCTGCCAATATGGTCAGGGGAATGAAGGATCAGAATATCATCGCCGCAGTTGGGTGTTTTCCCGGATACGGAGATGTGACCAATGACGGATCAAACGGCATTCCTGTTTCCCAGAGGACCAAAGAGCAGCTGATTGAGGAGTCTGCGCCCTACCAGGCAGCGATCAGAGCCGGCGCGGATATCGTTATCATCTCCCATGTCGGTCTGCCGAAGCTGCGCGGAGACCAGAGACCGGCCAGTCTGTCGAAAGAGGTTATCACGGATATCGTCAGGGAAGAATGGGAATATGACGGCGTGGTCATGACCGACTACATGGACAAGACGTGCATCTATCAGAAATATACCTATGCCGAAGCGGCTGTGGGAGCCATTGAGGCAGGTGCCGATATTTTGCTCTCCACCAAGAATTTTCAAAAATCCTTTGAGGGAATCAGGGATGCAGTCAAAAAAGGAACGCTGACCGAGGAGAGAATCGATGAATCCGTGAGAAGGATACTGCGTATGAAATACAGGCAGGAGGCAGCAAAAGAAAGTGGTGACAATCTAAGCGGATGAGCCGAGAACAGTGACGCACAAAAAGACCCGAACGAGTTCGGGTCTTTTTTGATGGATTTTTGGCAGTGGGTGGAAATGTATGGAATATTCTGATATACTTGATATGTGGGTATATTGGTGGTGTCACGGGAGGTGCAAAGATGAAGCTGAAATTTATCGGCGCGGATCATGAGGTGACGGGAAGCTGTCATTTTATTGAGGCCTGCGGCAAATATATGCTGGTTGATTACGGTATGGAACAGGGAGTGGATGTATACGAAAATGTACCCCTGCCCGTGGCGGAATCCATGATCGACTACGTCTTTCTGACACATGCGCATGTGGATCATTCCGGTCTTCTGCCGCTTTTGTATGCCAGAGGTTTCAGGGGCAGGATCTTTATGACGGAGGCGACGGCCGATCTGTGCAGTATCATGCTCCGTGACTGCGCTCATATCCAGATGCAGGAGGCCGAATGGAAAAACAGAAAGGCCAGGCGTTCCGCAGATATAGCGCCTGCCGAACCCATGTATTCCATGGAGGATGCGGACGGTGCGATCCGGCTGATCGTTCCCTGCAAATACGGTGCGGTCGTCACGGTCAGTGAGGGTATTTCGATACGGTTCACGGATATCGGACATCTGCTCGGATCCGCATCCATTGAGGTCTGGCTGACGGAAAACGGCACATCCGAAAAGATCGTTTTCTCCGGCGATATCGGCAATAAAAACCAGCCTCTGATCAAGGATCCGGAGGTGACGCGCGAAGCAGATTACGTGGTGATGGAGTCAACCTACGGTGACAGGCTGCACTCCACTGACCGGCCGGATTATGCGGGAGAGCTGGTAAAAATACTCAAGGAAACCTTTGATAAAGGCGGCAATGTGGTCATCCCTTCCTTTGCGGTGGGCAGAACCCAGGAGCTTTTGTATTTTCTGCGAAAGATCAAGGCGGATCGTCTGGTGGAAGGACATGAGGACTTCCCTGTTTATGTGGACAGCCCGCTGGCGGTGGAAGCAACGGGCATTTTCCAGAAAAATATTTATAACTGCTTTGATGAAGAGGCTATGGAGCTGGTTCGTTCGGGAATCAATCCCATCAGTTTTCCGGGGCTGCGCCTTTCCATCACCAGTGAAGAATCCAAGGATATCAACTTTGATGAAACCCCCAAGGTGATCCTGTCCGCGTCGGGCATGTGTGAGGCGGGGCGTATCCGCCATCACCTCAAGCATAATCTCTGGCGGCCGGAGTGTACCATCCTCTTTGTGGGCTATCAGGCCATCGGTACTCTGGGACGTTCCATTATAGAGGGCAAAAAAGAGGTTAAGCTCTTCGGGGAGCAGATCGAGGTCAGAGCCAGGATCGAGCAGTTGGCGGGAATGTCCGGACATGCGGATAAAAACGGACTGTTGGAGTGGATCTCCGGTTTTGAGCAGAAACCGAAGAAGGTTTTTGTGGTGCATGGTGAGGATTCCGTGACCACGGCTTTTGCGGGATGCCTGAGGCATGAATACGGCTTTGATGCCTATGCACCCTACAGTGGTACGGAGTTTGATCTGATCACAGGCGAGGTGACCTATGAGGCTGAGCCTGTTGCGGTTAAGAAACGCCGTGTGGTATCTGATATCTTTAACCGGCTGCTGGCAGCGGGACAGCGCCTGATGAGAGTGATCCAGAAAAACGAGGGCGGTGCAAACAAGGATCTGGCCAAATTTGCCGATCAGATCAATGCGCTTGCCGACAAGTGGGATCGCTGAGAGAAAGGAAATACTGAAAATGAGTTATGCGGATGATGTGTTTATCGCAATGTGCAGGGATATATTGGAAAACGGTACGAGCACTGAGGGAGAAAAGGTAAGACCCCACTGGCCGGACGGGAGCAGTGCCTATACCATCAAAAAATTCGGCGTTATCAACCGCTATGACCTCTCGAAAGAATTTCCCATCATGACGCTTAGAAGGACGGCCCTGAAAAGCGCCACGGATGAGATGCTGTGGATCTGGCAGCAAAAATCCAACAATATCCATGATCTGAACAGTCATATCTGGGATGAGTGGGCGGATGAGGACGGCTCGATCGGAAAGGCATACGGTTATCAGATGTCTGTCAGGCACCAATATAAGGAGGGAATGATGGATCAGGTCGACAGGGTGATCTACGATCTGAAAAACAATCCTTTCAGCCGCCGTATCATGACCAACCTCTATGTGCATCAGGATCTGCACGAGATGAATCTGTATCCCTGCGCCTACAGTATGACTTTTAACGTGACCCAGAAAAAGGGGCATGATAAGCTGACACTGAATGCGATCCTGAACCAGCGTTCCCAGGATGTGCTGACTGCCAACAACTGGAATGTGGTACAATATGCCGTGCTGGTACATATGCTGGCAAGAGTGTGTGATATGGAAGTGGGAGAACTGGTGCACGTGATCGCGGATGCGCATATTTACGACAGGCATATCCCGCTGGTGGAGGAGCTGATCTCCAGAAAACCTTTTCCCGCACCGAAATTTGTGCTCAATCCGGAGGTTACGGATTTTTATGAATTTACCAGAGATGACGTCAGCGTTGAGGGATATGAAACGGGAGAACAGATCAAAGATATACCGGTGGCGATCTGAAGCGTAGGCTTGACAGAGGGAAATGGAGTATGGGGGATGCGAAAAAACTGTTAAAGAGTTTTAAGGAACTCATGTATAAAGACGTGGGCAGTGAATCCGAGTCTAATGAGCTTTCGGTTCTGCTGCGTCTGATGACTCTGAGCCAGATCGTATTTCTGGTGATCATGTCTATTGTTCTGGCTTATCTGAATATCAGCGTCCTGTGCCTGAGCTGTATTTTTTCCGTGGGGATCATGGCAGCCGTGCTGATCCTGACTTATGAGGACAGGACCGTGGTGGGCATGTATGTCTACCTGATCGTAAATCATATCCTGGTGACGCTGTTTTGTCTGCTGACCTCATGGAAATATTATTCGGCGCCGATCATCATAGTATGTATCATGCTGTATTGCTTCAATGCAAGGGTGAGAATGCGAACCAAAGTGTTTTATGCGGCAGGTGAGGCTGCATTTACGATTATTTTGCTGATACTGGAACAGCTCCTGCCCATGCACACCGGTCCTGACAGGCTGTCCGGCATCGTGATCATTATCATCAACATCGCCTGTGTGACGACTCTGGCGACGCTTGAGGCCTATATGTATTCACTCAAGTATACCAGGAATGAAGAGAAGATCATACAGTATAACAGAAAGCTGGAGGAGATGGTATCTACCGATGCGCTCACGGGTCTTTGGAACCGGCGCGCCATGAGTGAGCAGCTCTCTCTTTTGGAAAACGGCTATCGCAAGCATCAGAAGGGTTTTTCCGTTGGGATCCTGGACATAGATTTTTTCAAAAAAGTAAATGATACTTATGGACACGGGATGGGTGATTTTGTGCTGAAATCCCTGTCCGCGATCCTGAAAGATACGATGCACGGGATCGGTTCGGTAGCGCGCTGGGGCGGAGAGGAATTTCTTCTGACCTTTGAAGATATGAGGTTTGAAGACGCGGTGGAAAAGATGGATCAGCTGCGTGAGAGGATCTCTGTCAGTGAATTTTCATTTAAGGATGTGAATCTGCACCTGACCATCACGGGTGGAATCGAGGATTATACCATGGCCGATTCCATCGATGCGGTGATCACCAAGGCGGATGAACGCCTTTACGCAGGCAAGACAGGCGGCAGAAACAGGATCGTCAGCTCGGATCAGGTGCCTGCACAGACGGTTTGATGCGGCGGTAAGTACAGAAGGTATAGATGATGTCGAAGCAGGTGTTTTCTTCGCTTTCCTCTGTCAGCTGCCATTCATCCGATGCATCCAGATCGGGGAAAAATGCGTCAGCCTCATAGCTGTGATCGATGCGTGTGACAATGGCCTCGTCGCAGTAGGGCAGGAGTTGTCTGTAGATCTGGCTGCCTCCGATGACGTAGATCTCTTTGCCGGCATATTCGGCGGATTTTTTCAGTGCTTCTTCAATGGAGTGAACAACTTCGGCGCCCTCTGCGGTATAGTCGGGACGGGAAGTGATCACGATATTAACGCGGTCTGGCAGAGGCTTGTGGTTCGGAAAGCTCTCCAGAGTCCTGCGCCCCATGATCACCACATTTCCGGTCGTCAGAAGCCGGAAATTTTTCATGTCGGCGGGAATGCGGCACAAAAGACTGTTTTTCAGACCGATGCCCCAGTTGTTGTCAGCGGATAATATACATTTCATAAGAGTCTCCTTTTTAACTTGGGAACTGTAGCGAAATATGCGGCTTTTGGCCGCCAAAATCCAACACGGCAAATGCAGTAGCGAAAAGAGGTTTGCCGCTTACTATACTATACATGATGAGGGGAAAAAAGGGAAGAAAAAGCTGTGGTTGACAGAGTAAAAAAAGCGGTGGTAAACTAGAAACGGATTTTTATCAATATAAAAGAGAAAGAAGGATGAGGCAAGATGGAAAAGAAAAACATCGACTGGTCCAATCTGGGCTTTAGCTATCTCAAAACAGATAAGCGCTATGTTTCCAATTTCAAGGACGGCGCCTGGGATGAGGGCGTGATGACAGAGGATGACAAGGTTGTGATCAGTGAGTGCGCGGGGGTGCTCCAGTATGCCCAGACGGTCTTTGAAGGATTGAAAGCGTATACGACCGAGGACGGGCGTATCGTATGTTTTAGGCCGGACCTGAATGCAAGCCGTTTGGCTGATTCGGCCAGAAGACTGGAGATGCCGGTTTTCCCCGAGGAGCGGTTTGTGGAGGCGGTCGTACAGACGGTTAAGGAAAATGTGGCTTATGTTCCTCCTTACGGCAGCGGGGCCACGCTTTATGTCAGACCTTATATGTTTGGCTCCAATCCGGTTATCGGTGTGAAACCGGCAGATGAATATCAGTTCAGGATCTTTACGACACCGGTAGGACCTTATTTCAAGGGCGGTGCCAAACCCATTACCATCAGGGTCAGTGATTTCGACCGTGCGGCGCCTCATGGTACCGGCAATATCAAGGCGGGTCTGAATTATGCCATGAGTCTGCACGCCATTGTGACAGCCCATGAAGAAGGCTATGATGAGAATATGTATCTGGATGCGTCCAGCAGAACCAAAGTGGAAGAGACAGGAGGAGCCAATTTCCTGTTTATCACCAAAGACCACAAGGTTGTAACGCCCAAGTCGGGAAGCATCCTGCCCTCCATCACCAGAAGATCTTTGATGTACGTTGCCAAGGAATATCTGGGGCTGGAGACAGAGGAACGCGAGGTTTATCTGGAAGAACTGTCAGATTTTGCGGAGTGCGGACTTTGCGGAACGGCAGCCGTTATCTCCCCCGTAGGCAGGATTGTGGATCACGGCAGAGAGATCTGCTTTGCCAGCGGCATGGAAGAGATGGGCGAGATTACGAAAAAGCTGTATGACACACTGACCGGTATTCAGATGGGGCGTATTGATGCGCCTGAAGGCTGGATTAAGGAGATTGTATAATGGAGATTGTATGCCTTGATTTAGAGGGAGTACTGGTACCCGAGATTTGGATTGCTTTTTCCGAAGCTGCCGGAATACCGGAGCTTGCCCGTACTACCAGAGATGAGCCCGATTACGACAAGCTGATGCGTTTTCGGCTGGAGATCTTAAAAGACCACGGACTGGGCCTAAAACAGATTCAGGAGACGATCGCGCAGATAGAGCCGCTGCCGGGTGCAAAAGAGTTTTTGGACCGGCTGCGGGAGCTGACGCAGGTTATCATCATCAGTGACACCTTTACACAGTTTGCTTCGCCCCTGATGAAAAAACTGGGCTGGCCGACGATTTTCTGCAATACACTGCAGGTGGATGACGACGGCATGATTACGGGTTACAGGATGCGCGTGGAGAAAAGCAAGCTGACAACCGTTAAGGCGCTTCAGTCAATCGGTTATGATACCATTGCATCCGGCGACAGCTTTAACGATCTGGGAATGATAGAAGCATCCAAAGCAGGATTTTTGTTCCGCTCCACAGAAGCCATACGCAGGGAGTATCCGCAATATCCGGCCTATGAGAGCTATGATGAACTGCTGGAAGCGATCGTAAGAGAAATTTCCTGATCAGATATTTTTGTCTCTTACTATAAAACAGAATGAACCGGGAAAAGAAGTCGCAGTGCGGCTTCTTTTTTTGATTGTAAAAAAACCTTGACAAAAAATGCAATATGTATTATTGTATTACATGGGTAATACAAAAGTACAGCGCAAGGCAAAACAAACAACAATTTGTACTGTGTTATGAAAAAGAAAAGGAGGGAGAGTATGGCATGGGAAATGAAAACTGACAGACCGATCTACATACAGATAGTAGAACGGCTGAAGATGCGTATTGTATCCGGTGAATATCCGCCGGGGAGCAAGATCCCGTCGGTTCGCGATCTGGCTGCCGAGGCCGGCGTGAATCCCAATACGATGCAGAAGGCCCTTGGAGATCTTGAAAGAGAAGGACTTTTGCATACCCAGCGAACCAATGGCAAGACTGTGACCGAGGATGAGCAGCTCATCGGAAAAATGCTGGATTCCATCGCGGTGGAAGAGACGGAAATTTATCTGACCAAGCTGGAAGGCCTGGGAATGGACGCCGGAGATGGTGTGAATCTGGTACAGAGAGTTGCCGGTAGCAAAAGCAAATATGATACCGGAGAGTTATGATAAGGAGGGAAAGAATGAGTTTAATCGTAGAATGCCGCGATCTGACCAAGTGTTATACCAACGGTCGTCCGGCTGTTGCCAATCTGAATCTGACGCTGGAAAGCGGCAGGATCATAGGTCTTTTGGGACCCAACGGCAGCGGAAAGACGACTTTGATCAAGATGATAAACGGTCTTCTGATACCGACCAGCGGAGAAGTGCTGATAGAAGGACAGAAGCCCGGAACGCAGAGTAAGGCCATCATATCCTACCTGCCGGAGCGGACCTATCTGGAGGCGCAGAGAACGGTAGAGGATATCATCAACTTTTTTGATGATTTTTATGAAGATTTCAGACCGGAGAGAGCGTATGATATGATCGCATCTCTGGGGATTGAGAAAAATGCCAGGCTGAAAACTCTTTCCAAAGGTACAAAAGAAAAGATACAGCTGATCCTGGTCATGAGCAGGGATGCAAGGCTTTTTATCCTGGATGAGCCTATTGCCGGCGTTGATCCGGCTGCCAGGGATTATATCATCCGTACAATCATTTCCAATTACAACCCGGATGCCAGTGTGCTCATCTGCACGCATCTGATCTCGGATGTGGAAAATATTCTGGATGATGTGATCTTTTTACGCTCCGGCAATGTTGTTCTGAGAGCCGGCGTGGACGAGATCCGCGAAAAGGTAGGCAAGACAGTGGATCAGTATTTCAGGGAGGTGTTCGCATGTTAAAAAAATTATTTGCTCACGAATGGAAGGATACCTGGAAACTGATGACCATTGTCAATGCAGCGATGATTTTGTATGCATTGATTGGTATGATCATTTTTAACCAAAAGAATGTTGATACGTTTTTTGAGGGAAGCGGCAGAGGCAATTCGCTTGCGCCTACCATTGGATTTTTCTCCTACTTTTTGGTATATGCCATCGGTATCGTTGTGCTGAGTGTGTTATCGCTTTTGTATTTCTTTGTGAGATTTTACAGAAATCTCTATACCGATCAGGGTTATCTGATGCATACTCTGCCGGTTGAAAGCTCTGACCTTTTGATCTCCAAGGCTGCGGTTGCCATGATCTGGAGAGGGATTTGTATCCTGGTCTGCTGTATTGCCGTGATCATGCTGCTCTATTCCATGGGTGGCCCAGAGGCTTGGGGTGAATTGGTAAACGCCTTCAGAGAGATACATATGAGTTCGGGACAGGCGATTCTGGTCATCATTCTGATCCTGCTGGGTATCGTCGGAAGTCTGGCTTTTGATGTGTCCAAAGGGTATGCAGCGATCAGTATCGGACAGCAGATGGGCAAGAATAAAGTGCTCTGGTGTGTCGGGTGCTATATCGGTCTGAACGTGCTGGTCAGTCTGATCACCAATATCGTGACGGAGACCGTCACCTTCAGCCTGGTCAGAATGGGTGAAACGAATACTCTCGCCAACCTGGAAACGGCGGAAAATACGGTGTTGCTCATTTTCCTGATCATTGATCTGGCAATGCTGGCCGCCTCCGCCGGGCTGTATGCACTTTCCAATCATTTTATGAAAAATAAACTGAATCTCGACTAATACTTGTATTTCAAATCCGCCGGAAATGTGATATACTTATTCCTATGTATAGGATAAGTGGACTCATTCCGGCGGAAACATTTGAATATACCGAGGATACACTGGAGTGTACGCCAAGAGAGCTGGAGCTTGTCGTGTTGGAGGGCAAGAAAGTGGAAGGCTCTCTTTTCCTGCGTGCAGATACAGGTAGAAGGATCAGGGCGTTTTTGTATTCGACACATTACAGGATGCAGCCCCAGGCATCTTATGCCAACGGTGAGGAGATTCATATCACCTATCGTTTTGATGCCGTAGGACTCAGCGTGGGAAGCTGTGTCAGGGGAAAGCTCGTGATCCTGACCGATATTGGACAGCTCCAGATCCCTTTTTGTGTTACGGTCTCCGACAGCTATGAGGATGAGACCCTCGGACGCATCCGGAATCTTTTTCACTTCACCAATCTGGCATCCACTGACTGGAAGGCGGCCTGCGATCTGTTTTATTCGGAACGTTTCGAAAAACTGCTGACAGGTCATGACAGCAGGCTGATCCCATTATATCGCGGGATGTCACATATCAGAGGCAATGAAAAAAATGTCGATGAATTTCTGATCAGTCTGAATAAAAAGCAGAGAGCAAGCTACACGATCGATGAGGAAACGCTTTTGCTGCCGCAGGTCTATGAGCCGCAGGAGCAGGTGCTTACCATCCGTCGTAAGGGCTGGGGATATACCCATCTGTCACTTAGCGTGGAAGGCTCTTATATCAGTCTGGACAGAACACTTTTGACAGATGATGATTTTGAGGACCAGGTCTGTCATCTGTCTTTTTATCTGCTTCCCACCGACGGATTTGAGCATCGTGAAAAATTGCTGATCGATACACATTCTCCTTCCGGTACACTTGTCTGTGAACTGGTACGGATCGGCAAACAGCAAAAAGAAGACGTCAGAGAACAGGCGCGCAGGGAGAAAAAGCGCAAAACAGCCGAATTGATCAGGGCATATCTGGACTATTCCACAGGACACGGCGATCAGCAAAAAGCGCTTGAGAGAGCCGAAAAATGTATTGAAAAGATCAATCAGAGTGATGGCAGGAATATAGACGGCAGGTTGTATCAGACCCATCTGCTCTGTGCCATGGGCCGATTCCAGGAGGCAGGATGGATCTTCAGCCATGTGGAACGGGTGATCGAAAATGAAGAGGTGTCAGCGTCACAGATGTCCTATTACTGGTATCTGGAGTCGATGCTGGCCAGAGGCGGCGTGCGCGATGTGGACTATCAGAGGATGCAGTCCGGTGCCGTCAGGAGGATCAGGGATCTGCTGGCCAATCACAGAGGAGATGCCATTGTTACCAGCCTGTATCTAAGGATGCTTCCCCAGGGTCAGATCACGCCTGTTCAGATGATCTCCCTGTATGAAGAATGTTATTACAACGGATGCGAGAGTCCGATCCTGTTCAGAGAGGCTTTTCGTGTGATCGGTGACAATCCGACATATATGTCCTCACTGGGCAGGTTCGAGATTGCCGTTATGCAGTTTGCCATGCGATATGAACTGCTGACGCCGGCTCTGACGGCCAGGATCACAGAGCTGGTCAAAAAGGAAAAAGAGGCAGGTAGGGCTCTTATGGGCTTTTTGAAAAGGCTGTATGACACCTTTGGAGATGACGAGCTGCTGCAGGCGGTCTGCGGTCTTTTGATCCGTTGCCAGAAGACGGACGAAGGTGCCGGTTTCTGGTTTGGCAGGGCGGTGGATAAACAGCTTCGCATCACCCTGCTGTATGAATCCTATATTGCATCCAGGAGCATGGAGGATCTGAGCCTTCCGCCCAAATATGTTCTTCTTTATTTTGCCTATCAGTGTACCCTTGAAAAGAGATTAAAAGCGCATCTTTATAGGATCATACTGGAGAATCATACAAAGCTTGGGTCTTTGATCGACAAATACGATCCGCAGATTCGGGATTTTGCCAGAAAGGAGCTTCTGACCGGTGAGATCAGTCCGGATCTGGCTGCCTGCTACAGATTTCTGTTCAGGGACGAAAAAGAGATTGAGGCAGCCGTGCCCTATCTGTTGCCGCTGGCCTTCATGCAGGAGGCTTCGGTGACGGCTGCGGATGCCAAAAAGGTGATCGTGCTCGAACACGGACTTGAGACGGAAAAGAGTTTTGCCATTGAAAATAAAGTGGCGATGGTGGAGATGGTCTCGGAGGATGTCTGTCTTCTTCTGGAGGACGAAAACGGCAACCGCCATGAGGCAGGTCAGGATATCAGACTGAAAAGGCTACTGTCGCCGGACAAGGTGAGAAAGTATCTTCTCGAATCTGAGCAGACCTCCAGCGAGCTGTCACTGCTCAGGCTCTCCGGCACGGAAGATGATTTTATGAGACGGACTGAGGACTGGCCGCTGTATATGGAAGCAGCCAGGGATCCCAGGATTTCCTTTTCCCTGCGCCGGTCCATCGTGGAGAGACTGTTGGCGGTCCTTTACGACAGGGACGAAACGCAGACCATGCTCGAACTTTTGAATGAATATCCCATCGAGGGCGCCGATGAAAAAAAGAGAGGCAGGATCATTACATATCACATTCTGCTGGAACAGGATGAAATGGCGCTTTCGCTTCTCTGGGATTACGGCTTTGAAGGGGTCCCTGTCAAGAGCCTGAACAGGCTTATCATGCGTGCACTGGACGAGCAGGTGGAAGAAGATGCGCGCTGGATCGCGCTGATGTACTATACCTACAAACAGGGCAAATACACGCCGCAGCTTCTGGAATATCTGTGTCAGTATTATGAAGGCGGCATCAGCCAGATGGTACAGATCTTTCAGGATGCGCTGGCGCTGGATGTGCCTGCGCTTGATGTTGCCGAGAGGATACTGACGGCAGCTGTGTTCAGCCATGGCTATCTGCCACAGTGGGATGCGGTATTTCAATACTATTCCGAAAACGGAGGAAGCGAAGACAAGAAAAAGAGATTTCTCCAGGATCTTTGCTTTAAGTGCTTTGTAGGCGGAGAGGTGCTGAGCAACAGAAACATCGATATGCTGGAAAAACAGCTTATGGAAACGGAGGATATGCCGAGGCTGTGCCGCATTGTCTGGCTGGACGAAAAAGCCGGCGGGATTGATGATTTTTCGCAGCAGCAGGCAAGGCTGGCGCTCAGGCTGATCGATGAGCAGCTCAACGACGGCGGCTATCTGCCACTGATGGAGCCCTATGCGCAGCTTGAGCCGAGGCTCCTGCCCTTCACGGCCTACAGCTGGCTGGTTTACAGATCCGCTCCCGGAAGAAATGTGAGAGTCAGCTTTCTGGGAGGTGCGGCCGGACAGGAGAGCTATCAGATCAGACCCCTGGCCGAGCTCTGTCCGGGATACTATTGCAGAGAATTTGTGCTGTTCTCGGGTGAGAGCATCCATTACTATATCCAGGAGGAAAACCACAGGGATATGGTACTGACACAGAGCGGACAGATCGAGGCAGTCGGCGGCAGAGCCGGTAGCCTGGGCAGATATGACAGACTGGATGCCATCAGCCTGGATCTGAAGGAAGGCAAAAAAGAGGATGCCGTTTTGAAAGAGACGGAATATATGAGACTGGAAAAACTGACGCAGCAGCTTTTTGCTGAATGATGAGGCTTGAAAATGGGAAAAAAGGTCGTTCTGGGCGTGGAATTGAACAGGTTATTTATGCAGGTGTCCTATGCACCTGAGGGCGGGACGCCGGCAACCCTGCACCTGCCTTCCTCCGAGCAGCTGTTTACGATGCATCTGGCCATTGGACGCGAGCGGGGAAACAGCCGCTGGTACTATGGACAGGAAGCCGAGAAGGTTTTTGCCACCAGGCAGGATGATCTGGCAAGGAATTTTCTGGACAAACTGGGCGAGAAGACCAGGATCGGCGGCGAAGTCTATACCTATGAGGAACTGCTGCATATGTTTCTGGGACACGGGATCCGTATGGCGATGCATTCCATAGAAGAGGTGGAAAAAGAGGCTGCCGAGATCGTTGCAATGACGATTTCCGCAGAACCTTATCCGGAAGGACAGATGTCTCTCTGGGATGAACTTTTGTCAGGTCTGCCGATACCGAGAGGGCAGATCAGGCTGCAGCGGCATGAGGACAGTCTGTTTTCGTATCTTTCCCATCAGCCGGAAAAGCTTCTTGGCTATGTGACGGGAGTTTTTGATCTGACCGATGAACGCATGGTCGCCTATTGCATGGAGATGAATCCGAGGACTGCACCCGTTGTCACATCCATTGAAAGAGACGATGATACGGGGATTGTAAAAAAGCATCATTACGATTCCATCATGGAGCAGGACAGAGCACTGGAGGCGCTGGATACGCGGCTGGCCGAATACGTGGACGAATTTACAAAGGGACGTATCGTGACGAGTCTGTATCTGATCGGGGACGCATTTACCAAAGACTGGTATTCCGTCAGCAGACATCATATGTGCAGAAACCGAAAGGTGTTTGCGGGAAACAATCTTTTCTCGAAAGGGGCTGCATTTTCTGCCGCAGAGTGGATATGGCCGGGAACGGAAAAAGAAGATTTTCTGTTTCTGGGAAAGGATATGCTCCGCTGCAATGTGGGAATACAGGTCACGGAAGACGGGGAGGAGGGCTACCTGCCGCTTCTGGATGCCGGAGAACACTGGAATGACGCCGGGGCGCAGACAGAACTTCTGCTCAGCAGACCGGATGAGATCAGGCTGTTGATCACGCCCATTTTTACAGGCAAGACATATGAGGAAACACTGGTGATAGGAGAGCAGGAGGAACGTCCGGGCAGGGCTTTCAGATACCGGCTCAGAGTCTCCATGACAGATGCCGCAACGCTTCTGGCAGAGATTATGGATGAAGGATTCGGGCAGTTTTACCAGCCCCGTTTTGCCAAAAAGGAATACACGATCACATTGAGGGAATAGAAGGATGAACAGGGTATATCTTCCGATCGGAAAAAAAGCACATTCGCCATATCGTATCAATCCGGAAGGGATCGATATCTATACCCTTGAGGAACTCTGCTACTATATCGTAACGCAGACGGAGATGCTGGAGCGATCTTTTATGAGTGAAGCATTGGTGGGATTTATTTACGATCAGCTCTCACTCAGATCCCTGGCGCAGAAATTGAGAAAAGAACTCAGGAGCGAGCCCACCCTGGTGGGTTTTTGCGCATTGATCCTTGAAAAAGCGGAATTTCTGCCACAGGCTCAGCTGTCGGAGGTGCTGGAGAGGATCAGGAGCGTTGAGAATGAGACACCGGATCAGAAGCTGGAAAAGAGGCTGAACCGGCTGGCCGCTGACAGAGAATACCACGGACTGATCAGGCAGTGTCAGCTGGCACTGGCCCGGTTGGAGAATCCTGAATCGGACGAGGTGAGAGCCGGATTATTGATGCGGCAGGCGGGCGCCTATGCGCAGCTGTTTTATTTTGAACCGGCCGCCGCACTTTATGATCAGGCAAGGCAGATCCTGCATAAAGCGCAGATGAGGATATTGGAGAACAAAGCATCGCAGCAGTATCTGCTCTGCGTGCGGATACTCTGGGGAGAAGAAAAATATCGTCATTTTATCGAAACACACAGGGAATACCTGGAAGCATCCATGGCGGCTGAACAGAGGTATGCCAGAGCCGATTCGGCCGCCAGGCTGCAGGCGGCGGCGATTCCGGATCCGGCGGCGGAGTTTGAAGCGCTGCGGCGGGATTTTGAGAGGATGTAGATCAATGGGCTTTTGGAAGGATCTGTTCAGGAAAGTCACATACCGTGAGGACCCGCTGGCGCAAGAAGAGGGAAATGAAGAAAAGTATCTGGTGGATGCCGGCGAGGTTGATCTGTCAGATGAGTACGAGCGGCGGAAATATATCGAGAGCCTGCTGGAACAGGTGGCCGACGCATCGCAGCAGGTAGAAATCTGTAACAGCGAGTATAAGACCGTTAACAGCTACCTGAAGGATATGGAGGAGATTGAGTTCATTCACAATGATGACAGGCAGGCGCTCATGGAGCATGCCAGAGCTATTGTGCATCTTTCGCTGGATAAACAGCGCTATGAGGAAAAGAAAAACCGTATGTCCGACGAGGATTATGAGAGGATGCAGCGTTTGGAAAACGAGTCGGACGAGGGCGCTGTCAGACTGAAGGAAGCGGAGGAATACCAGCAGGCGATCCGCAATGACCTAAGACGCCTGGAGGGAGAAAAACAGGCCTGCATCTTTCGCAGGGATGAGGCACAGACATCCATGAACAATCTGCGGGGGATGGCCATCATCACGATCATAGCGGCGGCAGCCTGTATCGTGATCCTGCTGATCCTGCAGCTCGGGCTCGGGATGGATGCACAGATCGGTTTTCTGCTGACTGCGGGCGCTGCGGCCATCGCCATGACAGCGGTGTATATGTCTTATCTGGATGCCAGCAGGGAGCGGACGAGAGCCGCGCGCAGCATGAACAAAGTGATCCTGCTGCAGAACAGGGTCAAGATCCGCTATGTGAACAATACAAATCTTCTGGAATATCTGTATATGAAATTCGGGATCAGCTCCGCAACCGAGCTTGAGAGACTCAGGGAAAAGTATGCAGAGGAAAAAGATGAGAGGGAAAAGATACGGGAAGACATGAAGGAACTGACCTATTCCCAGGAACAACTGGTCAGGATACTTCGCCGCTACAAGCTTTACGATCCCATGATCTGGCTGCATCAGGCACAGGCGCTCATCGATCCGAAGGAGATGGTGGAGGTCAGGCATGCCCTGATCCAGCGTCGTCAGAAGATCAGACAACAACTGGATTTCAATTCCGAAAACGCAGCGGCAGCACAGGAACAGATCCGTTCCATTGTGGCGGAATACCCTCGATATGCCAAAGAGATCCTCAAAATGGTCTCGGATTTTGAGACGGCCGGATAGGACGTTTCCTTGACAGGGTCGGGGTTCGATGATACGATTACCAGGGTTAATTTGGGTGTCAATATAAAAAAGGAGACCGGTTATGGAAAACAACAGATATGTAAGCCCCCTTTCGGAGCGCTATGCCAGCGATGAGATGCAGTACATTTTTTCGCCGGATAAAAAGTTCAGAACATGGAGAAGGCTCTGGATCGCTCTGGCGGAGACTGAGATGGAGCTGGGATTGTCCGAGAACGGCAAGCCCGTAATCACGCAGGAGATGATCGATGAGATGAAGGCTCATGCCGATGACATCAACTATGATGTGGCAAAGGCCAGGGAAAAAGAGGTTCGCCATGATGTGATGAGCCATGTTTATGCCTATGGAAAACAGTGTCCCAAAGCGGCAGGGATCATTCATCTGGGTGCAACTTCCTGCTATGTGGGCGATAACACCGATATCATTGTGATGCGGGAAGCGCTGATGCTGGTTCGCAAAAAGCTGGTCAGCGTCATAGACATTCTTTCCCGTTTTGCTGAAGCCCAAAAGGATCAGCCAACCCTTGCATTCACGCACTTCCAGCCTGCACAGCCCACCACAGTCGGCAAAAGGGCTACTCTCTGGATCAATGAGTTTATGATGGATCTGGAGGATCTGGAATATGTGGCAGGCTCTCTGAAGCTGCTGGGTTCAAAAGGAACCACGGGTACACAGGCTTCCTTTAAGGAACTTTTTAATGGGGACAATGAGACCATCGACAGGATCGATCCCATGATCGCAGCCAGGATGGGATTTGAGTCATGTTATCCCGTGTCCGGACAGACCTATTCGAGAAAAGTGGATACCAGAGTGTTGAACGTACTTGCGGGCATTGCTGCCTCGGCTCACAAAATGAGCAACGATATCCGTCTTCTTCAGCATCTGAAGGAGGTGGAGGAGCCTTTTGAAAAGAATCAGATCGGTTCCTCGGCGATGGCCTATAAGCGCAACCCCATGCGCAGCGAACGTATCGCATCTCTGGCGCGCTATGTCATGGTGGATGCCATGAATCCCGCCATCACTTCGGCCACCCAGTGGTTTGAGAGAACCCTTGACGATTCCGCCAACAAGCGTCTTTCCATTCCGGAGGGATTTCTGGCGGTGGACGGTATTCTGGATCTGTGCCTGAACGTGGCAGAGGGCCTTGTGGTCAATGAAAAAGTGATCCTCAAGCATATGATGAGTGAACTTCCCTTTATGGCCACGGAGAATATCATGATGGATGCAGTCAAGCATGGCGCCAGCAGGCAGGAGATGCATGAGGAGATCAGAAGACTGTCCATGCAGGCGGGCGAACATGTCAAGAAAGACGGCGGAGACAACAATCTGCTGGAGCTGATCGCCTCCGATGACCGCTTCGGACTGAGCCTTGAGGATCTGGAAAAGACCATGGACCCGCAGCTCTATGTGGGCAGGGCATCGGAACAGGTTGAAAAATACCTTAAAGAGGTTGTCTATCCGGCTATGAGCCAAAGAGAAGAACTCAAAGGTGTCAAGGCGGAGATTAATGTATAAGAAAAGTAACGGGGTTTCAAAAATGAGCGGAGAAAAACGGCTTCTTTTCGGAAGCCGTTTCTCCTTTTTTCTTATGAGGGATTCATGAAAAAATATAAAGAGTTGAAACACTCTCGACGGAAGAGTTGAGGGGGGCTCTTCCTTCGATGGTTTTAATCATACAGACGAATTGTGTTCATTTTGTGTTTTCGATGTGAAGAAATTATAAAAAGATATTAAGGGTTTTGGCACTTTTTGTTAACACCTGATTAGACTGAGTTATGTCAACCATATTGTTTTATCCAGCCACCCTTGACAAGGGTATAAATACAAAGATATACTAATGGAAAAGTCTAAAAAGATGGAGCGCTTATATGACTGATTATCCCGGTCTGCTTTTTGATGAAGAAGCATTGTATATGAGTATCAGGGAATATGCGACGCAGCACGATCTGAAGGAGACGCTGGCAGCGCTTCCTTTTGCGGCGGGCAGACACAAGGGGCAGCTTCGGGACAACAAGGGGAATATCCCATATTTTGTGCATCCGCTTCAGATCACCAGACATGCCATTGCGCTGGGATTGTGTGATGACCGCCTGCTGGCGACCTGTCTGCTTCATGATGTATGTGAGGACTGCGGCGTATCTTATGAAGAGCTGCCGGTCACGCTGGAGACGCGGCAGGCAGTCAGGCTTCTGACCAAGGAGTGGGAGCCCCACAGGCAGTCAGAGGAGGAGGAACAGAGGTACTATGATGCCATCGCCCTGAATCCCACTGCGGCCATGGTCAAGCTTCTGGACCGCTGCAACAATATATCCAGTATGGCGCAGGGGCTCAGCAGTACGAGGATCTCCAGGTATCTGGAGGAAACCCAAAAGTATTATGAACCACTTGTTAAGCAGATGTTAAAAAACTACCCGCAGTATGAGCAGCAGATTTATGCGGTGGTTTATCAGATGCACAGCGTTTATCATGCGCTTCTGAGAATGCTGCAGGAAAAGAGCGGACGGTAGAGAGATGGAACCGAAACACACAGATTTTATCGGAGTTTTTGATTCCGGCGTAGGCGGGATCAGTATACTCAGGGAGCTGACGGCCGAGCTGCCGAATGAGGATTTTCTGTTTTACGGAGATTCGGCCAATGCACCCTACGGAGAAAAGGACGAAGAAGAGGTCAGGCAGATTGCAGAGGATCTGGCACAGCGTCTGATCGACAGAGGGTCCAAAGCCATCGTCATCGCCTGTAATACAGCCACCAGCGCAGCGGCAGAGTCGATACGAAGCCGCTATCCCGGTGTGCCTGTTGTGGGCGTAGAGCCGGCAGTCAAGCCCGCGGCCATGGAGCTGGATCACAAAAAGATCCTTGTGATGGCGACGCCCATGACGCTGAAACGTGATAAATACAAGGCTCTGGCCGGCAGGTTTTCCGAAAATGCACAGCTGGTACCACTGGCGTGCCCCGGTCTAGCAGCCAGGATTGAGCAGGGTTCGCTGGAAGAGAGCGATCTGAAAGAGATGCTGGAGGATCTGCTGCTGCCCTATGCGGGGCAGGTGGACGGTGTGGTACTCGGCTGCACCCATTACCCCTTTATCCAAAATGAGATCCGTGAGATACTCGGAGAGATCCCTTTTTTTGACGGAGCCCGCGGAACCGCCAGAGAACTGAAAAGACGGCTTGAAGCGGCGCACCTCTTGACGGAGCGTACCGAAAGGGGTAAAGTGGTGTTTGATTCTTCGAGAAAGTCGTTAAAGGAACTTTTACTTTATGAAGCGTTTTATGAAATGAACTGAAACGAGACTGTAACGGGCGGGTCTTGAAAACAGGAGAAGAAAGATGAAACAGACACTAGAGATACGCTGGCACGGAAGAGGCGGACAGGGAGCCAAGACCGCAGCGCTGCTGCTGGCAGATGTGGCTTTTATGACGGGCAAAAATGTACAGGGTTTTCCGGAGTACGGACCGGAGCGTATGGGCGCACCCATTACCGCATTCAACAGGATCAGTCCCGAGCCTATCAGAGTACATTCCAATATCTATGATCCGGATTATGTTGTTGTGGTGGATGAGACGCTGCTGGAGAGTGTGCCGGTAACAGCCGGGCTTTCCGAGGAGGGCGCCATCATCATCAATACACCCAGGAGTGCCGCGCAGATTGCCGACAAACTGTCCGGTTATAATGGCAAGGTGATCACCATCGACGCCAGAGGCATATCCGAAAAAACCCTGGGCAGGAATTTTCCCAATACCCCCATGCTGGCGGCTGTTGTTGCAGTGACCGGCGTAATGGAAAAGGAAGACTTTTTTAAACAGATGAAGGATTCCTTTGCCCATAAATTTGCAAAAAAACCACAGGTTATCGACGGCAACATGAAGGCGCTGGAAATGGCTTATATGGTGGCTGAAAAGGCAATATAGCAGGAGAGAAAAATGAGAACGGATGTCAAGAAGATCAATGAACATACGCCCTATGAGGAACTGACCGAGGGGCTGATGATGTTTGCGGGAGGCACAGCCAAAGAGTTTCATACCGGCGAGTGGAGGACCAATACACCGGTTTTTCTGAAGGAAAAATGCAGGCAGTGTCTGCTTTGCGTTCCGGTCTGTCCCGATGGGTGCATTCCCATGGAGGAAGGAAAACGGGGAGATTTCGATTACGACCATTGTAAGGGCTGTGGTATCTGTTATAAAAGCTGTACCTTCGGGGCCATTGAAATGACGGAAGGGTGCTTTGTGCCCGACAGAAAGGGGGAGCAGGCATGAGCGAACAGGCCATCAGAGAGAGAATGAGCGGTAATGAAGCGGTGGCTGAGGCGATCCGTCAGGTGGATCCCGATGTGATGCCGGCCTTTCCCATTACCCCGTCTACGGAGATACCCCAGATGGTATCCGGTTTTATTGCATCCGGCAGGATCGGTACAGAGTTCATACCGGTTGAGTCGGAGCATTCCGCCATGTCGGCAGCCATAGGAGCTGAGGCAGCAGGTGCCAGGACCATGACGGCCACATCCTCGGCGGGACTTGCGCTGATGTGGGAGGAGCTTTTGCTGGCGGCATCCAACCGTCTGCCCATTGCCCTGACCCTTGTTAACAGGACACTGTCGGGACCCATCAATATCAACTGTGATCATTCCGACGGTATGGGAGCCAGGGATACGGGCTGGATTCAGATTTATGCGGAAAACAATCAGGAAGTCTATGACAACTATATTCAGGCTTTCCCCATCGCGGAGGATCCGAGAGTCCATCTGCCCATTATGATCTGT
>CAJOOZ010000074.1 GCA_905236705.1 uncultured Lachnospiraceae bacterium | reverse complement strand
TATTGCTAAATTCAACAAAAAAATCGCTTTTGGACACTCAGGCAATGTGCCAATATGTACAATCCTGTGTATCTACCCCTCATACCTGCCAATGATACAGCTCTTCTTGCAAAAACAGATCCCGTAGGACTTGGAGCCGATATAGCCATCCTCCCCGTTTTGTCCTTTAAACAAACGCAAAGGTGCAGCCCACCCGTAAAAAGGGCGAACTGCACCTGATAGTCCTGATTGATATATAAGCTCCTCTATCTCCGTATTCTGACTTTTCCGGGGGGCATGTGAGTTGCGATCAGCTGGATCAGCAATGCCGTATCTTCCCCCAGATCCCGTCTCGGGAAAACCGATGCATTCACTCTGGAAGTATACAGCACAATGCTCCTGCCTGTCGAGATCGCCTTGTACATATCTTTCCATGCCTGCATCTGTACTGTCTCCCCTTGGGAGACATACACTCCCTCATCCGTAAAGCTGTAATGCAGCGGCTTTTTAAACGCATCATTGGTGATCGCCTGTTTGCGTGCCGATATAAAAAGATTCCATGGCAGATACGCCAGCACCACGATCCCCATAATCAGATACAAAACGCCCGCTCCGCCTGCAAAAAATACAATGCCCATACAGCCGAGCAGCGTGGCAACCAGACCCATGGGACTGGTATAGGTGTGCCTGAGCATGTAATCATAGAGCGTAGCCGTATCCATATGGACATCCACCTCATACAGGGGATTTTCCGGCAGCTTCACCTGTCCGTCTTCGCCCTCCGGCAAGGTCACATCTTCCTCCGTCGAATCTGTCTGCTGCAAACTGTCTTCTTGGTTCATATATCCTACTCTCTCCTCAAAGCCTCAATAGGGCTGAGCCTGGCCGCTTTTCTGGCAGGGTAGATCCCGAAAAAGATCCCGACAGCCGAGGAAAACAAAGTGGTCAAAAGTACAACTACCGGTGAAATGGCTGCACTGAAGCCGATCATATTACAGATCACTACAGCTCCGATTATGCCGAGGAGGATACCGATGATCCCACCCAACATTGTTATAATAGCCGATTCAAACAAAAACTGCAACATGATAGATTTGGTTCGCGCACCCAGCGCCTTGCGGATACCGATCTCCCTGGTTCTCTCGGTGACAGACACCAGCATGATGTTCATAACACCGATACCGCCCACCAGAAGGGAAATAGCAGCCACCAATACCACAAAGGCCGTGATATAATTCAGGATACTGTTGATCTGATTCATGGAATCATTGAAATCTTCCATCTGGATTGCCTTGGAGTCATCCGGCAGGCCGTTTTTGGTCCGAAGCAGCCGCAGTACCCCTGCCGCCGCATCCGTTGCATATTCCGGTCCGTCCGTATATACATAAAAACTCGTAAAAGATTCCGCATTGATATTAAAGCAGTCTCCCATCACAGTCAGCGGTACTTCCATTTCCACCTCGTCAAAATACATAAACATGCTCATGATCTTGCTGGCGGCAGCATCCTGCCGTATACCGATGACTTTAAATTCTATGGTCTTGCCATCAACCTCAACCTCAAAGGAATTACCAATGACATCTGTGGAACCGTAAAGAGCCATGGCGCTGCTCTCCCTGATAACACAGACACGGGAGGATGCCTCAACATCGCCCTTATTGAAAAACCGTCCCTTGATGATAGGCTCCTGATACTGATACTGCAGTGCCTCCGTTCCTCCATATAGAAAAGCCGTCAATCCGGTTCCCTTGGGTCCGTTTGCTTCGCCATATCCGTTTATGAAACTGCTGGCGCCCTTTACATGGGGTATCTTTTCTCTGATATCATCCAGATCTTCGAGGGTAAAGTCAACGGTCTCATCGCTTCCCTGCAGCATGGGATTGTCGCTGCCTGAATAGAAGAAAAGCTGTCCTCCCGCCAGAGCATTCAACTGTCCGCTGATCTCGCCGGATACGCCCTGCCCCACAGAGATCACCAGGATCACAGAGGATATACCGATGATGATACCCAGCATGGTCAGAAAAGACCGTCCTTTATTGGTTCTGATATTCATCAGAGCCATTTTGATATATTCCAGGATCTGTGTCATAACAACCTCTTATTTCTCCTTTTCTTTGCTCTGCTCCTCAGTGTTCTCGTGCTTTGCAATCACTTCCATGCCCTCCGTTGCATCGGCAGGCACATTCCTCACCACTTCATCTCCCTCGGATACGCCGCTGATGATCTCGATATTTTCATCATCGCTGATACCGGTCTGAACATCCGACCGTGTCAGCTTGCCATCCTTGATCAGGTATACAAAGGTGCTGTCGCTTGAAAAGTTCAGGCATACCATGGGAATCGTTACGATATCTTTTTTCTCGGCGGTCTCAATGCTGACCTTGCCCTCTGTTCCTATGATGATCCCGTCATCCGGATCATCGATATGAATATCCACATCCACCGCCACGGCGCCGCCGGAGGTTGCGGATGCCAGACGGCTGATATTCTCTACGCTTCCGGTATATTCTTTTCCCCCGATCCGGATGTCAGCCTGTTGTCCTTCTTTGATCTTTTCCAGATCATTTTTGCCCACAGGAATGGTAACCTTCAGATCCTTTGTACTCTGAACGGTAAAAAGGCTCATTCCTTCACTCACAACCATTCCCTCTTTTGCCGCAGCCTCCACGACTACTCCGTCGAACTCGCATCTGACACCCTGTCTTGCTTTGGTGATTATGCTCTCCAGGTTCTCTGAGGATTTCTTTGCCAGTTCCTTGGAAACCGCCTGCTGTTGTTTTTGCAGACCTGCCGTGGGATCCTGCTCTTTCTGCGCATCATACTGTTCCCTGAGCGCTTTATACTCTGCCAGATCACCGCTGCATACTTCCAGCGCAGCCTGTAACTGCGCAACATCATAGCCTTCCAGCTTTTTATTGACTCCATCCAGCTCTTTCTGTGCCTTTTTCAGCTCTTTTTGCAGCTTCTTGTTTTCAGGATCTGCCGCCAGAGATGCGGTCAGTTCCTGGACCGAGGCTGCCAGAGTTGCCTGCTTGTTCTGCAGACTTGCGGCTTCTGTCAGCTGCGTCTGGATGCTTCCGACCGCCTCGTTAAAATGCGCAACATAGGCTCCCGCTTCATCATATTTCACCTGTGCCTCTCCGGCCTTTTGCTGTGCTGCTTCCACAGCCCTGATCGTAATGTCAGATCCGTAGGTGCTGACCTGCTGCTCCAGATTGGCCACTTCAAGCTGCTGCTCCAGATCGGAAGTATCAAAACCTGCCAGCAAATCTCCGGCCTTGACCAGATCTCCCTCTTTCAGATCGCAGTTGTCAATCTTGGCAGAAACCGGTGCAAAGTATGTCTTACTCTCTTCCGACTGGACGATGCCAGAGAGCTCCACCACCTGGGACAGACTGCCAAGCTGTACCGTTTCGGCGTCCACAGGTGTTCCGACGCCGCCCATCACCTTTTGCACCTGTTTTTTTATGATCGTGGGCACTGCCACCACGACCGCCAGGATCAAAATGATGACCACGATCAAAACGGGATTAAAACCCTTTTTCTTATTCTGATTACTCTCTGCCATTTTCTGTGTTCTCCTTTACTTCCTCGCCATCTGCCGGCTGCATTGTAGATTCGCTCCCGTAGTCTGCGTTTTTCGCCAGCCACTCGGTGTACTCACTCTCGTGGCCCGCATCATCCGCCGGATGCTCTGTATGTCCATCTCCATCGGCCGTGCCATCCG
>CAJOOZ010000073.1 GCA_905236705.1 uncultured Lachnospiraceae bacterium | reverse complement strand
TTTCCCTGCTGCCGGATCTCCTCGATCTTTCCTTCGTTTTCCTCGCGCTCTGAAGAATAATCCTTTGTAAATAATTCATTCTCATTGGCAATCGCCACTTCTTTCTGTAATGCCTCCAGATATCCGATGCCGTATTTTTGTTTCATAAATCCTATTGCCTGCCGATAGAAGATCTCACCCTCTTCGTCGGTTGCATAAGAATACTCCTGCAGCCTGCAATCCTCCATAAAAGTGGAAGTCAGATCCGCTGCGATCCCCTTTGCCGTATTCCCTTTGCTCAGATTTTCATCTATATAAGCCTCAAGATGCCGTTTCAGCGGCTTTAATGAGGAATCATCCGTCCCATACGAGGTGTCGACAAACAGCAGATCATACTCTTCCAAAAGTTCACGCTGATATTCGGCAAATACCGAATATACCGCCAGATCCAGACTGCAATCCGCAACCAGCTCAATGGCTCTTTGTCTCGCCTGTTCAATCAACATGAGAAACAAAGAAAGCAGTACCATTAATGTCAATGCCATATATACGGTAATCGATCCTTCACTTTTTTCATTTCTTCTCTGCTGCATGTCTACCTCTTGATTACACATAACATTCCGGTGCCATGTACTATTTTGTACATTTAATATCGATGTCTCATATTTACTCCAATGCTGCCTGCCACTCAGACTTTTTTACTTTCACTTGTTATCGTTTTGAAAATATCATTGACAAGCGTTGTCAATTGTTTCTTGAAGATCAGAACCAGACCTATGAGTACCACTAAAATCAATATCAGTTCCACAGTGCCGATTCCGTCTTCATCCCGCCAGAGTGCACGCAAATAGCTCATAACACATCCCTCCTTTCCTCGCAGATTACGGTTTATGGGATCCTTGATCCAAAAGCCGGAGAGCTTTTCTTCCTCTCTGCCAATTTCACAGAAACAGGAATACTCTGTCGGCTTTTCCGCCTAGAATGATAAAAAAGCAGGCATAATGATCACTACCATGACTACTCCCAGCAGCATGATCATTGGAATCAGCAGCTTGGTGCCTGTTTCCTCTCCCTTTTTTCTTGCCTGGTTCTTCCGGACAACGAATGCATCTTTTGCCGCCTCTTCCAACATTTTCATCATTTCCGTATTCCCCTTTTTCTGGTTTTGGATCAGCAGGCTGATCAGCTTGACATATAACCTGCTTCCCGTTCTCACCGCAAAACGGTCATATGCCTCATATTCCATGATGCCGTTCCCCAGATCTCTTGCCAGCAGAGCCAGTTCCGTCTTAAGCTCCGGTGCCAGGTTTTCATCCCTGCCGATCCTAAGAAAAATATTCCTGACATTCATCCCCGCGCCGAACAGCAATACAAATTTCTCGGTAAAATCAGGATAGGCCGCCTCCAGGTTATATTGACGCCTCCTGAGTTGATCGGAAAGATCCCTGTCTTTTAAAAAATAAAGGACCAATACGAGGATCAGGACAATAAAGGGATACATTACTCCTTTTTCCGCATCGAGCATACGGTATGTAACTTTTTTGCCCAGCAGCCGGTCCGGCAGCCGGAAGAACTCCTCCTGCAGCTGTTTTTTGTCTTCCCGAACCAGGATCTTTTGCAGACTTTCTTCTTCTCTTTCAGCCTGCGTTGTGACCTTTGGATGAACCGTCACGGAAAACATAACCTCATAGAATTTTTCCCGATATGACAGATCAGCGGTCAAAAGCACGGTCTTTGGTGCTGTCAGTTCTTCGTTGTAAACGCTGCCGTCATCATCCACCAGACTGTAGTCCTCGCTCATCCACTCTACCGAAAACGGATAGTCCTCATATTGATCCTGCAGTTTCAGCGGCCGGATCACCTTTTGCGGGCTTTCATTTTCTCCCAGTATGATCCCCGGCAGATCCTCCTCAAATTTCTTCGCAAACTCATCCAGCTCGGCATCGGAATAACTGCGGGGAGAAAGAGCATATGTCAGCTTTCTGCTGTTCCCATCCTGCGGATCGGTTATGATCAGCTCAACCTCCTGCTCCTCATCAAAATATCCGCCGCGCCTGAGTCTGTTTCCATCCTGCAGGATGCTCTCCTTCTGATCATTGTATGCGATCAATACAGCCAGCAATAAGCCGGCCAGTATGACCGGAATACACAGTGCGATCTTTTCTCCGTAATATTCCCTGCAGAGCTCCTGCGGCTCTCTTGCCGGATGGAGTATCTTCAGTGCTCCCTCAACAGTCTTTTTATAATGCTTTCTGAAGAAAGCCGATCCCGCAGCATAGTACCCGAGCCTTTCAAAAACGCCGGCAATCCCTTTGCGGCTGGTTTCATATCTGATCCCGCGGGACTTGATCAGCAACACGCAGGTGATACAGCAGGCTGTTATAAACAGGCAGCCGGAAAAGTATACGATTCCCATTTTTTCTCCCTCTATATCCTGATCTCCATAATCTTCTGCGCCAGAAAGTAAGCAGCAGCATACAAAATGAGACTTGCCGTCATAATGGCAATACCTGCCGCATTCCCGTAAAGCGGGTCAAAATAACCGGGTGTACCGAGCCCTATATAGCTCATCATGAAGAGCGGGATACAGTTCATTATCTTTTGTTCAAACCGCTTGGCGGCAAACATCAGCTCAATCTCTTCTTTGACTGCCAGCTTGTCCGAAATCTTGATACCGGTATCGGATATGATCGCCGGAAGGTTTCCGCCGGTCTTTTTGGCTACCGAAAACACTGAGGCAAAATCAATGATCTCTTCCACTCCGCTTCTGACCCCCAGATCTGTAATAAGCTCCTCCAGACTGTGTTTATTCTCCATTTTTCCGATGATCTGTCTGCATTCTTCCATGATCAGATCATCTTCCTTATACTGCCATTTGAGATCCTTGTAGCCCTCGCGGAATCCGTTTTCTATGGAATAGCCGGCTTTCAGCGAATGACTGTAGGACAGGATCAGATCCCTGAATTCGATCAGCAGCTTCTGTCTTCTCTGCTCTCCGGCTTCTTTGGTTTTCTGTCTGAGATAAAAGGGCAGTGCCGGCAGTCCCAACAAACCCACCGGTATGGCTCCGTAAAACAAATATCCGATCAGAAAAGCGAGCAGCATATAAAGCGTGATCCATTTCAGCTTCTCTTTTACCGGCAGTTTATATGCTGCATAGTCCATTTTGTAATTCTCCTGTTTTGATCCCCGCCATCTCCAGTTTGCGTGTATGCTTCAGATCTCCCTTTTTCACCAGTCTGCCCCTGATCATTCCCTGCTCATCCTCTCCGGTTTCTTCAAACTCATAGATCGTATGCAGGCGGATCCTGTCATTCTCATCTATCTCTGTTTCCTGTACGGACAGAACCTTTCTGCTCCTGTCTCGCAGACGGGCCAGATGGACAATGATATCAACGCCTCCGGCGATCTGCCGGCGTATGGCGGCCAGCGGAAGTTCCACACCCATCAAAACCATGCTTTCAAGCCTCGTGATCATATCCTCGGCACTGTTGGCATGACCGGTGGACAATGATCCGTCATGCCCTGTATTAAAAGCCTGCAGCATATCCATCGCCTCCGCTCCCCTGACCTCGCCAACGATGATCCTGTCAGGCCTCATCCTGAGGGCCGCCCTGATCAGATCTCTGATGGAAATGGGTTTTACATCCTCCATGTTGGCATTGCGCGTCTCCAGGCTGACCAGGTTATCCACTCCCTGTATCTGCAGTTCCGCACTGTCTTCAATGGTGATGATCCTTTCGGACTTCGGTATAAAACCGGATAAAGCATTTAAAAAGGTGGTTTTCCCGCTGCCGGTTCCGCCGCTGATAAAGATGTTGTAGCGCCCTATCACCAGCCTTTGCAAAAATCCGGCCACCTCCTCCGATATGGATCCAAGTGCGAGGAGCTTTTCGATCGTGATCGGTTGTTTCGGAAAACGGCGTATCGTCAGGATCGGACCGTTTAATGCCACCGGCGCCAGCACCACATGTACCCTGCTGCCGTCATCCAGTCTCGCATCCACGATGGGATCTCTTTCATTTACCATTCTGTTGCAGGAAGACACGATCCTCCCGATCACATCCTCCATCTTTTCCTTTGATGCAAACTTTCCCTGGTATCTGTACAGCTTTCCCGCTTTCTCAAGAAAGATCTTCTGCGGGCCGTTTGCCATGATCTCCGTAACTTCCTCATCCTCCATGATCTCCTGCAGCAGATCCAGTTTGCGGATTCCGTAAAAAAGTTCTCTGCGCAGCCGGTCCTTGTCAGTTAGCGACAGGTAACGTTTTTTACCGCTGTCGAGGATCTCCTCCTCGATCAGCTCCATTACCTCCTCATCAGATCTGTTCAGTTCCTGATCCAGTGTTTCCATCAGTCTTTGCCGCAGCTCTTCCCTGATGGCTTCAAAATCCCCTTCTTTTTCTTCTGTCTGCATATTACGACATCATCTCCCTTCTGATCAGATCCGCTATCCTGTTATTTCTGTACAGCATAAGATCCGGCGGATAATCGGATATGTCAGGCAGCTTTACGGGTTTGGTGCACCTTTTGATCTGCTCCTCGTTTAAAAATCCGAGCATTTTTTCAAACTGGTCCATCTTGGCCTGCGCAAGAGCGTTGTTCTGATAGGGACAGTAGATCTTGTCACAACATCTGAGCAGGGAAAAGATGCCTCTGTTATCTGCCAGATCCAGGATGACGGTTTCGTAATCCGTTTCATTCGCGATCCGTTCCACCAGCCTGACCACACTCGAGGGCTCTGCCTCCTCCAGATCGGGATAGGAAAACACCGGCGGGATATAATCCAGATCCCCTACCTTTTCCACCATTGACCGAAGCCTCCACAAAAACCGTTCTTCGTTATTCTTGATGAAAAACAAAAGATCGGTCAGGTCATGCGAAAACTCTTTTTTCAACAGGTACTCCATACCGGAGTATGGCTCAAAATTCAGGTACAGTACCTTTTTATCCTCCGCCAGAAGCTGTCCCAGCGTAAGACCCAGCAGGCATTGCACCACTTCCCTTGCCGGCGAATAGAGACCTATGATCTCAGCGGCTCTCTCATTGTGGATACAGCCCTGGGTGCTCAGAAAATCCATATCGCTTTTCAGAATCTCCTCCATGATCTGAGAAGCCAGGGATGTAACGGACTGGTATTTGAAAACCCCGTTTCCGCCCTTTTCTTCGGACAGATATATGACAAGCGCCGCCGACTCGATCAGCTCCTGCGTCCTGAATGCCGGCAGACTGCTCTCACCGATCACAATGACACTGCCCCTGACATTCTCTTTGTCCGAGAACATTTTTTCAACATCATCAAACGCCAGGACCTCTATCTCCTTTGGCCTCAACACCATCTTCAATTGTCTTGCCAGAAGAGACACAAAGGTCTCTTCCCTTTCACAGATCACTATTTTTTCATTCATCACCCGTTCTCCTTCCGACTGTTCTTTCAAAAAGCGGCCTTTAAGATCCCTCCCCACAAAAGCTCGGATAAAAGGCCCAGTAGAAGCGGCAGCGAAAAATGTACGATATGCAGATCATTTTTCGTTTTCACTGCGGGGATTTTTCCAGGCAGGATCCTGTGTCCGAGCCATCTGCTCCCGAAAAGGACCAGCGTGTAAACACAGGCGTAAAAGAATACATTCAGACTTCTGCAGAAACCGATATAAAGAACGCTGACACCCAGCAGCTTGACGTCTCCCCCTCCGATTCCCTTCAGCATCCATAAAGGGCTCATAAGGCACAACATTCCCAGCATCAGTATTGTCCTGACCGGTATCAGAGAAAGTGCCGTATGCAAGCCGTAAGCCGAAGCGTCCGAAAATGCCCCGGCCAGTAACAGGATCTCTCCTGCCAGAAAGCCGAGAACGATCAGTCTGTTGGGTATGCGGTAGGTCTGCAGATCAAAGATAACGGCTGAAAGCATCAAAACCATCAGCACCAGCAAACGTCCATACCTCCTGAATATAGGGAGCTGTTCATGAAAGATGAAACTTCTCCCGTTAACAGTTTTCAAATTTAAAAAATTGGGATTTCATCAAGTATCAGTTGTCGATCATGATTTATCAGATATGTTTTTCAATAAACTGACTCGATGTAAGACGCATTATAGCGAATCGTTTTTTTGTTGTAAACAGTTTTTTTGAAAATAAAGCGTCGCTTTTTCATTTTTGTGAAAAATGACGGAAAAATGAAGAAATCCTCTTTTGACGAAGCTTCAAAGCCGCATCAAAAGGGGATTTACAGGTGTCAAAAGAAAAAATTTTCCAAGCATCCATAATCATAGGAAAAAAGCCTGGGATCTCACACGAAAAAGCCCCGATTTCCGTTTCCTTCATCCATGCTCTCAGTCAGAGCGCCTTTTCCGTAAGTCAGCCCCGCATACACCTTCTGGCTGTTGCCCATTACAGGTGCATCGGTATCACAGGCGCTGTCCTTTTTATAGGTCTCATACAGGCTGTGCATCAAACGCAAAGGGTCATCTAAAAGCTCTTTTTTAAGGCTTCCCTTCGCCAGTCCCATGCGGGCGCTGACATAGAGATATACACGATAGATCGCCGGCGCGGGATCCCGGTCCATATTCAAAGAGCCAATCAGCTCCGTCAGGACATCCTGTGCTCTGTCGATCCCCACGCTGTATCCGTGTCTGTCGTCTGCCGCAAGGGCCTCTTCAGCCTCCCTGATGTATTCAAAGAAAAGCTCATAGAGAATGACTACCAGTCCGCTTTTGTTCGCCTGTGTGATCCTGAGAGTGTATTCCTGTTTTTTTTCGCTGGTCAAATTTATCTCCTTTTCGGTCTCATCTTCAGAGCCCTCTTTCGTGGCACTTTTGCACCGCTTCGTGCTTCATGCGGGGCGGTCACTGCAATAGCTGCAGCATCTCACTGGGTCTCTGGTTGGCCTGACTCAGAATGGATACGCCTGCCTGGTTCAATACCTGCTGGTTGCTGTATTCTGTCATTTCCTCGGCCATATCCGTATCCAGCAGTCTGGAAATGGCGCCGGTCATTTTTTCAACCGTGACATCCAGACTGTTTTCGGTATGTTCAAGTCTGTTCTCATA
>CAJOOZ010000072.1 GCA_905236705.1 uncultured Lachnospiraceae bacterium | reverse complement strand
GGCAGATTGGTTTCAATCATACGGATCAGCCCGTTTTTCCCGATCAGATAAACATTGCTGCCCCGATAATCCGCACACACGACATAATCTCCGGCAGATTTGATCAGCACACTTTGCATCTGAAAGCTCTGGTTCCACAACTGCTTTCCTGTCTTGTCATAAGCCGAGACACCATCCATACTGTAGCAGAGCAGATTGCCATTGTAATTCAGAAACCTGCTGCTCTCGCTGCCGAGACTGTCCATTCTTTCCAGCGTCTCGTAGCGTGTGTAGATCTGATTATCCAGCTGCACCTTGATGATCAATGCAACCGCAGCGATCAAAATGATCAACAGGACAGTGCGATATACTTTTTTTAAGTTATGTCGAAATATCTTATCCTTATATTCCATAGCTAAAAATGATCAGACAAATTTATATACGGTAGTGGTATCATATTTCCCATCAGATGCAACAACCGGTTTCTCAAAATTCTTTTCATTGAGACTGTTGGGGAAGTATTGTGTCTCAAAACAAACGCCGCCTCTTTGGGGATAGTAGTGCCCTTCCTTGCCAAACTCAGGCGCCATACAGTTTCCCGTATAAAGCTGAATACCCGGAAGATCGGTATGAACCTCCATGGTGCGTCCTGCCTTTTCATCACGAAGGGTAGCCACAAGCTGCAGGTTGCCCTTTTGATAGTCATCGATCACAAAGTTATGATCATAGCCATCCACCAAAGCCAGCTGGGGATGCTCCGCATCGATATCCTTCTTAATCGTTTTTTCCGTTGTGAAGTCAAAGGGAGTTCCCGCAACGGGCGCCAGCTCTCCGGTAGGGATCGCTCCTTTAACCACAGGCGTATAACGGGATGCCTTGAGCCAGATCAGTTCATCTTCAATGGACTGTTCGCTGTCATCTCCTTTTAAATTAAAATAGCTGTGATTGGTCAGGTTCATCACAGTTGTTTTATCTGTCGTTCCCTGATAGTGGATCGACAGCGCATTGTCCTCAGACAGCGAATATGTGACCTTAAAAGTCCTGTTTCCCGGAAAACCCAGCTCGCCGTCCCCGGCAGACACAGTGAAAGTCACTGCATTACCGTCCTCGTCTTTTTCCGCTTTCCAGAGCACTTTATGCAGTCCTCTCTCGCCATCGCTGTGCAGATTATTCTGATTGTCATTGATCAGCAAAGGATAAATCGTATCGCCCAATTTAAACTCCGCATTGGCAGTCCTGTTAGCCACAGGTCCAATGGTAGCTCCGAAGCAGCAGGCGTTCACCATATAATCCTTGACTCTGTCATAACCCAGCACTACATCCGCCAGCTCTCCGCGCTCATTTGGCACCAGGAGGCTGACCAGAATGGCGCCGAAATCCGTCACGGATGCCTTCATTCCCGCGGCATTGGTCAGAGTATATAAAGTAACCGGCTCCTTCTTTAGTGTTCTTCCAAAATTTTTTTCTTCGATCATCATATCCCCTCTCCCATTTCGGCGGCATAAAAGCTGTTCATATGCCATCCGTATCGGCAATTGTTTATAGCTGCGTTCTTCCGTCCAGGGCACGAAGCAGCGTCACCTCGTCAATATATTCCAGATCACCGCCAACCGGCACGCCGCTTGCGATCCTTGTGCACTTAATACCTGTCGGCTTGACCAGCTTACTGATATACATGGCTGTCGTCTCGCCCTCCAGGGTAGAATTGGTGGCAATGATCACCTCTTTGACATCACCCTCCAGCCGTTGGATCAGTTCCTTCAGACGGATATCATTCGGACCTATCCCCAGCATCGGAGAGATCGCGCCATGGAGCACATGATAAACCCCTTCATATTTCCCCGTCTTTTCATAAGCCGCCTGATCTCTTGTCGTCTCCACCACCATGATCACGCCGTGATCCCTGCGTGTATTGGCGCAGATAGGGCAGATATCCCTGTCAGTCAGAGTTTGGCATTCTTTGCAATAGCAGACCTTACTTCTGGCTTCGCACATCACGGAGGCAAACCGCTCCACCTGTTCCCTGGGCATATTCACGATGTGAAAAGCCAGTCGCTGTGCAGACTTTTGTCCGATCCCCGGCAAAGCGGCAAATTCTTCAATCAACTGATTGATGATTCCACTATACAGATCCATGTATGCTCCTAAAACGGCAGATTCAGGCCGCCGGAAATACTACTCATCAACTCTGCACTCGCATCTTCGGCCTTGCCCAATGCATCATTGACCGCTGCCATGATCAGATCCTCCAGCATTTCCACATCTTCGGGATCAACCGCCTCCGGATCAAGCTTTATTTTCGACAGCGTCTTTTTCCCTGTCACCGTAGCCTCGACAGCGCCGCCTCCGGCCGTAGCCGTAAACTCCTTTTCCTCCAGCTCCTTTTGGCTTTCTTCCATCTGTCTCTGCATGCGCTGGGCCTGCTTCAGCATGTTATTCATGTTGCCGGGCATAGCCCCTCCCGGAAATCCGCCTCTCTTTGCCATTTCAAATCCTCCTATTCTTATTTCGTTCAGAAACCTCTGTGCTCCTTTTCAGTCCAAAGGTCCTGATTCATCATCGTCTTCTTCCACCGGCATATTTGCGATCTTTAAAAGATCCGGATAAATATGCTCGTTCTGCTCGGGCTGCTCTAAGACCCTGGTTCTGATCACGATCTCTTTATCTATCTTTCCGGAGATCAGCTCTTCCAGCTCCTTCACCCTCTCCGGATGCCCGCTGAAATAGTCTCCGCTCGTATCATCCGGCAATAGCAGCAGCAAAGAGTCGCCCTCAACACTCAGTCTCGTATACTGAAGATAATGACACATGGGCGCTCCTGTCATCTGGCAAAACTCGCCCCACCGCTGCGCTACCATACGGACGTCTTCGGGCAGGGCTTTGGCAAGCTGCTTTTCCCTTTCCCGTCTTTCTTCGGAAGTTTCCGCCCTGCCGCCTGACGCATCAAGCCCTGAATCGCCGCCCCGACCGGGAGCAGCAACCGAATACGTCCCATTTTCCAGCTTTTCCTCTATATCCCTGATCCTGGCTAAAAGTGCATCCTGTCTGGTTTCCATCTGCGGCCTGCAGATCTTTATCAGGGCCATTTCGATCAATACCCGTTTCGCAGTCGAGTATCTGAGCTGTCCCTGCAGATCCGAAAAGATGCGGATATATCTCATCAACACATCATCCTCTGCCAGTTGTGCCTCTTCCTTCATCAAAGCCAGATTATCGGAGGATACATCCACCACATCTTCTATATTGTCGGAAACCCGAAGAAGCAGCAGGCTTCGAAGATACAGAATAAAATCGGTCACAAACTGGGTCAGCTCACGTCCCTGCATTACGATATTCTGAACAACCTGAAGCGTTTCCGTTACATTTTCCGCCACGCAGGCACGGAACAGTCTTCCAAAAACCTCACTGTCTACCGAGCCGAGTACATCCAGCGCCATATCGTATGTCAACGTCTCTCCGTAATGAAAAGCGACACACTGATCCAGAAGGCTGAGACCGTCGCGCATGGAGCCGTCCGCCATTCTTGCCACATAACGCAGGGCTTTTTCCTCCGCCTGTATCCCTTCTTTTTCCATCAGCTCTCTGAGCCTGTCAGTGATGGTATCGATCGATATCCTTTTAAAGTCATATCTTTGACATCTGGACAGGACCGTGATCGGAATCTTATTGACTTCGGTCGTG
>CAJOOZ010000071.1 GCA_905236705.1 uncultured Lachnospiraceae bacterium | reverse complement strand
TATCAGGGCAGCGGTCTGTTCCGATACCGTATCGGCCAGGCTGACCAGGCTTCATAACGATGCCAATGTGCTTTCCATGGGGGCGGGTATCATCGGTGAAAATCTGGCACTGTCCATTGTGGACACTTTTCTGGATACGGAGTTCTCCGGCGAAGAGAGACATATCAGACGGATTCGCCAGATTGAGGAGGCATAGCTCAGACAGGAGGTAATGATGGGTAAAGTAGTGATCATGGATCATCCGTTGATCCGGCACAAGATTGGTTACATCAGAAGAAAGGATACCGGCACCAAGGATTTTCGCCAGACTATCGGCGAGATTGCCATGCTGATCTGTTATGAGGCTACGAGAGAGCTGCCTCTGGAGGACGTTGAGATCGAGACGCCGATCTGCAGCACAACGGTGCAGGAACTCAAGGGCAAAAAGCTGGCGGTGGTTCCGATTCTGAGAGCGGGACTCGGAATGGTAGAGGGAATGCTGGAGCTGATCCCCACTGCCAAGGTGGGACATATCGGACTGTACCGCGATCCCGAGACAAAGGAGCCGGTGGAATACTATTGTAAGCTGCCGGAGGACTGTCAGGACCGTGAGGTCTTTGTGGTGGATCCGATGCTGGCTACCGGCGGATCTTCATCGGCGGCGATCAGAATGCTGAAGGAGAAAGGCTGCAGAAACATTCACTTTATGTGCATTATTGCCGCTCCGGAAGGGATCGAGAGAATGCAGAAGGATCATCCGGATGTGGATCTTTATGTGGGAGCGCTGGATGAAAAGCTGAATGAGAACTGCTACATCGTTCCGGGTCTCGGTGATGCGGGAGACAGGATCTTTGGTACAAAATAAGGAACTGCAGGGGGATACTATGACGCAAAAGAGAACGGATTATATATCCTGGGACGAGTATTTCATGGGCGTTTCCAAACTGTCCGGATTTCGCTCCAAGGATCCGAACACACAGGTGGGAGCCTGCATCGTCGGCAAGGACAACAGGATCCTGTCCATGGGCTATAACGGGTTTCCGAACGGCTGCGCCGATGAGGATTTTCCGTGGGCCAGAGAGGGAGAGGATCTGGAGACCAAATACCCTTACGTAACTCACGGAGAGCTGAATGCGATCCTGAATTACAGGGGCGGTAATCTGGAGGGCACCAAGCTTTATGTTTCGCTTTTCCCGTGTAATGAATGTGCCAAGGCGATCATTCAGGCGGGGATCAAAACCGTTGTTTACGAGAGCGACAAATATAACGGAACGCCGTCCAATACGGCGGCAAAAAAGATGTTCGATGCAGCGGGTGTGGAGTATTATCAGTACAAACATGCCGGCAGAACGATAGAGATCGAGTTGTAAATGTGAGAGGATTGTCCGGATGCGCAGAGGTTTCGGTGAAAAGTGCATAAGATCCGCAGCGGCGCTTGTCCTGGCAGGTGGCCTGTTTTTACAGACAGGTCTGTCTGCATGGGCAGATACCACCACCATTGATGTCAGTTCGGGAGAAGTGTCTTCTCCTTCCGGCAGCGGCGATGTGGAAGAAGCGCCTGAGGATTCTTCTGCGGGAGACAGGACGGGCTCCGACCAGGGGAGCGGATCTTCTTCTGCGCCGTACTCGCCGCAGATGTCCAGTACGGGCAGACAGCTTCAGGCCGCCCAGCAGGAAAAAAACAGGATGGAGGACAAGCTGAATCAGGCGGAGGAGGCCATCGGTGACCTGAATGAAGAGAAGAGCGATCTGGGAGAATATCTGAAACAGGTCAGTATAAAACTGCAGACGGCAGTGACCACTCTGAATGAGTATGAGGATCTGGTAGACCAGAAGGAAAGAGATATCGAGGAGGCCGAAAAAAACGTAGAGCTGGCCAGAGAACTGCAGGTAAAGCGGAAAAAGGATATGAAGGGGCGCATCAAGTATATGTATGAGCAGGGTTCGGAATCCTACCTGGATATTCTGCTCGGCGCCAAGAGCTTTTCCGATTTTCTGAACAAGTCGGCTTACTTTGAAAGCATTAACCAGTATGACAGAAAAATGCTGGATGTCTATACAAAAGCCGAAAAGGAGATCACCGAGCAGGAGAAGGATCTGAAAGCGGAAAAAGAAGCGCTGGAGGTATTGCGCACAGAGGCACAGGAAAAGGCAATGCAGGTATCCGAGGATGTTGCATCGGCCAGTGCCAGTATGAAGGAATATGCGGATGAGATTGCCAGAAAAGAAGAAGAGGCTTATGCCTATGAAAAGCAGCTCGCCGAAAAAGAAAATGATATTGCAAGCCTGCAGGCTGAATATAAAAAGGAACTTGCGCTGTCGCTGGAGTCGCAGTCGCTGGTCAGCCGGGATCTGTCGGATCTGACCTTTGCTTCCGGCGATCTGGATCTGATGGCGGCGATGATCGAATGTGAAGCCGGAGGAGAGAGCTATACCGGTAAAGTGGCGGTGGGCGCCGTGATATTGAACCGCGTCCGCAGTCCGAGATTTCCGTCCTCCGTTATTGAAGTGCTGATGCAGAACCGGCAGTTTGCGCCGGTGGCCAGCGGACGATTTTCACTGGTGCTGGCCAGAGGAGCCAACGAGTCCTGTTATCAGGCAGCCAGAGATGCCATGTCCGGAGCCTCCCCCGTAGGAGGTTGTCTGTTCTTCAGAACGCCGATTCCGGGTCTGACCGGACAGCAGATCGGAGGACATATCTTTTATTAGGCCGCCGGTGCCTTATTCAAAGGATTCCAGATATTCCTGTTTGTCGCGAAATGCGCCACTGTAGATCTCGCCAAGAGTCCTGTCGGTCAGTCTCAGGGCATGGGCGGCAGTGCTGATATCCAAAAGACCGCTTTCGAGCGCATCCGAGATCTCACCCAGATCCACCAGCTTTATGCTGCCGTCGGGATAGATCAGGATATCGGCCAGCAGATCCGTGACCACCAGATTGTTTCCGCCTTCATCCCGCTCCGGAATGGAACGGATGGAATAGGTGTGAGTCAGATCCGGTATCGTATTTGTCCGGTGCGCATAAATGATGTCGATATACCAGTAAACCAGGGAATTGTCTTCGCGATAAAACTTGCTGACCTTGATGCCTTCATCAAAAAAGAAACAGGAGATCCCGTGATGGAGATTCTTTTTCGGGCGGATTGCATCCCAGACAGTGACGAGCCGGTTGTTTTCAAAAGAAACGATCCGGTCATCCTTCAGGAGGATGCATTCGTTGGGGATCAGACGTCGTCTGTAGAGGTCAAATTGTTCCATAACCGCCTCCTTACACCATGGGATATCAGGGTCAGAAATATGATAGAAACAGTATAAAAAAACTCTACTATGCGGCCGAAAAAAAGTCAATTGACTTTTTGAAAACAAAATCATTTTTGGTATTTGCCGTAAAAAAGGCAGGATTTTCAAAGTGACTGCAACACTGCAATAAATCCATAAAATATGGGCATTTCTGAGGACGAAAACCACGGAAATGCCCTCTT
>CAJOOZ010000070.1 GCA_905236705.1 uncultured Lachnospiraceae bacterium | reverse complement strand
GATAAATCAAGAGGGAGAGAACGATGAATGGAGCAATGCAGGCAGTTGAATCTGTCAACGGAAAAGTAAATGGCTTTGTGTGGGGAGTTCCCATGCTGGTGCTTCTGGTGGGTACTGGCATCCTGATGACCTGCCTTACCAAAGTGTTTCAGTTGTCCCATATAGGACACTGGCTGAAAAACACCATCGGCGGTATCTTTTCGGATAAAAAGGTAACGGAGCACACGGGAAAAGAGGATAAGCAGATCACACAGTTTCAGAGTTTGTGTACGGCTCTGGCGGCTACCATCGGTACGGGTAATATCGCAGGTGTGTCCGCAGCCATCGTAAGCGGTGGTCCGGGTGCGATCTTCTGGATGTGGATCGTGGCATTTTTCGGTATGATGACCAATTTTTCGGAGAATGTGCTGGGTATCTATTATCGTCGCAGAAATGAGAGAAATGAGTGGTGCGGCGGAGCGATGTATTATCTTAAGGACGGTCTGGGAAGCAAAAAAGGCTGCAAACAGATCGGTTCCGTCCTGGCAGTTCTGTTTTCCGTATTCTGTATTCTGGCCTCCTTTGGTATAGGGAATATGAGCCAGATCAATTCCATCGCAACCAATATGAATACCGCTTTTTCGGTTCCCACGCTGGTAACGGGCATTGTCCTGATGGTCCTGGCGGGACTGGTGATCGTGGGAGGACTGAAGAGGATCGCCTCCGTAACCGAGACACTGGTTCCCTTTATGGCGATTGCTTACGTGATCGGTGCCCTTGTGGTGTTTATCGCACATATCGATCAGACCGGTGCAGTTTTTTCAGCCATTTTCAAAGGCGCTTTCGGTCTGAAGGCCGCAGCCGGCGGTCTTGTGGGATCGGGGGTCAAATTGGCGGTTCAATGGGGAATGAAGAGAGGCGTGTTCTCCAATGAAGCGGGTCTTGGCTCCTCTGTTATGGTGCATTCTTCTTCCAATGTCAGAGAGCCTGTCGTACAGGGTATGTGGGGCATATTCGAGGTGTTTGCGGATACGATCATTGTCTGCACACTGACAGCATTTGCCGTTCTTTCCTCCGGACTGGTGGATCTGGATACGGGAGCCGTGATTTCATCGAATGAATCAACGGCCCTTGTGGCGGAGGCTTTTTCCACCGTATTCGGTCAATTGGGATATTCATTTATTGCCATAGCGATTCTGCTGTTTGCATTTTCAACGGTTCTGGGCTGGAGCCAGTATGGGACCAGGGCTTTTGAATACCTGTTCGGCCGCAAGCTGGTGGTGATCTATCAGATCATTTTTGTATGCTTTATCGTGGTGGGTGCTACGATGGAGCTGAGTCTGGCCTGGGATCTGTCCGATACCTTTAACGGCCTGATGGCGATTCCCAACCTGATCGGGGTACTGTCATTATCGGGACTGGTCATGAAGATCACGGATAACTATGTCAGAAGAAAGCTCAGGGGAGAAAACATAAAACCCATGCTTTCCGCTCTGGAGAATATCCAGGAGCAGCATGAAAAAGAAGTGACGCAGAAGGAAGCAGTAAAAGGATGAGAGAACTTTCATTTTCCAATGTAAAGATCCATAATGAGATCGAATTGTTTGCAGTCAGTGACCAGAAAGTTAAGCGTAAGCTGGAGCATCTTTTTTTGGAGAACAGGATCTCCTATTTTGAAAAATGGGAAGAGATATCTTTTCTGAGAAGATTTTTCTGGGGAGCGGAAAAACTGCGATGCACCTTCTGCATCAACGAGATGCAGGTGGATAAAGCCATGCAGATCCTCGAAGATCATCCGGAACTGCGGGAAAAAGTGGAAATGGTCAGAAAGAGAGTGGACCGCACATATTTTTGATGCAGGATTGCACAAAGATGCAGATGCGAAAATGCGTTTGCATCTTTTTTTATCGGCTCTGTTGTGATAAAATGCAATTTGTATGGTGCCCCGGGTCAGTGAGATGTTCTGTGGGCTGTGAATACCAATTGCAATACGGATATGTCTGAGGGTGGAGGATATATGCAGCCGGAGTATGAGAAACAGATCGAGCTGGATATGAACAGTATGCAGGCCTTGTTTGGTCAATATGACAGTTATCTGAAGCAGATCGAGAAGCAGATGCATGTGCTTCTGATAGACAGGGACGGCAGATTGCGGATTCAGGGCAGTGAGGAAAATGTGAGAAAAGCCGAAAGGCTGGTGCTGTCTCTGACCGGAGAATCTATCAGGGAGGAACTGGATACGCAGCGGGTCAATTATGCGCTGGAGATGGCGGATGAAGGCAGGGAAGCCGAACTGGACAAACTGGATGCGGATTGTATCTGCCATACGGTTGCAGGCAAGCCGATCCACCCCAAAACCGGCGGACAGGAAGAGTATGTGAGCGCGATACGGGATCACATGATCGTCTTCGGTATCGGCCCGGCCGGTACGGGCAAGACCTATCTGGCCATGGCCATGGCGATCACTGCCTTTAAAAAGGGAGAGGTGGAACGGATCATACTCACGAGGCCTGCCATCGAGGCCGGAGAAAAGCTGGGATTTCTGCCGGGAGATCTGCAGAGCAAGGTGGACCCTTATCTGCGACCTTTGTATGATGCCCTGTATCAGATCATGGGCGCCGAAAGCTTTGTCCGGAATATGGAAAAGGGGCTGATAGAAGTGGCGCCGCTGGCTTACATGAGAGGACGCACCCTGGACAATGCATATATCATCCTGGATGAAGCGCAGAACACCACACAGGCTCAGATGAAGATGTTTCTGACCAGGATCGGGTTCGGGTCCAAGGTCGTGATCACCGGTGATCTGTCCCAAAAGGATCTGCCGGCTGACCAGAAGAGCGGTCTGGATGTGGCAAGAGAAGTATTGAAAAATGTGGAAGAGATCGCCTTTTGTAATCTGACCAGCAGAGATGTGGTACGACATCCCCTGGTACAGCGGATCGTCAAGGCATATGATGAATATGAAAAAAGAGAAAACTATAAATCCAAACGAAACGGTGACGGCGCAGGCAGAAGAGAAGGAAGAAAAAACAGACAGTAAAACATGGACTTATCTGTTATGGCTGCTGCCGGCTATGTGTCCGGCTCTCGTCTATGGTCTGATTGGAAATTTCGCATCACAGACGGGTGGTATGGTGCTGACCGGCTGTATCCGCCTGGCGGCAACGGGGCTCGTCTGGTTTTTTGTTATGATGGTTGCCGGTGAAAAAGATCTGTGGAAATATGACAACGGTAAGCATAAGGGCAGATTTCTGGTCACTTTTTTCATTGGCATCCTGATCAGCGTTTTTTCTGCCTTTTTTGAGCCGCTGCTCTGGCTTTATCTGCCGCTGGCCGCAGCGTTGATTCTGTTCTCCGAACTGCCGCAGGCAGTGGCAGGTTTTTTGTTTCTGCTTATGTTTCAGCAGCTTCTGGCAGGACCGACTCTAGAGGTGTTTGTGACACTTGCGCTGATCGGGATCTTTACCGCGCTGCTCTTTGATTTTGTGGATGAGAGTTTTCTGTTCGGGCTGCCGCTGTTTGCCACATTGCTGTTTGATGTGCTGCTTTTGCTGGTGATGGAATTTGCCATGCGAGGGGCTCTGCCCGTTTCCGTGTATATCACGGCACTTGCCGATCTGATCATCAGTTTTCTGTTGTTGACGGGGCTGCTGAAGTATTTAAGCCTGAAGGTGGTATACAGGAGGACGGATCTGTACGGCAGGATCAACGATCCGGAATTCGAACTGCTCTCACAGCTGAAGGAGCAAAACAAGCGGGCATATTATCATGCGGTGCATACGGCGCATTTCTGTCAAAAGCTGGCAGAGCAGATCGGCGCCGATGAACAGCTTGCCAAGGCAGGCGGCTATTATCATAAGATCGGCAGGATGCGCGGAGAAAGCAATCTGAAAAACACGCTTGATATCGCCGCCGAGTATGATTTTCCGCAGGAGCTTGTTCAGCTTCTGAAGGAGTACGGCGGCAAAGATACGCCTCTTGTTTCCAAAGAGGCGGCTATCGTTCTCTTATCGGATGCCATGGTCTCATCCGTCATGTTTCTGTTTGAAAAGAACAAGGATGCAAGGCTCAACTATGATCAGATCGTATCGGTGGTTTTCTCCAAGCAGATGGAAAGCGGGCTGCTTGATAAGTGCGAGCTGACACTGGGTGAGATGAACAGCATCAGACAGTGTTTTGCACAGGAAAGGCTCTATTATGACTTTTTACGTTGACAGGGAAACGGATATTGAGCTGCCGTGCAGCGAAGAAGAGCTGTTAGAAGAGATCGCCGCAAAAGTGCTGGAGTTTGAGAAGTGTCCTTATGATATCACGGTCAATCTGCTGATTACGGACGGCGAAGGGATCAGGAGCTACAACAGGGATTACAGGGGACTGGACAAGGAAACGGATGTGTTGTCCTTTCCGGCAGTGGATTTTGAATCACCCTCCGATCTGTCTCTGGCAGAGCAGAATAGGTCGGCTTATTTCGACCAGGATACCGGAGAACTGATCCTGGGAGATATCGTATTGAACGCGGCCAGAGTGATATCACAGGCCGAAGAATACGGACACAGTATCAGAAGAGAGTATGGATTTTTACTGACACACAGTTTGCTGCATCTGTTCGGGTATGATCATGAACTGCCGGAGCAGGAGCAGGTGATGTTTTCAAGACAGGAAGAGATCCTGAATGCACTCGGGATCACCAAATAGATTGCAGGGTATAAGATATGGCTGTAAAGAGTAAGGCAAATCTGATCCGTCAAAGCGGCCAAGGGGCATATGCCCGCTGGCTGGAGCTTTTTTTGACGCTACTGTTATTTGCACTTTTGTCCCATCGGATGGGAATGTTGGGAATGGCTTTTTTTGCCGTTCCGTATTTACTGTATCAGATGATCGTCATCGGTCTGGGGGATACCGCATCCGGACTGATCCGCAGGCGGGCGGTATTTTTCAGGAACCGCAACGGATACATGAATGCAGCCATGTTTTATCATGGTGTTACGCTGACCGCCTTTCTTTTGACGCTTATGATTTCCGTTGGATTATTTCTGGGAGCTGACAGGCTGAGCCTTCTGATGACGGGCAGCAGACTGGCCGCTTTGGGGATCAGGCTCATTGCAGTAGCGGTGCTGCCTATGGTGCTGATGCGCTGTGTGGGCGGTTTTCTGGAAGGCATGGGCGCTGTGATACCGGGGGGCGTGGCATCGGAGACGTCACTTGTGGTCAGTATTCTGCTGGCATTTCTGGTGTGCGGTCGGCTCGGTGCATATTCCGAAAAGGTTGCCGCACTGATGAGAACGGACCATTATTACTATGCATATATGGCGGCCCTGGGCAGCGGCAGTATTCTGATCGGCAATGTGATCGGACTATTGGTGGTACTGTTTTTGAAAAGCAGCTTAAACAGGCGGCTCAGACAGCTGTTTGACGGAGGCTATGTAGGGAAAAAGATAAAACCTAAGGAGTGTATCGGGGCATATTTCGGATGTCTGTTTAAGGAGATCTGGGACAGGATCTGCCCTTATCTATGTATCCTGCTGCCTATGATATTATTATTGAGAAAAACGGGAAGCCTCAATGAAAAAACAGGGGAATTTCTGTTATGCGCGCTGCTTCTGATGGAGCCGGTCAGACTTCTGGCGTTCCAGATAACGGGCGTGATGACCAGAGGCATCAAAAAAGAACTGAAGTATGGTGATCTGGTGCATGTCCGCGACAGGATCGCCATCAGCCTGAAGGTATACAACTATATGGTCTTTCCTTTTTTGATGCTGCTGCTGACGCTGCCTGATGTGATCGGACAGGTGTTCTTCGATACGGAGGATGCGCTGTTTGCCACACTGCTGCGCAGAGGTGTGTGGTGTACTCTGGCTTTGGCAATGTTTCTGTTTGCGGGGGCTGTGGCCAGGGTGGTCTGGGAGAGATGGATATTTTCCCTGCTTCTGATCATGGATACGGTGATTACTGCCGTGATCGCCGCCAGAATGGTGGGTGGCGATGAACCTGAGTATACGCTCCTGTTTCTGTCATTCCTGATCGGTAATCTTGTAGCTTTTGTATTGGCGGCGGCTATTGTGGTGATGGAGCTTCATTTTCATCAGGATCTGCTCAGAAGCTTTTTGCTGATGGGCGTCAGCTGCGTATTTATGGGGCTGATCGCTTTTGTGATACGAAGGGTGATGACAGAGGCGCTGGGAGCCTGGCCGGTGCTTCTTTTATCCTGCGTCCTCGGAACAGCGGCTTATTGCACATGCATCGTCATGACGCATACATTTGATGCCGGCGAATGGAGCCGGGTGCCGGGAAAGGGACTGCCGGTGGCCATCGCCAGATGGTTAAAACAGTATTAGGAACTTTAGAGCGGACGGTTTCATATGGGAATCAGAGTTTCGGATATTAAATTACCACTTTCCTATACGGATGCAACACTCAGATCTGAATGTGCCAGGGCTCTCGGGATCAGAGAATCACAGATCATGGATGTCAAGCTCGTCAGACGCAGCATCGATGCCAGAAAAAAGCCGCATCTTTTATATGTCTGTTCTGCGGATCTGTCTGTCAGGGGCGGCAAAAATGCCGAAGAGAAGCTCCTTGAGAGCCGAGCGAAAAAGAGAACGGGCGTACATATCTCACAAACTCCACAGCCTTACAGACTACCGGCCCTTGGCGCTGCCGCGCAGCGGGCTCTTAAGGATGGACAGATCATAAGACCGGTGATTGTCGGCTTCGGTCCGGCAGGGATGTCCTGCGCCTATTTTCTGGCTCTGGCAGGCCTGCGTCCCATCGTGATCGAACGGGGCAAAGAGGCAGACCGCAGACGGGCGGATGTGGAAGAGTTCTGGAAAACGGGAAAGCTTCATGCAAACAGTAATGTGCAGTTCGGAGAAGGCGGGGCAGGAACGTTTTCGGACGGCAAGCTGAATACACTGGTCAAGGATAAAGACGGGAGATGCCGCAGGATACTTGAGCTTTATGTTTCCATGGGCGCACCTGAGTCCATCCTCTATGACAGCCGGCCGCATGTGGGGACGGACAGGCTGGAGCAGATCTGCGTAAACCTGCGGGGCGAGATCACCCGTCTTGGTGGAGAGGTCAGATTTGAGACCGAAATGAGAGCCCTTGTCACAGAGGGCGGCCGAGTCACAGGCATTAGAATAGGCGTCAGGGATGAAAACGGCAGCAGGGAGAGCGTCCTTGCAGCAGAGCGGGTGGTACTGGCCATTGGGCACAGTGCCAGGGACACGTTTGAGAGTCTGCATGCGCAGGGAATACCGATGGAGGCCAAACCCTTTGCCGTCGGCTTCAGGGTGATCCATCCGCAGACCATGATCAATGAAAACCAATACGGCAGACAGCCGGAAGAAATCTATGAACTGCTGGGAGCAGCGCCCTACAAGCTGACGGCGCAGACGGGCCTGGGCAGAGGGGTGTATTCCTTTTGTATGTGCCCCGGAGGATATGTGGTCAATGCCTCTTCGGAGAGCGGATTTCTGGCGGTGAACGGCATGAGCTATTCCGGCAGAGACGGAGCATATGCCAATTCCGCCATCAT